>JAQTXN010000130.1 GCA_028688755.1 Methylococcales bacterium | reverse complement strand
CGATATTAAAACCGCCGATTTGCAAAATCCAACACCTTACAACAATTATACTTTCAAAGGCTTACCGCCAACACCTATTGCAATGGCTGGACGTGAGGCAATTCACGCGGCATTACATCCCGACGTAAGCGAAGCATTATATTTCGTGGCAAAAGGTGACGGAACGCACGTTTTTTCGGCAACGCTTGAAGCTCACAACGCAGCGGTTGAAATGTATCAACGACACAAAAATGAAGTAATCCAATAATTATGAAACTTGAACAGAGTTGAAAATTAAATTGGATTCACCACGTTGTTTTACAAGTACCGCATCGTCAACGTTCAATTCACCACACGAATTATGTAACGCATTTTGCCCAAAATAAATTTTGCCGTTAGCTTTACGCAAACGATTCAACGTCGTTAAAGGCTCTTTGCCCACTTCTGCCGTATTGGGATTGATGGCAGGCACGCTGCAACGTGAACATGGTTTTGGTAAACGAAAATCGATATTACCAATTTGAATTTCGCGCCAAAAATCTTCTGCATACGCCTCACAACCTGAAATCACCAAATTTGGACGAAAACGCGCCATTTCAACAGGGTTTTCAAGCTGTGAATTTAGCGAATTCAACGAGTTTTCAGAGATAATCAAAAACGGAAATCCATCTGAAAAAGCCACGCGGTCAGCTTCTAGGGCATAATTTAAATCAACGCCGCGTTTTGTTTCGGGTGGCAAATAAACCAACGTGCAAGGAATTTGCAAAACTTCTCTAAACCACGCATCGGCTTCATTTGAAACATGCCTTGCGTCACAACAATCTTTCCAAACTGTACTTGAAATTATCGCGCCATCTTTTGGTTCAAGCGATAAATGTAAATCTGCAAAATTGGGGGCTGACAAAATCAATTCAGACTCGGTTAAGCGCGTTTGAATTAACGCCATTTTGGGCAAACGACGCTGACTTAAAAATTGTCCCTGTTCGTCAATTAACATCCATTGCCGATCGTATTTCAAACCCGTTTCAACGACTTCCCAATTTTCAACCCGAATGCCTGCAAGGGATTTAACGGGGTAAATATAAATATCACTTAAAACCATAAAATTTTCCTAATACGTTTTCAACGTTACCATTAACTGCCTAAAATCATTGATGTTTTGAGCCAGTGCATCTTTAAAAATCAATCGATAAAATTTTTTTCCATCAAATTGGTAATGCAAAAAAATGAAATACCGTGACACCACAGTCGTTGGCAAAATCTCAATTGAGCGCAATCGGCTAAATTCAAATAATTGCCAACCATTTTCTTCGTCATAATCAAGTTGCCATAGTTCATGCGCCAAGCGTTTTAGCGTAAAAAAACCGTACAATACAATCACCATTGCCAAACTCACTTTAATTACCAACGTGAGTGCATTTAAAAAGCTCGCGCTAAACGCTAAAACATAACCGAAAGTAAGCAATCGAATCAGCCATTTTGAATGGTGAATTTGCCACGAATAATTTTGCGTCATTGACACGAACTGAGTTGTTGTGAAAAAAGTTTTGCGCGTTGTGCCACTTTATTTGAAACGGTTAAAAGCCACGATTTTTGATTATACGTTTGACGTTGAAAACCGCCCCACCCTTCGTGATATGCCAAATATAAATTTCGTGCATCGTTTTTTGGAATGCCAAGTTTTTGATTGCTAATGTGCGAATACCAACCAATAAAATCACAGGCATCAGAAAAATTATCACGTTGCGCTAGCCAATGCCCCGTCTTCTTCTGGTAATCATTCCACGTCACGTCTTGCGCTTGAGGATAGCCGTAGGCACTGCTTGAATTAAATAACCATGAAAAAAAGTCATTTGATGCCTGTGCATCGGCGACGAAATGCGATTCTTGGTGCATGATTGCCATTTGCACTGGGATAGGCACGCCCCATTTTTGATAAGCGGCATTGCTCGCGGCAAGCCAACCTTTTTTCTGTTTGAAAATTGAGCATAAATTTTCGGTATTACGCGGTGTAGTCGGAATAGTGCTACAAGCTGACAAAAAACAAACGCTCAAAAATAAAACAAAAAGACTCAAATTTTTAAACTTGTTCATGACACATTAAATCGCTTCTTTGGCGAGTAAAAGTTCAAGTTGTTGTGGTAACGGTGCTGTAATTTTCATCGCTACACCTGTTAGCGGATGTGAAAAAGCTAACGTTTTTGCATGTAAAAACATGCGTTTGTAACCTTTTTGTTTAAACGCTAGATTCACGTCGTCACGTCCATAACGCTCATCGCCCACAATCGGATGTCCTAAATGCAACGCATGAACGCGAATTTGATGTGTGCGTCCAGTTTTAGGTGCAGCTTCAACTAAGGTTGATTCTGCAAAGGCAGTTAAACGCGTAAAAACGGTTTCCGCTTCTTTACCTGCTGAACTGACCATCACCATACGTTCTCCACCTTTCGCGATATTTTTCAAAAGCGGCGCGTTGACGACTAATTTTTTCTTTTTCCATTGACCTGAAAGCAATGCCACATACGTTTTTTTCACTTGATTATCCCGAAAAATCGCGTGAAAAGCGCGGAGTGCAGAGCGTTTTTTGGCAATGACTAAACAGCCCGATGTGTCTTTGTCCAAGCGATGCACTAGCTCTAAAAATTTTGCTTCAGGACGTAATAAACGTAATCCTTCAATAATTCCCGAACTCACACCACTGCCGCCATGAACCGCAAAACCTGCGGGTTTGTTCACAATCAAAAAGCCGTCGTCTTCATACAAAATGCTGTGTTGCAGAGCCTCTTTTAAATTGCTCGGTACAAAAACTTCTTCGCTACGCTCGGCAATTCGCACAGGTGGAATTCGCACAATATCGCCTGTTTTCAAACGGTAATTCACTTCAACGCGCCCTTTATTCACGCGCACTTCACCTTTGCGAACAATACGATAAATACGCGTTTTTGGAACGCCCTTTAGCAACGTAATTAAAAAATTATCTAGGCGTTGTTCGTGATTTTCTTCAGTGATTTCAATTTGTACAACTTTTGTGGGCAGCGGATTTTGCTCTGAATTCATGTCTTTTCAAATGGTAAGTAATACAAACAAAAAAGCCCTGCTAAATAACAGGGCTTTTTGGGGAAACCTAAGCGTTAAATCAACCTGCTTTGAGTTTCGCAACAAGTTGACTGATTAGATTATCAGGTTTGAAAGGTTTGACGATGTAAGACGTAATCCCAACTGAAATGGCTTCTTTAACTTTCTCAGCTTCACCTGAAGAAGTAAGCATAATCCAAGGTGGAACGTACAATTTATCATCGGCTTTAACCGCTTGATATAACTCAATACCGCTCATACCAGGCATATTCCAATCGCAAATCACTACGTTAATTTTGACTTTTGCCATCATCATTAACGCTTCACGACCGCCTGGAACGTCAAAAACGTGTGCGAAACCTGCTTCGCGTAAAATTGCTTTCGTCAACGTACGCATCGATGCTGCGTCATCAACAATAAGAATTTTTTTCTGTAACATATCTGCTGGTATATCCATTTTCTTTTCCTAAGGCTTTTATAGTTTTAGTTAATTTTACTGCGCGTCGTGTTACGGCTTAAACAACATTTTACAATAGTTACGAGTTTCTTAGAAAAAATCTAAGATTCCTAGTGCATAATAGCACTGCCGCTTTTGCGTGCATTTCCTAAGAATTCAAGGAAGTGCTTTAATTATAAACGATACGTTGACATCAATAAACATAAACACTGACTGTTTTTAACTTACTTGCTTTTAAAAATTCATGCTAAGAATTACCGAATTAAAATTACCACTCAATCATTCTGATGTCGACTTGCAATCTGCTGTGCTTTATCGGCTGCAAATAGATTTAGATGAATTTATTCGTTATGAAATTTTTCGGCAAAATCACGATGCCCGAAAAAAATCGGACATTCAAATGGTTTATACCGTTGATGTTGAAGTAAAAAATGAAACAAAAATTTTAGAAAAATTTGCTAGCGACATTCATATCAATCAAACACCCGATACGCAATATCGTTTCATTACACACGCAAAACCTGAAAATAAAATTCGTCCCATCATTATTGGCGCAGGACCTTGCGGCTTATTGGCGACCTTAATTTTGGCGCAAATGGGCTTTAAACCCATCATGTTAGAACGCGGAAAATCTGTTCGTGAACGCACGAAAGACACCTTTGGACTTTGGCGCAAACGTGAATTTAATCCCGAATCCAATGTGCAATTTGGTGAAGGTGGCGCAGGCACATTTTCTGATGGCAAACTTTATACTCAAATCAAAGACCCGAATCATTACGGTCGAAAAGTGTTACAAGAATTCGTCAAAGCGGGCGCACCGCCTGAAATTTTGCATTTAGGCAAACCGCACATTGGTACATTTCGGCTAGTGTCGATGGTTGAAGAAATTCGCGCCACAATTGAATCTTTAGACGGTGAAATTCGTTTTGAAAGCCGCGTTGATGAATTGTTAATTGAAAATAATCACGTTCAAGGCGTGCGTTTGGCAAACGGTGAAATTTTGGAAAGTCCACACGTTGTGTTAGCAGTTGGACACAGCGCACGCGATACCTTTGCAATGCTGAATAAAGTTGGCGTTTATATGGAAGCGAAACCGTTTTCGATGGGTTTTCGAATTGAGCATCCGCAGTCACTCATTGACCAATGTCGTTTTGGCGATAATGCGGGAAATTCAAGACTTGGCGCGGCAGATTACAAATTAGTGCATCACTGCAAAAATGGACGCTCGGTTTATAGTTTTTGTATGTGTCCTGGTGGAACCGTGGTGGCGGCAACGTCTGAAGCGGGTCATGTTGTCACAAACGGCATGAGCCAATACTCGCGCAACGAACGCAATGCCAATAGCGCAATTGTCGTCGGCATTACACCTGAAATCGATTACCCACAACACGTTTTAGCTGGCGTTGATTTACAACGGCATTGGGAACGGCAAGCGTTTTTACTCGGTGGTGAAAATTATTCTGCTCCCGCGCAATTAGTGGGTGATTTTTTAGCAGGCAAATCGTCAACAAAATTCGGTTCAGTTGTTCCGTCCTACACGCCATCAGTCACATTGACCGATTTGCGCTCTGCCCTGCCCGATTATGCTGTGACCGCAATTCAAGAAGCCTTGCCCGTGTTTGATAAAAAAATAAAAGATTTTGCCATGCACGACGCGCTTTTAACAGGCGTTGAAACACGCACCTCCTCACCAATTCGTATTAAACGTGATGATAATTTTCAAAGTTTAAATACAGTTGGACTTTATCCCGCAGGCGAAGGTGCGGGTTATGCAGGCGGGATTTTATCTGCTGCAATCGACGGTATTAAAGTTGCCGAAGCTGTTGCACGCGCAATTTCAATTTGATTTTCACATTTTTAACCAACAAAAGAGGCAAAGATGACAACAGAAAATACCCCTTGGACACGCGACGAATTTGAAGCGCAATTGCGCGGCATGGAAAATTTGTATCACATTCATCATCCGTATCACACGTTGATGAACGAAGGAAAATTGACCAAAGCACAATTGCAAGGTTGGGTGGCGAATCGCTTTTATTACCAAGTTTGCATTCCGATTAAGGACGCGAACATTTTGGCAAATTGTCCCGACCGTGAAACTCGCGCGAAATGGACTCAACGCATTTTAGATCACGACGGACATCCTGGTGACGTGGGTGGAATTGAAGCATGGATTCAACTTGGTATCGCGGTGGGTTTAACACGCGAAGAAATTACGTCATTGAAACACGTTTTACCTGCGGTGCGTTTTGCGGTTGATGCGTATGTGAATTTTGCTCGTCGAGCGGAGTGGCATGAGGCGGCAAGTTCGTCGCTCACCGAATTATTCGCGCCAAAAATTCATCAACAACGTCTCGACAATTGGCCGACGCATTATCCGTGGGTGGAAGCGGAAGGTTATGCGTATTTTAGAAAACGTTTAACAGAAGCGCGTCGTGACGTAGAGCATGGTTTGGAAATTACGCTTGATTGGTATAAAACCCGTGAACAACAAAATCGCATGGTGGAAATTTTAAAATTCAAATTGGATGTTTTATGGTCAATGGCAGATGCAATGTATATGGCATACATTCACGAAATGCCACCGTATTTTAATTGCGGTGTAAAGACTGAATTTGCGAGTGTTGCGTAAAAAAAAGAATCCTTTTATACTTCGCGGCAGCTTAGATTTTGCAAGCTAAACATCAATTATAAAAACTTTTTGAAAGGGTCACGATCATGAAATGGGAAACACCAAGCTACACAGATTTACGTTTTGGTTTTGAAGTCACAATGTACATCTACAACCGTTAATTCCTATCGGTTTGAAGACCAAAAAAAGGGGCGAATTGCCCCTTTTTTTTCGAGTTTAATTTTTTGAGAGAGTTTAGTTATGAAAATTCGTGTGTTAGGTGCAGGCGCAGGCGGTGGTTTTCCACAATGGAATTGTAATTGCCATAATTGTCATCGTATTCGTCGCGGCGAAATGAACGGCACAGCTCGCACGCAGTCATCGATTGCGGTGAGTACCGATAATAAAAATTGGTTATTGTTTAATGCCTCGCCTGATATTCGCGCCCAATTAGAAGCCTTTCCCGCGATTCAACCGCAAAATGGCATTCGTGATACGGGCATCAAAGCGGTCATGTTGATTGATAGCCAAATCGACCACACCACAGGTCTGTTAATGTTGCGCGAAGGCAAGCCACTTGATATTTATTGCTCAGAAATGGTGAAGCAAGATTTAACGTCGGGCTTCCCACTTTTCACGATGCTCAAAGATTATTGCACCGTGAATCATCACGACATTCCCGTTGATGGCAGTAGCTTTGAAATTCCGCAAATTGCCGATTTACGTTTTTATACGCAAGCCTTGAAAAGCAAAGCTCCGCCCTATTCTCCTCACCGTCACGACCCGCACGATGGCGATAATATCGGTGTGATTATTGAGCAAATTTCGACAGGCAAAAAAGTGTTTTATTCCCCAGGTTTGGGCGAAATCGAACCGCATGTTATGGATGCAATGCAAACAGTTGATTGTTTGCTGGTTGATGGGACGTTTTGGACAGATGATGAAATGGTCACGCAAGGCATTAGCCATAAACACGCGCGTGAAATTGGACATTTACCGCAATCGGGAGAAGGCGGAATGATTGAAGTGTTAAATGGCGTTCAAAAAGCCCGTAAAATTCTCATTCACATCAACAACACCAATCCGATTTTAGACAACGATTCACCAGAACGTAAAATACTTGATGCAGCGGGAATTGAAGTGGCGTTTGATGGGATGGA
>JAQTXN010000129.1 GCA_028688755.1 Methylococcales bacterium | reverse complement strand
AGCGTTGCCGCAAGCCTACGCTGAAGCCTACATCCCAATTGGCAACGGTTTGAACGTAAAAGCAGGTCACTTTTATACACCAATTGGTTATGAAACTGTTCCAGCCCCCGACAATTTTTTCTACACGCACGCTTACACCATGCAATTTGGTGAACCGTTCACACACACAGGCATTTTGGCGAACTATGCTGTTGATTCAAATTGGTCAGTTGTTGGTGGTGCATTAACAGGCAGTGCAACAGGTGGCTGGGATGGTAACTTTGACCAACAACTTGGAAATTGGGGCGGTTTGTTAGGTACAACGTGGACAAGTAATGATAAAGGTACATCGGCAAATATTACTGGCACTTATGGGGCAACTTCGGAACACAGCAGTAATGCGTGGGCAATTTATAGCATTGTTTTAAAACACAACATCACCGAAAAAACCCATTTGATGGTGCAACACGACCACGGTTTTGCAAACGGCGTGTTGATTGGTGGCACACCAACAGATACCGAATGGTATGGTGTGAACACCCATTTAACTTATGACATTAAAGACAATATCGTTGCAGGACTTCGTGGCGAATGGTTTAGAGACCAAGATGGTTATCGTGTTGGTTATCCAGCAAGAACTTTTGCTGGTACAAACGGCGGAACAAGTTATTACGCTGTTACAGCGGGCGTGACCTATAAACCTACTACTTGGTTAAATTTACGTCCAAACGTTCGTTATGACTGGGCTGACGGTTCACGTCCATTCGGAAATGCAAAACAAGACCAATTTCTATTTTCAACCGATTTTACGGTTAATTTCTAATTGCTACTTTAAGGCGGAAATATGAACAAATTTTTGCGTAGTTTCACAGCTATTTCATTACTGAGTGCAAGTGCGCTGAGTTTTGCTGACGAGGTTGTTGCACCAACTGTTAATAAAGGCGATACCGCTTGGGTGATGCTTTCGACCCTTTTAGTCATTTTGATGATTGTGCCAGGATTAGCATTATTTTACGGTGGTATGGTTCGCGCTAAAAATATGCTTTCAATTTTGATGCAAGTATTTGTAATTTTTTCTATGACTGCGATTTTGTGGGCAGTTTATGGTTATAGCGTGGCGTTCACCGAAGGCAATGCGTTTTTTGGTGGTTTGAGCAAAGCGTTTTTGGCAGGTATTACGCCTGATTCGCTTGCGGCGACATTTAGCAAAGGCGTTGCCATTCCTGAATTCGCTTACGTTGCGTTCCAATTAACATTTGCGGCAATCACGCCTGCTATCATTATTGGTGCCTTTGCAGAACGTATTAAATTTTCAGCCGTTTTATTATTCGTCGCAATTTGGTTCACATTCTCTTATTTGCCACTCGCACACATGGTTTGGTATTGGACAGGCCCTGATGCTTACACCGATGCAAGTGCAGCGGAAGCAGCAACCGCAACAGCAGGTTTCTTATTCCAAAAAGGCGCGTTAGATTTTGCAGGTGGCTCAGTTGTTCACATCAATGCAGGTGTTGCAGGTTTAGTCGGCAGTTTGTTAATTGGCAAACGCATTGGTTATGGACGTGAAGCACTTGCTCCGCACAGCGTGACCATGACGATGATTGGCGCGTCATTGTTGTGGGTCGGTTGGTTTGGTTTTAACGTCGGTTCAAATTTAGAAGCGAATGGTTTAGCGACATTGGTATTTTTAAATACCTTACTTGCAACGGCTGCGGCAACCTTATCGTGGATGGGTGCAGAATGGCTCATGCGTGGCAAACCAAGTATGTTAGGTGGAGCGTCGGGCGCAATTGCTGGATTAGTTGTGATTACACCTGCTTGCGGTTGGTCTGGTGTGATGGGGGCTATTTTCTTAGGTTTAACGTCGGGAGTCGTTTGTTTTTGGGCTGTCACGATGTTGAAAGCAAAATTGAAATATGATGATTCGCTCGATGCTTTTGGTGTTCATGGTATCGGCGGTATTTTAGGCGCGTTAGGCACCGCTGTTGTGGCAAATCCAGCATTAGGCGGTACAGGCGTTTGGGATTATGTTGCAAATGGTGTTGCTGAATACAATTTTGCAGCGCAATTTACCAGTCAATTTTGGGGCGTTGCAGTAGCGGTGATTTGGTCAGCCGTCGTTTCTTATGTTGCTTACAAAATCGTAGACGCAGTTGTCGGATTGCGTGTGAGCGAAGAAGATGAACGTCAAGGTTTAGACACGACAAGTCACGGCGAAACGGCGTATCACCTGTAATTTTTGTGTAGAAGTGGTTATGATTGCGAGGCAGTTTTTAATCACTTCTTTTCACTTTTTAATTGGAACAATTTATGAAACTTATCACAGCCATTATTAAACCATTCAAAATGGACGACGTGCGTGAAGCCTTATCTGAAATTGGTGTTGCAGGGGTTACTGCAACGGAAGTTAAAGGTTTTGGTCGTCAAAAAGGTCACACTGAACTTTATCGCGGCGCGGAATATGTGGTCGATTTTTTACCTAAAGTAAAACTCGAAATCGCGGTTGCCGATGATGTAGTGGAAAAAGCCGTTGAAACCATCGTGAAAGCGGCAAACACAGGCAAAATCGGTGACGGAAAAATCTTCGTTTCCAGCCTAGAGCAAGTTATTCGTATTCGCACAGGTGAAACTGGCGAAGAAGCTATTTAAATTCTTCAGTAAAAATTATGCACCCAAAACTTAATTTTTGGACGCTGCTTTATGCAGCGTCTTTTTTTATTCTGCCGCAAAACGTTTTTGCCGCAGAGCTAAATCAGGCAAACACCGCTTGGATATTAACCTCAACAGCTTTGGTTTTGTTTATGACAATTCCAGGGCTTTCGTTGTTTTACGGCGGGCTAGTTCGTAGTAAAAACGTACTGTCTGTTTTGATGCAATGTTTTGCCATCACCTGTCTTGTGTCAATTTTATGGCTGGCAGGTGTTTATAGTTTAATTTTTGCTGACGGTGGCGAATCACAAGCGTGGATTGGCAGTTTTGCCAAAGCCTTTTTGCCTGATATTAACACGACTGTTTTAATCGGCGATATTCCTGAAACCGTGTATTTCATGTTTCAAATGACCTTTGCCATTATTACGCCTGCGTTAATCGTCGGTGGTTTTGCTGAACGGATGAAATTTTCCGCAATGCTATGGTTTAGTGGTTTGTGGTTAATTTTAGTTTATGTACCAATTTGTCATTGGATTTGGGGTGGCGGTTGGCTGGCAAAAATGGGCGCAATGGATTTTGCTGGCGGAATCGTGATTCACGTCAATGCAGGCGTTGCGGCATTAGTTTCGGCAATCGTTTTAGGAAAACGTAAAGGCTTTCCACAAGTGGGAATGCCACCTCATAACATGACAATGGTTGTCACAGGCGCAGGTATGCTTTGGGTTGGCTGGTTTGGCTTTAACGGTGGTAGTGCGTTAACGTCGGACGGTCGCGCTGGCATGGCGATTTTAGTGACGCACATTGCCGCCGCCGCAGGTTCGCTCACATGGATGACTATCGAATGGAAAAAATACGGTAGACCCAGCGTTTTAGGTATCGTCACAGGTATGGTTGCTGGCTTAGGTACGATTACGCCCGCTTCGGGTTATGTTGGTGCATTTGGGGCGTTAGTCATTGGTGTGACCGCAGGTTTTGTGTGTTTTCACGCGACCCATTTTGTGAAACGCAAACTTAAAATCGACGATTCACTCGACGTTTTTCCTGTTCATGGGGTAGGGGGCGTAATCGGTTCTTTGATGACAGGCGTTTTTGCTGCATCGCAATTTGGTGGTTTAGGTTTGCCTGAAGGCGTAACGATTTCACAGCAAGTTGGCGTACAAGCCTTAGCTATTTTTGTTACGGCAGCGTGGAGTGCTGCATTTAGTTACGCGATTCTAAAAGGCTTGGATGCGTGGATTGGTTTGCGTGTCACGAGCGACGACGAGGTTCAAGGTTTGGACATCGCACTTCACGAAGAAACGGGTTATCACAGTTTGAATTAGCCAAAATGAGATTGCGCTATGCGTTCAAAAACATAGCGCAATCAGAATTATTAAATCCATTCAATGCGATACAAATCTTCACGCCGTTTCGCTAAATTTCTTGCTGCACCACGCGAACGCGCTTGCTTTAATAAATCTAAATTCACGTCAGCAATTAAGGTCATTTCGGTATTTGGCGTAGCTTCTGCCAAAATCGCATCGTGTGGAAAGGAAAAATCACTCGGACTAAAAATTGCCGCTTGGGCATATTGAATATCCATATTTTCAGCGTGTGGCAAATTCCCTACGCTGCCCGTAATCGCTACAAAACATTCATTCTCAATGGCTCTAGCGTGCGAACAATAACGCACCCGCTGATAAGCGTTTTTGGTGTCCGTCCAAAATGGCACAAACAAAATCTGTGCGCCTTGCAACGCGGCTAAACGGGCAAGTTCTGGAAATTCAGAATCAAAACACACTAACACCGCAATTTTCCCGCAATCAGTATCAAATACTTTTAGCGCGTCGCCACCTTTTACACCCCAGCATTCGACTTCATCTGTGGTTACATGAATTTTATATTGCGCTTCAAATGTGCCATCACGACGTAATAACCACGAAACGTTATAAAGTTCATGATTGCTGTACTCAGGCATTGAACCCGCGATGATATTGATGTTGTAGGACATCGCCATTTCCAGCAAACCGTTACGAATCTCGCTGGTAAAACCTGCTAAAGCTCGAATGGCATCGGGTGGGTGTTTATCGTTAAATAAACCCATGAGCGGCGCACTCATGTATTCGGGAAATAAAACAAAATCTGCGTGATAACCAGCTACGGCATCGATGAAAAACTCTGCATGTTTGAGTAATTCTTCAACATTGGTCATGGTTCGCATTTGCCATTGCACAACGCCCAAACGCACCACACTTTTTGACGAAACAATTGAAGAAGGTTGTTTATCAACATAATCTAAATTGACCCATTCGAGTAAGGTTGCAAAACCTTTTGATTCTTTATCGATGGGCAAATAATTGGTTAATAATTTCCGAACGTGAAAACCGTTAGCGAGTTGAAACGATAAAACGGGGTCGAAAATTTCACGATTTTTAACTTCTTCGATGTAACGCACAGGCGTGAAATTGTCGGCGTATTTGTGATAACCAGGAATGCGACCACCTGCAATAAAACGACGTAAATTTAGACTGCGGCACAATTCTTTTCGTGCATCATAAAGTCTTCGTCCTAAACGCAAACCGCGATATTTCGGATGAACAAAAATATCTACGCCGTAGAGCGTATCGCCATCTGGGTCGTGATGGGTCAAATAGCCATCACCTGTAATTTGCGCGTAGGTGTGAATATCACCGAATCGGTAATAATCCACCACCATACTTAATGCAGCGGCAACTAAAACGCCATTATCTTCAATGACAATTTGTCCTTGAGGAAAACGGGTAATTTGCGAAATGTACTGATCTTTTTTCCACGCGCCACCTAAATTGTCGTAGACGTGTTCCATCAGCACAGCGAGGTTGTCGTAATCATCTAAAATGAGATGACGTAACAATAATTTATGTTTTTTAGGCTTCGTCTTTTTCATAATTTCCCAATCCTACGCGGTGATTTTGACAAAACGATGACACCTAAAATGTTGTCACACAAAAAACATAAAACTGACACAACTCTGCAACCTATTTGACACATAAAAGACATGCAGCGTCTTTAACCTAATTGTCATTTTTAGGCATTTAGGTTGAAAATTATGAAAGTGTTTTATGGTGTACAAGGTACGGGAAACGGACATTTAGCACGCTCTCGCGTCATGGCAAGAGAACTTAAAGCCGCAGGCATTGAAACTCAATTTTTATTTACAGGTCGAGCGGCGGATAAGTATTTTGATATGGCTGTTTTTGGTGATTATTGGGTGCGAACAGGACTGACTTTTAACACTAGCAAAGGCAAACTCAATTATTTGAAAACTGCCGCTGAGGCAAATGTTTCAATGTTTTTGCACGACATTAAAACGCTAGATTTAAGCGATTATGATTTGGTGATTACGGATTTTGAACCTGTTTGCGCGTGGGCTGCAAAAAAACAGAAAAAACGTGTTTTAGGTTTAGGGAATCAATACGCTTACCACTACGACATTCCACGCAAAGGTTCTGACCCAATTGCTGATTTGATTATGAAGTATTTTGCACCCGCAAACATATCGGTTGGAATGCACTGGCATCATTTTGGACAACCGATTGTTCCGCCCGTTGTGGATGCACTTGAAACAAAAGGCATTATTAAAAATAAAATTGTGGTGTATTTGCCTTTTGAAGATACCAGTGATGTTGAAAAATTGCTCGCGCCGTTTGAGAACTTCGATTTTCATGTGTCTTCACCACTTGCGCTCACGTCGAAACATTCGAATATCACTTATCATTCCATGTCATGTGATAGCTTCTTAAAAGAACTTTATACTTGCGAAGGTATTATTAGTAACGCAGGTTTTGCAATGACCAGCGAAGCGTTGCAATTAGGTAAAAAAATTCTCGTGAAACCTTTACACGCGCAAGTTGAACAAACGTCAAATGGTGCTGCGTTGCAACAACTCGGTTACGCCCATGTGATGGATGAACTGGATGTTGAAACCGTGCAACATTGGCTACATGATAATCGTGCTGTGCATATCACTTACCCGAATACGGCAAAAATTTTAGTGCAATGGATTCAAGACGGAATGCCTGAAATGGATAACGATTTTATCGAAGAAATTTGGAGTCATGTTGACGTGTTACACGTTGAACGTTAAGCAGATTCTTGTTTTTTCCAACGAATAAGTTCTAACTCGCCATTGTGATGTTCCACAATGGCGGTGCAACTTTCTACAAAATCGCCTGTGTTCACATACAAGAAATTTTCAATCGTTTTAATTTCCGCATGGTGAATATGCCCACAAATTACGCCATCTAAATTTTCATTTTTTAGCGTTTGGACAATCGTTTCTTCATAATCCGAAATAAATTGCACCGCATTTTTTACTTTAAATTTGATGTACGCTGCTAAAGAAAATTGCGATTGAATGCCAAATAAACGCCTGAATACTCGCCAAAATCGATTCAACGCAATTAACCAGTCGTAACCAACGCTGCCAATTTTCGCGAGCCATTTGTGATGCCGTGCAACCGCATCGTATTCGTCACCATGAACAATTAAAAAGCGTTTTCCTTGCGCGGTGGTGTGAATATCGGACACTTTCACCACAATGTCGCCAAAAACATAACTTTCGTAATCACGCACATTTTCATCGTGATTACCTGGAACATAAATAATTTCAGTTCCTTGACGTGCTTTACGAAGTAGCTTTTGAATAATCGTATTGTGTTCTGTCGTCCAATACATTTTTTTCGACAATGACCAAAAGTCGA
>JAQTXN010000128.1 GCA_028688755.1 Methylococcales bacterium | reverse complement strand
TCTTACATCGGACAAGCGTTTGCACAAATTGGTATTGCAAATCCCACTAATTCGACGGCTCCTGTTGTAAGTGGTACAGATAGAACAACTCAAAAAGGTGATGACAACAAAGAAACTGTCAGCACTTTTATTCAAAACTTATTTGATATTTTGAGTCAAAAAGAAACGCCACAACGTAATTTTACGGCGGATTCACCTACAAATGCGGTGAAATTCGCGCTTAAAAATGATGGTGGTGATACGGAAAGTAGTGCTGAAAATGCAGGCGAATCATCAGAAGAAAATAACCAAGCTGCGTTAGCTGCTTACGGCGCAACAAGTAACGCCACGACTGTTGGCAATATCGTGAGCAATTTGCAAACGTTGGTTCAGCAATTAAACGCGGAAAGTCGCAACACAGAAAGTGACAATTCGAGCAAATTAGCCTCGTTACAAAATGGCTTTCAAAGCATTTTAAATGCCCAAGGTGCAAATGTTGATAATACGGCAACATTAGGTGGTTTTTTACAAACACTCGCGCAAAATTTAGAAGGTCAAAGCCCACTCGGTATTATTATCAATACGTTTGGCTAATTTTTCAGTTAAAAAATCCTCCAGTTCTGCTGGAGGGTTTTATTGATATTTTTTCACACGATAACGCAACGTTTCTCGCGTCGTTCCTAGCATTCTTGCCGCAGCGGCTAAATTATTACCTGAACGTGTTAACGCGGTTTCAATAATAAATTTATCCATATCATCTAACGCCATCGAGCCATCAAGTGGCAAATGAATGTAATTATTATCAATACTCACTTTCTCACTTGTGCCTAGTTGCAACCATTGGGCAGGAAATTCCGTTCCGTCGGCAAATAACACACATCGCTCAATCACATTTCGCAATTCCCGCACATTGCCGCGCCAATCGTGATTTTTCAGTTTTTGCCACACATCAGCAGAAATTTGTTTCACTTGTTGCCCTGCTTTAGCGTTGTATTCGGCGACAAATAACGGAACGAGTTCATCTAAATCTTCGACCATTTCGCGCAACGGCGGCAAATTCACCCGAAATACACACAATCGATGATACAAGTCGGCACGAAACGTTCCCTCTTTTGCCATCATTTCTAAATCCCGATTACTTGCCGCGATAATTTGTACATCGACTGTAATTTCTTTTTCACTGCCTAAACGACGAACTTTTTTATCTTCAATCACTTTTAACAATTTCGCTTGCAATTCCAGCGGCATTTCGCCTAATTCATCCATAAAAAGCGTGCCGCCATCAGCTTGTTCAAGCAAACCACGATGTCGTCCAGTCGCGCTAGTAAATGCACCTGCTTCGTGTCCAAAAAGTTCCGATTCAAGTAGTTCACGGGGCAGGGCAGCGCAATTCACTTCAATCATCGGTTGCGCTGCGCGTGAACCGCCATAATGTAAAATCTTTGCAATCAAACCTTTGCCCGTTCCCGTTTCGCCGCCGATGATTAACGCGCTGAACGGCACTTGCGTAAGTTTGGTTAAAAGTTTTCTCACTTGCTCTGCTTTTTCGCTGTGACCGACAAAAGCGTCGGGAGAATAACGGCGGTGTCCTTGCAACGATTGTTCAATTACCCGTCGTGACATCGATGCGCTGCGTGACGCGCTGGCAATCACTAAATCTAAACGGTCTAAATCGCACGGTTTTTCTAAAAAGTCATAAGCCCCTAAACGTAACGCACGAACTGAATCGGGGACATTGCCAAAGCCCGTTAAAAATAACCATTCTGTGCTGCCAACGTATTTTTTTATCGATTCCATAAAATCGAGCGCGTTGCCGTCAGGTAAATTCATATCTGACAAAATCAGCAACGGGTCTATCGTTTTTGAAATCAGCAATTCTCTTGCTTCTTTGAGTGTTGCGGCGAGAACGACTTCCCAACCGAGTTTTCGATAATGACGTGAAAGCTCTAAGCCTAACAGTTTTTCATCTTCAATTATTAACAAGGTTTGAATCATTTTTAATCCTTCGAATTTGGAAAAAATACACTAACAACAGCCCCATTTTCATTATTCAACGTCAAAACACCGTGATTATTTTTCACAAAACGCTGCACCATCGATAGACCTAAACCTGTGCCATTTTCGCGGCTGGTGCGAAATGGACGAATTCCGTAATCGAGCCATTCTTGCGCGAAACCGTGTCCATTATCACGCACTTGAATTTGCAAACCATCGGCGGTTTTTTGCGCGGAAATTAAAATTTCTCCCGCTTTACCTTCTAAGGCTTGTGCGGCATTTAAAATTAAATTAAGCAACGCTTGTCGCAATCCACTTTCAGGCAAATAAATCTGCAAATTTTTAGGCGTTTTAAAATGCAAATCGATATTTTCAGGAATTTGGTAACGCACCAACGCGACTAAATCGGCAATTAAAAAGGCTAAATCAAATTCGCTTGCACTTTCAGGGGTATGTTTGCTTGCACCAAGCATTTCGTTGAGTAGCTTTGCCAAACGTTTTAATTCGCTTTCAATTAACGCAAGTCGCTCTTTTTGGTCTTCATCTTCAATTTCGTGACGTAGATTTGAAAACGCCATTTGAATGCCTGCGAGCGGATTGCGAATTTCATGTGCTAGTTCAGCAGAAACTTCACCCACTGCTGCAAGTCGCTCCGCGCGTGCTAAATTTTGTTGTTGTTCAAGCAATGCTTGTGTTGCCAATCTCACGTCGCGTTTTAATGATTGCGCGTATTCGCGTTTCGTTTCTTCGAGTTCGCCTAAATGTTTCACCAATTCGTTGTAACTGTGAAAAACAGGCAAGAGCAACGAATCAATATGTTTTATCGTAATTGGCGTGTAATTCTCATCGGTAATGCGTTCAAGTAGCTGCCGCAAATCGTTTAACGGGTGCAAAATTCGTCGTTTTAAAAATAAACTTGCGCCAATAAAAATCGTCCCAAATAACAGCAACGCCACATACAACTCAAATTCTGTATCGACGTTAATGTCTTCAAGCATTTGTTCACGTTGTACGGTTTCGGTGTTCAAAATATCGCTCATCGATTTCAATACCGAAATTAAATTTTCTTGCTGTGTTTTTTTATCAAGATGTTGACTTTGCGAAAGTAGCAAACGTACGGTTTCTAAATGCGCTCGCGTTTCTTGTGAAAAATGATTGCGATCAACCATTAACGCGTCAATTTCAGAAAGGAGTGTGTTTAATAATTGTGGTGAAGGGTTTTCGGATTTATCAGAAAGCCGCGCCATCACAGTTTGTTGAAAATCAACCGACACATTTTGAATTCGATGGGAATAATTCACATAAGAAATCGCGGTATCGAAATGATGATGGGTACGCCAAATCATCCCGCCTAAAACGCCTAATGCAAGTAGCAACAAACCTAAAAAGGCAAGACCGCGTAATTTAGCAAGACGGTAGAAAATGGGATTCATCAAACAATCTCAAAAGAAAAAATGACGGCGATAATAGTCATTGAAACTAAGCCAAAAATAAAAATAACTTCTGCCCAGCGTTCCAAACCTAATGTTGTTTTTTCTAACCGAATCGATAAAAACGAAAACAACGCACTTGCCATAAAAAGGACGCAATCAATAGCAAGTGCTTTATCGATAAAGTAATTCACTACATCAGGTGGCATACCTTTCACAATGCTAATAACCATAATGCACACACCAACCATTGTCGCTGAATTAGGCAAAATGTGGTGTGTCAGGTCGTTATCATTAGACATCGAAGGAATCATTTTGGTTTTTCTAACTTTCATCATTTTTTTGTAATTACAAATAACCCTAGCAACATTAGATACGCACCCAAAATTACACGCAACGTAATAACTTCTTTCAAAATCAGCCAAGCAAGAAAAATAGCGACAATCACACTGCCTTTATCAATAAGTGCGACCGTTGCGACATCGCCGAATTTCAGAGCTTTATAATAGAAAATCCAAGATAATGCGGTTGTCACGCCCGACAAGCCTAACCAAATAAAATTTTCTTTGCGAAGCAAACTGATGTCAGATGTTGGAATAACACTCATGCCAAACAACACCACAAATACAAAAACAAACACCGTTCTCACAGTTAGCCCAAGTTCGGCAGATATTCCCGCCAGTCCTTGTTTTGCGACAACTGAAGTGAATCCTGCAAAAAACATCGAAAGAAAAGCGTAAAAAATCCAGCGTTCCATAATTTCCTTTGTTTGTTTTTTAAAACCTATACCGCAAATTCATTTGTAAATTGTTCACTGATAAATTATTTCCCGACTTATTATCAACATATTGTTCTAAATAACCCACATCTCCACCGAGTTGTTTGGTAAATTGATAACTCAATCCCGCTGAAGCACGATTTTCAGAAAAGCCCTGTTTTCCAAAACTTGTTTGATTCACATAAAAATAAGTGTCGTTATTAAGATAAGCACTTAATCCTTTAAGAAAAGGCAAAGCATGAGTGATTTGAAAAAATTGTTTTACTCGATAGCCTATATCGTTATTTGTCTGGTTAATTCGTTCTTCTAATCGTGTGCGACTTGTAAAATTGAAATCAGCAATAGATTGATTCCAGACAACGTCTTGATAAGGACGGCTTTCTTGATAAGACAATTTGTTTAATGGGTGATTTCCATCGTGTAAATAACCTACCCAAAACGAAACGTTATTGTTCAATTGATAACCCACTTGACCAAATAAAATCGATTCATTCAATCGTAATCCTGAGGGCGAGTCTTCTCGAACACTGGTTTGATTTGCAAATTGCCACTGAAACTTAGTTAAATCAGGTGAGAGGAAATTCAAATCACCTTGTAACGTCACCGAACCCCAAATGCCAGAAATATCAGTGGTTTTAGCAGCAAAACTAAACGTTGCCTGAACAAGTAACAAAGTCCCCGCAATGATGCTTTTACTTTTTCTCATTGGATGCCAAAACATGGGCTTTATCATCGAACTTAGTTTGTTCATGTGATTCTCAAATATGTCGAGGTTATAAAATTAAAAATTAAAAAACAACGACCCCATCACGAAATGGTGCATATCGATGTATTCACAAAAATTTCTAAAACTTATACCGTAAATTTGCTTGTAAGTTATGGGTAAATAAATTATTCCCCGACGCACTATCAACGTATTGTCCTAAATAGCCTAAATCCGCGCCAATTTGTGGTGTTAATTGATAACTCAAGCCACTTAAAATTCGATTTTCTGAAAAACCTTGTTTGCCAAATTTATTTTGATTTACATAAAACAATACTTCATCACCCACATACATACTCAAATCTTTCACAAAGGGCAACGGGTGATTGACTTGAACCAATTGTCTCGCACGATAACCCACATCCCCCGTCGTTTCGTTAATTCGTTCTTCCATTCGAGTTCGTAACATCAAAGTATGCTCAGAAAAAAACTTTTGACTCCACACAAAATCTTGATAAGGACGACTTTCTTGATAGCCCATTTTATTTAACGGTTCAATCCAATCGTGAACGTAACCAAGCCAAAACGACGCATTTTCGGTTACTTGATAACCCATTTGTCCAAATAACAAATTTTCGGTGAAGCGAGAGCCTTTCGGCGAATCATCACGGGTTCGTGTTTGATTCATGACTGACCATTTCACTTTATCGAGAGTTGGCGAAACAAATTTTAAATCTCCTTGCAATGTCACCGACCCCCAAACACCAAACATATCATTTGTTTGAGCCGCTGAACTGAACACGGGATAGCCTGCGACCAATCCCGCAAATAACATGGATAATTTCATTTTGTTTTTCATATCAATCAACCTTTTTTATTTTTAATGAGTGCCAATAAACTTTTGAGTAGAATTAGGGGAGTTGGCGGACAACCTGCAATCGTCATATCAACAGGAATGACATTGCTCACCGCACCACAACTCGCATAAGAAACCCCGAACTCACCACCACAACTTGCACAATCCCCCATTGCAATCACCCATTTCGGATTAGGTGTTGCGTCATACGTTCGCAATAACGCCGTTTGCATGGCACGAGAAACGACACCTGTGACTAATAAAACATCGGCATGGCGCGGAGAAGCCACAAAATGAATCCCGAAACGTTCCACGTCGTAAAACGGATTATTCAACGCATGAATTTCAAGCTCACAACCATTGCACGAGCCTGCATCCACTTGGCGAATCGCTAAACTGCCTGCAAATTGCTGGTCAATATGGCGTTTAATTTCAATGCCGAGAGCTTCGAGTTCTTCGTCATAAACTTTAACGTTTTCAGTGACAACGCCTGTGGTAAAAATCTTTTTAAATAAACTTAACATCGTCGCCCCTTATAAATCGTTGCCAGAGTAAGAACAATTGAAGGATTTATTGCACACAGGGAAATCAGGCACAATGTTGTTTAACACCGCTTTTTCGAGAGCTTCCCAATTCAACTGGCTTGGGTCACGCGGGTAAAACCGTGCAATGGTGTTGTTTTCAGCAAAACGGACATACGAAATAATTTCGCCGCGCCAACCGTCTACAATCCCTAACCCATAACTGCCCGTTTCGGGCGTTTTCCAATTTGCCACTAAATTGCCTTCGGGAAGTTGTTCAAGCTGTTCCACAAAGTGTTTAATGAGTTTCATCGATGCGTTTATTTCTTTGTAACGAACCCAAAAACGCGAGGCAATATCGCCTTGGTCTTCGAGAGCAACTTTGACTTTCACACTGTCATACGGCGCGTAAGGGGCATCGCGGCGAACATCAAAACTTTGACCACTTGCGCGTCCGACAAACCCCAATGTGCCAAAATGTGCGGCTGTTTCGGGTGATAAATAACCAGCGGTATAAAGTCTGTCTTCGAGTGATGAATTTAAATCAATGGCTGGCATTAAATCCGCTAATTCAGTGCGAAGTTGCTCAATATCAGAAAGTAAGAATTTACTTGTCGCTTCAGTCACATCAACTGCTACGCCGCCGACGATGATTTTGTCCATCAAAAAACGGTGTCCGAAAAGTTCGTAATTACTACGACACCACAATTCTTTAAGACGCATCATCTGCATGAACGCAAACGAAAATGCCACGTCATTACAAATCGCGCCGAGGTCGCTAAGATGATTGGCAATGCGTTCACGCTCCGCAAAAATCCCTCGAATCAATGCCGCACGATTTGGAATTTCAACGCCTGCGGCTTGTTCCATCGCCATGCAAGCTGCCCAAGTATGCGAGACGCAAGTATCGCCTGAAACCCGCGCCGCTAATTTTGCTAAACCTTCTGGCGTGCGACCTTCGGCGATTTTTTCTGTGCCTTTGTGAACATAACCCAAGCGTTCTTCTAAATTTAAAATCAGCTCGCCAACCGCCTGAAAGCGAAAATGACCAGGTTCAATAATTCCCGCATGAACTGGCCCAACGGGAATTTCATAAACACCCACGCCGT
>JAQTXN010000127.1 GCA_028688755.1 Methylococcales bacterium | reverse complement strand
TATTTATACTGAACTCGAAGGCGTTGGACGACAAGTATTTAAATCTTACATGACCGACGAAGAAGCCGCGCGAATTCTTGCCGCTATTGCTGAAGAAGAAGATTTAAATGGACGAATTCGGCGCAACGTTTTAGATACACGTCGCGCGTTATCGTTTTTGATGCGTGGAAAGTTTTTATCTGAAATACAGCACGAAGATGTTCGTGAAATCTTGCGTGACATCGAATCACTCGATGGTCACACCTCATTTTTGGTTAATAAAATTAACTTTCAAATGGATGCAACCGTCGGTTTTATTAACGTCAATCAGAATAAAGATATTAAACGTTTAACAGTTATCAGCCTTGTTTTTATGCCACTTAATGTACTTGCTGGAATTGGCGGTATGTCCGAATTTTCAATGATGACACAAGGCATTCCTTGGCAAATTTCTTATAGTTGCTTTGGAATTGCCATGGCTATTGTGAGCTGGCTAACGTTTCATGCCGTGCAGTTTTTTGAACGACGTAAAACTCGGCGTTTATCCATGGCAAACCAAAAAATTCAACAACGCTAAATCAATGGCATCAACCTACGATGCCATTGTGTCGTAACAACGCATCAACGGATGGTTCACGACCTCGAAAGTTTTTGAATAATTCCATCGCTTCGTCACTACCGCCCTGCTCTAAAATGTGGGTTAAAAACGCCCTTCCCGTTTCCGCATCAAAAATACCTTTTTCTTCAAACAACGAAAACGCATCGCTCGATAACACTTCCGCCCATTTGTAACTGTAATAACCTGCCGCGTAACCGCCTGCGAAAATATGGGAAAAACTGTGTGCAAAACGATTAAATTCAGGTGCAGGTAATACAGCAACCTTTTGACGAATTTCACTTAAAATTTCATAAATCCGCCCTCCCCTTTTCGGGTCAAAATCGCGGTGAATATGAAAATCAAATAAACTAAATTCGAGTTGCCGAACCATCATCATGCCTGCTTGAAAATTTTTCGCCGCGAGCATTTTTTCAAATAACGCATCAGGCAACGCTTCACCTGTTTGATAATGCGATGAAATCAGCGCAAGAGCCTCTTTCTCCCAGCACCAATTTTCCATAAATTGACTAGGCAACTCAACCGCATCCCACGCCACGCCGTTAATCCCCGATACGCCTAAATAATCTACTTGGGTTAAAACGTGATGCAAACCGTGTCCGAATTCGTGAAACAACGTCGTCACGTCATCATGCGTTAAAAGCGACGGCGTGTCAGCCGTCGGCGGCGTGAAATTACACACTAAATACGCGACAGGTAACTGCATATTTTCGCTATCCAATTTACGACGACCAATGCAATCATCCATCCACGCACCACCACGTTTTTTATTTCTAGCAAATAAATCCAAATAAAAGCGTCCACGTTTACGCCCTGCCCCGTCTGTAGCTTCAAATAATTGTGCATTTTCATGCCATCGGTCGAATTCGGTAATTTCGGTAAACGTCAAATCATATAAACGATTCAAAATTTCAAACAAACCGCTCAACACTTGCGCCACAGGAAAATAACTTTTTACTTCGTCTTGTGAAAGTTGGTAATGTTGTTGGCGCATTTTTTCAGATAAATACGTTACATCCCACGCTTGCAATTCGTCGATGCTGTAATTTTCACGCGCGAAACTCCTTAAATCTTCCACATCTTGACGCGCTTGTGGCAACGATTTTTGCGCTAAATCTTCCAAAAACGAAATGACATCATCAGGTGAATCAGCCATTTTTGTTGCTAGCGATAATTCGGCATAATTTGAAAAATCGAGCAATTGGGCTTCTTCGTGTCGCAAGGCTAAAATTTCTTCCATAATTGACGTGTTATCAAATTCACCTTCACTCGCTCGGGTGGCAAACGCGGTATAAACTTCGTGACGCAATTCGCGGTTATCTGCGTATGTCATTACTGCTAAATACGACGGATATTGCAAGGTGATTAACCAACCACTTTCTTCTGGTTTCACGTGAAACATCTCGCCATCTTTTTCAGCGTGTTCCACGTGAAACATCTCGGCACTTTGCTTTGCTTGTGCTAAATCTGTTTCTGGCAAACCTGCCAAATCATTAACGTCAGTAATTAGTTTTGTCCACGCATTCGTTACATCTAACACATTGTCAGAATAACGACTGCAAATTGAACTGAGTTGCTGTGAGATTTCTTTGTAACGTTGTTTTTTTTCTTCAGGTAACGCAACGCCCGATAATTTGAAATCACGCAAGGCATTCGTCAGCACTTTTTGTTGCGCTTTGCTCAAATCTGAAAAAGTTTCACGTGAAACAATCGATTCGTAAGCGTGGAACAACTTTTCGTTTTGTCCCATTTCGGTGGCGTAATCGCTCAATTTCGGCAAACAAGCATTGTACGCTTCACGCAATTCATCATTATTCATTACTGAATTCAAATGACTAACTGGCGACCACGCTTTATTTAATCTATCTTCAGCCGTCTCAATCGGTTCGATTAAGTTTTCCCAAGTGTAACTTTCGTTTTTTTCTAAACAATCGGCAACCACTTTTCGAGCATTGGCAAGCAATTCATCAATGGCGGGTTCAACGTGTTCAGCTTTGATTTGGCTAAAAAGCGGTAAATCAGTTTGGTTTAATAATGGATTCATAATTCAAAGACTCAATAAAAGAGAGTAGGGCAGGGGAGTCAAAATGCCAATTCAAAAAACGTTGGCTTTTAACATGAAACAAAACAGGAATTAACAGCGCAAATTGGGGTTGCCATTCTTCGTGTAACGCAATGTCAACATATTCGACAACAATTTGATTTTGGTTTAAAAGTGTTTGCGCGTCTTCACACAAATGGCAACCGTCTGTGCCGAGTAATAATAAACGCATCAGTGTTTCGTCAGTTTGTCTAAATAACCAAGCATCACCGCAGAAATCACTAAACTCATGTGAACGATGACATACCACATAATCTTATCGCTGTCGGTTTTTTCAACATTCATAAAAATTTTGAGTAAGTGAATCGATGAAATTGCCACAATCGAAGAAGCTAATTTGACCTTTAATGAACCGTAATCGTGTGTGCCGAGCCAATTTAATTTTTCAGTAGAATCGCTCAAATTCAAACGTGAAACAAAATTCTCGTAACCGCTAAACATCACAATCACAATTAAACTGCCGACCAAACTTAAATCAATCAATGTGAGCAATTTTAAAACCAATGTTTCTTCGGTAACATCGAGCAGATGAGGAAGCAGGTGAAAAAGTTCTTCAAAAAATTTAAAAAACAAGGCAATCAGCCCAAAACTCATTCCGACATAAATCGGAGCTAATAACCAACGACTGGCATACATGGTTTTTTCAAGTGAATTTTCAATTTTTTCTAACATGATAAATTCCTGACAATAAAAAAGCGCGAAATCGCGCCTGCTTTTTATCAAAAGTTCAAGGCTCGAACGTGCGAGCCTTGAACTGTTTTTCATTTTAATGTGAAGCGTGTTTTTCTTTGTGCTTCAAGATTTGACGATCTAATTTATCGACTAAATGATCAATCGATACATACATATCTTCTTGTTCATCTTCGGCGAAAAATTTCGTTCCTGCAAAATGCAAAGTCGCTTCGGCTTTCTGCACCAATTTTTCCACGCTTAAAATAACGTGAACATCCGTTACTTTGTCAAAATGACGCGCTAATTTAGCGAATTTTTCTTCCGTGTGCGCTTTTAAAGCGTCGGTGATTTCTAAGTGATGACCACTAATAATGACTTGCATAAATAATTCCTTGTAAAAAATGAAGGAGGAAAAAACAACGTGCGTTTATAACAAACGCTTGCGTTGACTGGACGAGGAAATAAACATCGCTTCACGATATTTAGCCACTGTTCTTCGAGCAACATTGATGCCCTTTGCTTTTAAAAACTCCGCTATTTTACTATCACTGAGCGGTTTTGTTGCATTTTCGTTACCGATTAACTCTTTTATTAACGCGCGAATCGCTGTTGACGAACATTCGCCGCCACCATCGGTTGAAACGTGGCTAGAGAAAAAGTATTTAAATTCTACAATCCCGTTTGGCGTGTGCATATATTTTTGCGTCGTGACGCGCGAAATCGTTGATTCGTGCAATTCTAATTCTTCTGCAACATCGCGTAAAACCATTGATTTCATCGCAATCGAACCGTGTTCTAAAAAGGCGGTTTGTTTTTCGACAATACAACGAGCCACGCGCAATAATGTATCGTTACGGCTGTGCAAACTTTTAATAAACCATTTTGCCTCTTGCAAATGTTCTTTCATCACGGTGTTGTCTTTGCTCGAATCTGATTTTTTAATCAAACCTGCGTACATCTCATTGACGCGCAATTTTGGCGCAACATCAGGATTTAAATCAACACACCAACGATCATTTATTTTTCGCACATAGACATCAGGCACAACGTATTCCGATAATCGACTTTGAATTTTTTCACCAGGTTTGGGATCAAGCGTGCGAATTAACGCCACAATTTCGCCTAATTCTTCTTCATCTACGCCCAATTTTCGCACTAATTTGGCTTGATCGTGCGTGGCGAGTAAATCTAAATGACGAGTAACTAATACTAACGCATCACTTTTATACGGCGTAGCATCAGGAAGTTGTTGCAATTGCAAACGCAAACAGTCACCTAAATCCATCGCCCCTACGCCAGCGGGATCAAAATGTTGAATTCGATGCAACACCGCGTTCACTTCGTCGAGTTCTAAATCAGGCATTTGCTCGCGTAATCCGCTACAAATATCTTCCAAATTCGTCGTTAAATATCCTTCTGTATTGATGGAATCAATGATGGCAATTGAAATGGCATAATCACGCTCTGAAAAAGAAACCAAATCAAGCTGGTCAAGTAAATGCGCTTGTAGACTTAATGTACTCGTATGTTGACTCTCAAATTCGCCTTCGAAATTAGATGTTTCTTGAATTGAGCCAAAATCATAATCGGTAGCAGGTGATTCGTAATCAGGTTCGCTGTCGTAAATATCATCCCACGATGAATCTGTTGGTAAATCGTCAGGAATATCGGTTTGCGAACCTTCACTGCTTTGCATTAGCTCAAGGTTATCGCTTTTTTTATCGTGTGCGGTCATATCGAGCGAAAATGAACCAAAATCATCCTCTTCCAATTCGAGCATAATGTTCGACTCTAACGCTTGCTGAATTTCTTGTTGCAAATCCAATGTAGACATTTGCAACAATTTAATCGCTTGCTGCAACTGCGGGGTCATTGATAACTGCTGACCCATCCGTAAATTTAAAGATTGTTTCATGCGCGATAGACCTGTTTGGGTATATTCAAATCGGGTGGAATTGTTTTTGCATACCTTATCATTCAAGCCGCTGTAATTCCACCCGATAAACCATAAAAAATAACAGAATAAAGCAAAATACATACCCAATAGATATTTGTCAGAATTTTTGGTTCAGATTGTGTAATACTTTGAACTTATATTACGTTTCATTTTTTTACACATTGATTTATACGCCATGAAAACAGATTTAATTTTTATGACAAAAGCACTGCAACTTGCAGAACGAGGACGTTTTACAACTCAACCGAATCCGCGTGTTGGTTGTGTTTTAGTGAAAGATGGACGAATCATTGGCGAAGGTTTTCACGAAAGAGCAGGGCAGGCTCATGCAGAAATTAACGCACTGAAAAAGGCAACCGAAGAAGTAAAAGGAGCTACCGCTTACGTTACGCTTGAACCTTGTTCGCATCATGGCAGAACACCACCATGTTGTGACGCGCTAATTCAAGCAGGCATTAAACGCCTTGTTATAGCAATGATGGATCCGAACCCGCTTGTTGCAGGGCGTGGATTAGCGCGTTGCAAAGACGCTGGTATCGAAGTGGTTTGCGACATACTTCGCGAGGACGCGGAAAAATTAAATCGCGGTTTTATTTCACGCATGACAAAAAATCGCCCGTTTGTGCAAAGTAAAATTGCGATGAGTTTGGATGGTCAAACTGCACTGGCAAATGGCGAAAGCCAATGGATTACGTCGCCACAAGCGCGTGCAGATGTCCATTCTTTTCGCGCTCAAAGTGGCGCGGTTCTCACGGGAATCGGCACGGTTTTAGCTGATAATCCGTCGCTCAATGCGCGTGTTCCGTTTGATTGTGTGCAACCGATTCGGGTCGTTTTAGATTCCACATTGCAAATGCCGCTTAATTCAAAAATGACAACATTAAACGGTAGAACGTTAATTTTAACTTGCTCAAAAAATGAACAAAAACAGGATGCGTTAAAACAAGTCGGTTTTGAAGTTTATGTGTTACCTGAATTAAACGGGCGTTTAGATTTAAATGCAGTCATGACATTTTTAGCAGGGCAAGAAATAAATAATTTATTTGTCGAAGCGGGGGCAACGTTAAATGCGGCATTACTTGAAGCGGGTTTAGTTGATGAATGGTTAATTTATATGGCTTCGTGCGTACTCGGTGATAAAAGTCGCGGGGCATTTGCTTTGCCACAATTCCAGTCTATGACCGAAAAAAAATCGTTACGATGGAGCGATATTCGACAAATTGGGGCAGATTTGCGATTGATGTTAGTTTAAGCATTAAGCCCCACTCACCAAAGGTAAGTAGGGCTTTTTGTTACGTCAAACGTGTTCCATTAACTTGATAATTGTAGCGATTAAAGCAATAGATCCAGCCATCATTGCACCGAGTTTTATTGTCATTCGATATTCCATTGCTTGCATTTCTGATTTTAAAACTAATTCCAACTCCTTCAAATCTCGTTTTGTTGCCGTTTCCGTTTCTTCTTGCGCTTTACGCAATGCTTTTGCCATTCCTTCGGCTTGTTTTTGTTCAAAACCTGATTCCGTTAATGTCTGCACAAACTGTAGCGTATCAAATGTTATTGTCGTCATTTTTATTCCCCAAAAAATTAACGCAAATTTTACCACATGCTCACAACAAAAAAGCCCCACTCGCCAAAGGCAAGCAGGGCTTTTTCTAATCGCTTTTTACAGCGACGTTAGCGCAACATCAAATTAAGCAACGATGTCAGTAGGAGCAATATCAGTAACACCAGTCAATTGAATGATGTCGTCTGCACCGTGTGTTGCATCAGAAGTTAATACGTTATGTACTAAATAACCATTCGTTCCGATAACACCAAAGTAGTATTCAGTTGTACCACTTGTACCACCAAATGCTGTGTTAGCTGCTGTCATAAGTGTAGCAACGTCAGCAACAGCAGTTAAGTTTTCAACATAGTTCAAGCCTGTACCACCAGATGTTGCTGCAGCTACAGCGGCAACATTAGCAGTTGTGCCTGCACCAGTAGTTGCAACGGTTGCTGTTGTGCCCACACCAGTCGTAACACTTGTTCCGTCAGCAACTGTAGC
>JAQTXN010000126.1 GCA_028688755.1 Methylococcales bacterium | reverse complement strand
TTCGTGTCGTGAATGAATGTAAAAAATGGTGGGGTGAAGAAATAATATCCCGCAACAGCACTTAGCAAAGCCATCAATATGCCTGCACCAATACCGCAGAGATAAAAGCAGATAACCATTGCAGGGAAAAATGTTAAAAATGCAAAGCCATATTCCACTGGAAGAATGATAAAACGCATAGCCAATGCACTTAGAAAAATTCCAAATGCAAACAAATAACGTGTCAATGGCGAGTATTTTTTATACGAGTAAAAATTCTTCATTGGTAATGTGCATTCATGAAAATTTTGAAATGGACAATCTGCGGAATTGTATCGTCATTTGTTGCCACTTATTGCTGTGTTTTATTTTCAACTGCGACAAAATTGCGACATTTTTTCGACAGGCACAAAAAAAGGACTTGGTTATTAACCTAAGTCCTTGATTTATTTGGTGGGTCGTGCGCGATTCGAACGCGCGACCATCGCATTAAAAGTGCGGTGCTCTACCAGCTGAGCTAACGACCCGAAAACTGAATCGCCATTATAGACATAATTTTGAGAAATGCAAAGTATTATTTAAATTTTTTGGAAGATTGTGTAATTTACATCTCATTTACAATTTCGCTAATAAGCGATGCGCCCTTATAAATCAGTCCAGTATAAACTTGAACTAGACTTGCACCCGCTTCAATTTTTTCTCGTGCATCCAGTGCATTCATGACACCACCAGCGGCGATAATTGGTAATGCACCATTCAATTCTGTAGCAAGCAAGCGCACAACCTCCGTTGCCATTTCTTTCACGGGCGTACCACTCAAACCACCTACTTCCGTTGCAAATGAATGCCCCGCAATTTTATCGCGCGAAATCGTCGTATTTGTTGCAATCACGCCATCGATATTAAATTGCATCAATAAATCCGCAATATCTCGTACTTCTTCAGGCGTTAAATCAGGTGCAATTTTTAGCACTAATGGCACATAACGCCCATGTTGCGTTTGCAATTTCAACTGATCTTCTTTCATTGATGAAACCAATTTCTTTAATTCATCACCTTGCTGCAATTGGCGCAAATTTTTCGTATTTGGAGACGAAATGTTCATCGTCACATAACTGGCAACCGAATACGCTTTGCGAAAACAAATCAAATAATCGTCGAGCGCATTTTCAATTGGCGTATCTGCATTTTTGCCAATGTTAATCCCTAAAACGCCTGCATAAGCACTTCGTTTCACTTGCTCAAGTAAATAATCGATGCCTTTATTATTAAATCCCATACGGTTAATAATCGCTTCATGTTCGGGCAAACGAAATAAACGAGGCTTTGGATTACCTGCTTGTGGACGCGGTGTTACTGTACCAATTTCTAAAAATCCAAATCCTAATGCCGCAAGTCCATCTAAACAATCGCCATTTTTATCTAAACCTGCTGCCAAACCAACAGGGTTTTTAAAGGTTAATCCCATTGCCGTTACAGGTTTATCTGGCACTTTTGGATAAAGCAACCCCGCTGCATTTTTGGTTGCCATTAAGGCTTTCAAACTCAAATCATGCGCGGTTTCAGGGTCAACGGAGAAAAGTAAGGGGCGTAATAATGAATAAGGATTCATGACGATGTTTTGGATAAATGTTTAAAAAATTGATACGAATTTGGATTAACCAACGGCGGGCGATTTAAAATCAAATCGACGACTAATTGCGCGGAAGCGGGAGCCATCGTTAAACCGTTACGAAAATGTCCTGCGTTTAAACTTAAATTTTGAATTTCAGGATGTCGCCCAATGTACGGCACGCCATCATCGGTTGCAGGTCGAAGCCCTGCCCACTGTTTGAGCATGGGAGAATTTTTTAATGTCGGCAATAACGTTGTCGCAAAACACATTAAGTTTTCATACGCTTCAACGGTTAATTCTTTGTGAAAAATATCGTATTCCACCGTGCTACCCGCCAGAATTTTTCCATCTCGACGCGGAATCAAATAATGATCGCCTTCTAAAACAATGTGCGGCAACGTATTCGGTGGTGTGTCAAAAAGTAACATTTGTCCTTTTGCAGGAAAAATTTCGGGTAAATCAATTAGTCCGATGAAATGTTGCTGAAAAAGAGAATGTGTCCATGCACCTGTAGTCATCACGATTTCATTGACAGAAAATTTACCTTGATTGCTATGCACGTCATGAATGCGTTGATGATTGATAGCAAATTCGGTTATTTCACAGTGTTCAATTAAGTGCATTCCCTTGTTTAACACATCTTGTTTTAAGGCTTGCAATAAACGTGGATTACGAACTTGGGAAATCTCAGGTAAGAAAATGGGCTGTTCTGAATCCGAATTTAGTTTTTCAAAAAATGCGCTGTCTGGAATTTCAATTTTTATTTGCGAATCGGCACACCATTTTCGCGCTAAATCAATGTCGGGATTTTGCGTAATTAACAACCCATTTTGTGTTAATTCGGGGTCAATGCCCGTATTTTCATGTAATTCGGCAGCAATTTTTGGATAACGTTTTAAGCTCGGTAACACTAAATCGGTAATGGCTTGCGCTTGTCGCCAAGGATAAAGCGGCGACAAAATGCCACCTCCCGCCCACGACGATTCTTGACCACAAAGATTTTTTTCTAAAACCGTGACACTCGCGCCTGCATTTAAAAATTCCCGCGCGGTCATAAGCCCCATCACCCCACCGCCGATAATGGTTACATCAGAATTTTGCATGTGTTGATTCCATAATTTGCACGTCTTTGAGCAAACCTAAATGTTTTACGTCTATTTCGATGAACAATTCAGCATCACCGAATTCATCAATTTTTTCTTCTAAAATTTGTGCATTCGCAAAAAGTTTTGCCCGAATTCCACCTTGATTTGCGGTTAAAAAAATACGATGACGCACTTTTGAATTCGCAAATTTTTCCACTAAAACTTGGAACAATAATTCAACGCCCTGCCCTGTTTGCGCGGATAACCAAACGCGAATCGCATTGCCTTCATCGTCACGGTCAATGTGTGGCGCGATATTTTCAAGTAAATCGATTTTATTAAAAATTTCTAAACGCGGGATTTTTGCAGCCCCAATTTCTTCCAAAACTAGCTCAACTTGTTTCATCAAATCATCACGATCTTCAGCCGCGGCATCGACAACGTGTAACAGTAAATCGGCTTCTAAGGCTTCTTGCAGCGTTGATTTAAAAGCCGCGACTAATTCATGTGGTAAATGGCGAATAAATCCCACCGTATCCGCAAAAACGACTTCGGCATTATTGGGTAAAACATAGCGACGAAGCGTCGGATCTAGCGTTGCAAAGAGTTGGTCAGCGGCGTAAATATCTGCGCCCGTCAGCGTATTGAATAGCGTCGATTTTCCAGCGTTGGTATAACCGACAAGTGAAATCGTGGGGGTTTCAGATTTTTTACGTTGTGAGCGTCCTTGATGACGTTGCTTATCTACTTTATCAAGGCGTTGTTGAATTTGTTTTAACCGCACGGCAAGCAAACGGCGATCGGTTTCGAGTTGCGTTTCACCAGGTCCACGCATCCCGATGCCACCTTTTTGTCGTTCCAAATGCGTCCAGCCACGAACAAGGCGCGTCGATAAATGTTTGAGCTGCGCGAGTTCAACTTGCAATTTTCCTTCAAACGACTGCGCCCGTTGGGCAAAAATATCGAGAATCAAACCGTTTCTATCCACCACACGAACACCTAAAAAGCGTTCTAAATTGCGTTCTTGACTGGGTGAAAGCGCGTGATTGAACAGCACAACATCGGCTTCAAAAAGTTCAATCGCTGACTTTAATTCGTCGAGTTTACCCGTGCCGATAAAGTATTTGGGATCGGGACGTTGCCGTCCACCTGTGACAACGTGAACGGGCTCAGTTCCCGCTGATTTTGCTAGCTCTTTGAGTTCTTCCAAATGCGCGTCACCATGATGAAAAATCATGTGAACTAAAACCGCGCGTTCGCCTGTGTCGGGACGCTCTGCAACTAAATCTTGCATCAGTTATTCATCACTGTCATCAACAGTTGCGCCATCTAAACGCACCATTTTACTCGGCACAATCGTCGAGATTGCATGTTTATAAACCATTTGGCTCACGGTATTTTTTAGCATAATGACATATTGGTCAAATGAATCGATTTTGCCTTGCAACTTAATCCCGTTCACCAAAAAAATGGATACGGGCGTGTGATCTTTTCTAAGAATGTTTAGAAAGTTATCTTGTAAATTTTGACTTTTGGACATCTGATTTCTCCTTGATGATTGATTTTTTTTATTTTTATCTTTGCCAAAATCGGCGGTATGGTTGCAAAGTATATAACGCTTCAATGCAGTGAAAAAATTTAAATACTCGATGACATTTTGCTCAAAATCCCTTCCAATTCGTCCAAATTTGAATAATGAATAATGAGTTTCCCCTTTCCTTTTTCATTACTTTCAACTTGCACTTTTGCACCAAATTTTTCGCTCAAATCATTTTGTAACGACAGTACATCTGCATCGACAATGGCATTTTTCGGCTCAATTTTTGGCTGTGGATTTTGAATATCTTTCACGAGTTTTTCAGTCAAACGCACCGACAAACCGTTGTTTGTAATTTTGCGTGCCGCTTCAATTTGTTGTTCTGACGAAAGCGACAACAACGCGCGGGCATGTCCCATTTCTAACTGTTTATTGACCAGCATTTTTTTCACTTCGGGCGCGAGTTCAAGCAAGCGTAAAAAGTTTGTCACCGTTGCCCGAGATTTGCCCACGGCATCAGCTACTTGTTGATGCGTCATTTCAAATTCGGTCAACAACCGTTGCAAGGCATCGGCTTCTTCGAGAACATTCAAATCTTCACGTTGAATGTTTTCAATCAACGCAATCGCCATCGCGGTGCGGTCGTCCATTTCTTTGACAATCACAGGCACATCTTGCAACCCTGCAAGTTGCGCGGCTCGCCAACGTCTCTCACCTGCCACAATTTCATATTGTTCAGGCGAAATATGTCGCACCACAATTGGCTGCACAATCCCTTGCATCGCAATCGAATTTGCCAAATCTTGCAGTTTTTCGGCGTTCATATCTTTGCGTGGCTGATATTTGCCACGTTGCAATAATTCGATGGGTAAAGTTTGTTGCGCCGATGTATTTGCAGGTTTTACCGCTACGGGGACATCGCCTAAAAGCGCGTCTAAACCGCGACCTAAACCGCGTTTTTTCATATTCATAATGTTTGATTTTGTAAAATATCAAGTTGCAAAACTAATTGTTCAAAGGTGTCGAGCAGCGATTTTAAATGCTCGGCTTCTTGCAATAATTGGGCGTGTTCTTGCTGGAATTGTTTGCGCTGCTCCGAATCAACAACAGGCGGGGCAAAACCCAACTCATTCGGCACGTTGACCAGCAACGCTTCTAAGCCGCGCCCTAAACGTTTAGTTGCCATTCTCCGCCACCGCATTTGCTAAAATTTCTTTTGCTAATGCCATATACGTCACAGCACCTTTGGAACTTTTATCATAATTTAAAACGGGCAAGCCGTGACTGGGAGCTTCGGCAACGCGGATATTTCGCGGAATACAAGATTTGAACACTTTATTCCCAAAATGACGAATTAGCTCTTCCGAAACATCTTTAGTTAGACGATTACGGTCATCAAACATCGTCCGCAAAACACCTTCCAAATGCAGACCCGAATTTACGGTACTTTGAATGCTTTTAAAGGTTGCAATTAACGCCGAAATTCCTTCCAGCGCGTAGTATTCGCATTGCATCGGAATCAATAAACTATTTGCGGCAACCATCGCATTCAACGTCAACATATTCAAAGACGGCGGACAATCGATAATGATGTAATCGTAATCGCTTTTAATCGTGAGCAACGCGTGTGACAAACGTAATTCTTTGCGTTCAGCTTGCATCAATTCGACTTCGGCAGCAGTCAAATCGGCATTGCCTGCAATCACGTCAAATTTTACCTTCGGCAATTTAATCACGGTTTGTGCAGCGGGAACGGTTTCCATCAACAAATCGTAACTGGAATGCTCAATATCGTGTTTATCAACCCCGCAACCCATTGCCGCATTGCCTTGCGGGTCTAAATCGACCAGCAAAACCCGTTGTTTTAACGCGGCAAGCGATGCAGCTAAATTGACGCTAGTGGTCGTTTTTCCTACGCCACCTTTTTGATTGGTAATGGCAATAATTTTTCCCACGATATTTCCTCAATTTTTAAGATGTGTAATTTTTACCAAGCACCGCTCGGCTTCAATGTGCGGCACGTTAATTGAAATCAGTGTTGTTTGTGCATTCACGGCAGCAAGTTCTTCGTCAGGTGTTTGCCCTTTCATACAAAGCAAGGTGCCATTTTCAGAAATTAAATGCTGCGTTAATTCGACGATTTCAGGCAAACTCGCAAATGCCCTCGTCAAAACAGTATCAAACGGTTGCTCAGGTTCAAAATCTTCAACGCGACTATGCGTGACTTTTACGTTTGGCAACTTTAATTCCAAAATCGCTTGTTGCACAAAACGGGTTTTTTTCGCGTTGCTGTCGAGCAATTGAAATTCAATGTCAGGACAAAAAATCGAAAGTGGAATGCTCGGCAAACCTGCGCCTGTTCCCACATCAATCATTCGTTTGCCTTCCAAATACGGCAAAATCGCCACGCTATCAAGCAAATGCAAATTTACCATTTCATCACGGCGGCGAATTGCAGTGAGATTGTAGGCTTTGTTCCATTTTTCGATTAAAGCAATAAAAGCGAGTAATTTCGCCACTTTTTCATCGTCAGTTGGGAGATTTAGCGCGTTTAAACCGTCGCGTAATAATTTTTCTTCGTTTGTCATGTAATTTTTCAGATTAGTAATCAAACCACAGCACGGGAATCCATTTCATCAAGATTCTTGCGTAACAAGTCATTGATAAAATCATGTAGCCGTTCTGCATTGAATCCGCATTTTTTATTCAATTTTTCAAAAATATCTCGGTCTAAATTCACGCTAGATTGTGGCGCAATTTCTTGAAATTCATTCATTTGTTCATCGCTAAACACACCGCAATTATGAAAATCTAAAGCTGTTTCATAAATCTCTGCTAATAAACGGCTAGATTTATTTTTACTCATAATTCATCTCCACTAATGTTTTGTTTTTTAACAACACAAGTAATTCAACGTCTGTCGTTTTTAACAAACCCGCTGCGAATCGCTTCAAAAACTTCAATTCCTTGGCGTTTATATTTTCACGCTCGTTTTTCTCAAATCCAAATATGAAAAACCAACGGTCATTTTTGTTTGTTGCCAGCAATGTTCTGGTACTACCACTTTTACCGCGACCAGCTAAAGCAATGCGTTTCTTAACTACACCACCGCCTAAATCCGCATCAATCAGACCATTTTGCATTTCAAAAACAGCGTTTAAAAGTAACTCGTCTGTTAATTCCAC
>JAQTXN010000125.1 GCA_028688755.1 Methylococcales bacterium | reverse complement strand
TCCGACTTTGTAATTTTTCAAAATCTTGCGGCGTGGCTTTTTTATTACGACGTAAATTGTCGAGTTGACGTTTTAAAACGTGTCGGTCTTTGGCTAAACAGGTTTGAAGTTGTTTGGAAAGTTGAGTAATTAAATCGTGCATGAATTAAAACCGTAGTTGCAAATTGAGTTTGAAATAAAGTGTGCCGTCTTTTTCGACAAACAATTTTCCAAAACGGTGGCGCGTTGTTGAAGGTGTATCGAGTTTGATGTTTTCGTACAAATACGTTTTCAATGATTCCAAATCAATAATGTGAAAGGCAACGCAATCACCCGAATTTTTCATCACAATGCTACCGTTTGCTTGATACGCGCCATTCCACTTTGTTCCTGCAAAAAATCCCAGCAACACATCAACTAATAATTTTTGTACTTTATTTTGCAAAACAATTTTGTCGCCGTAATGAATTTGAGCATTTAAATCTGATTGTTCATGAATAAAATTCACGATTTTTGAAATGGCACTGATTCGATTTTTATAAAACGCCAACAAAATATGAGAAATAATTTCAGGCATTGGCGAATCGACCATTTTTAAATTATGCGTCATAGCTTCTTTTTCAGCGTTGACGTAATGAAAACGACCGCCGTGTTGCTCGATGGCGATGATTCTATCTCGCAATTTTGTCGATGAATCAATGGCGTTAATCTCATCAATTTTATCCGCGCCTAAACCGTCAATTCTAAAAATAAAATTAGTGTTCCCTGACGCATTAAGCAAAGTTGGTTTTGCACCTAAATAGGATTTAATGCCAAAACCTTCATTGTTTCGCTGCGAAAAATCTTTGTGCGAAATATCTAAAAGAATGTCTGCCTTTTGGTTACTATGACCACCTTTTACAACGCTAAAACCTAACGTGTCTTGGATAATTTCAAATTCAGGCAATTCAAATGTGCCGCTTTTTATTTTTATGACTTCAGTGAGTTTGTTTAGCGTTTCGGAGTTAATTAGATTAGAAAAATTGAGTTGTTTTTTTGATTCCGTTCTTTTATCAACAATTTCAAGCGTAGATTTGTCTAAAATGAAAAATTCTAAATCTAAATTTTCTGTGGTGACTTTGTGAATATTTAAAAAATCTTGTTTTGGATTTAAATCGGAATCAGCTAAAAAAACGTGTTGCTCGGCAAGCAATTTTACAAATACTAATAATTCACTCCATTCGCCTTTGTTATGTGTCGTTTTGGCAATACTCATTTTTTGTCCTAGCTTATTCATATATGTAATTAAATTACGACCAACTACCTCAATAGCATCTACGGCAACCGAATTACCTAATTGTTTCATTGCTTGCGTATCGCTAAAAGGAAAATGAAAGTCATCGGAAAAGCCCTGCATTTTTCGCGCTTCTTTGTAGCTTAATTTTCTGACTTCGCCATCGACTAAATACGCATCCCAATTTCTGCGGTCATCAATGTTTGAACCTCGTCCGCCGACACGAATCGTGAAACCAATATCACGACTGCATTCACCATTCCAAACATCACTCATCGTAAATTTAAGTGGCGTTTTTTCAGGAAAATTAAAACCACGCAAAAGTTCCGTATCGTTTTTAAATCCAACCATAAAAACACGCGGACGTAATTGTGGCAAACCATAATCCGACGCATGAACAATTTTGAAATAAAACGAATAACCGAGTTCCGTTTCTAAAATGTTGCGAATAATGGCAAAGGTTTTACCGTTATCGTGACCAACCAAACCGCGTACATTTTCCAAAAAAAAAGCTTTCGGTTTTTTGGCTTCGATAATTTCGGCGATATTGAAAAATAAATTGCCGCGTTCGGATTTGTGATTGTCATCAAAGCCACGTTTATAACCTGCCTGACTAAAAGGCTGGCAAGGAAATCCTGCACAAAGCACATCGAAATCGGGAATGTTTTGCGGTGTGATGGCGCGAATATCGTCGTTAAAATAACCGTTTAAAAATAGTTCAGGCGAGATTGATTGATAATTGTATCGATAGGTTTTTCGTGCATCGGCATCAATTTCAGAGGCAAACACACATTTCCCACCTAAGCGGTGCATCGCTAAATGAAAACCGCCAATTCCTGCGAATAAATCAATAAATGTGAAAGGTTGATGCGGTGAATTTAAATCGTGGTTTGACATTGAAAACGCCGTATAAAATTCGAACATTGTAGCGTAACTTACGCTAGAATTCGGAACATGAATAATAAATTATCTATTAAAAACGAAACCATCGTTACGTTAGAAAATCTTTTCATCAACGCACCTCGCCTTGAAAAAATGAGTTCTGCACCGCTTGAAATTTTCTGGGATGCAGAAGCTCGTGAAGAAACTAATAATGAACGATTATTAGAACTGATAGATTTTTCACAGATGAACAGTTTGTTTGAGAATTTTTTAGCCGTCACGGGGTTGCCTGTTGCGATTATTGACTTAAACGGAACGGTTCGCGCTTCGTCAAAATGGCAACGTTTGTGTATGGAATTTCATCGTGTCAATACGAAGACGTTGCAACGCTGTCTTGAAAGTGACAGAAGCATTTATGAGCAATTAGAAGTAGGTCAATCTTTCTCATCACATCAATGCAAAAATGGTTTGATTGATTGTGCCTCACCAATTGTTATCGATGGTCATCACATTGCGAATTTGTTCATTGGACAATTTTTCATTCAAGAGCCAAATCCTGAATTTTTCGGACAACAGCAACAACGTTTTGGTTTTGATAAAAAAGCCTATTTTGACGCCATCGCAGAAGTACCTGTTATTTATGAAGAAAAATTGCCAATCATCATGTCGTTATTGGTCGGTTGGGCAGAACAACTTGCATTGCACACACTTTCTGAAAAACGTGCATTAGTAGCGTTAGAATCAGTTGAACAAACGGTTAAAGAGCGCACAGAACAATTGCGACAAAATAATGAAGAATTGCAACAGTTTTTCAATCAACCTTTTATCGGAATGCTCACGGTGCGCTGTGATAAAAAACCGATTAGTGTGAATCAACGTTTTTGTGAAATGGTTGGTTACAGTCGAGAGGAATTATTAAATCTAACTTGTGATGACATTACACATCCTGATGATGTTCCCTTAAATATCTATCATGCACAAGCATTGCGAGGCGAGATTGATACTTACCGCATGGAAAAACGCTACATTCATAAAGACGGACATATTGTTTATGTGGATTTAGCCGCTAATTGTGTGCGTGATGCTGCTGGAAACTTAGAATATCTGGTTGGCATGATTCAAGATATTACCGAGCGCAAAGCAACTGAAAAATATATTCACCAACTTGCGTTTTATGACCCGTTGACGCAATTACCGAATCGTCGATTGTTGCATGATCGAATAAAACATAGCATGGAAATCACGCGTCGCGCTGGAAATCAAATGGCAGTGATGATGCTCGACTTGGACAAATTCAAAATCGTTAATGACAGTTTAGGTCATGCCGCAGGCGATGAATTATTACGGCAAGTGGCAAATCGGTTAAAAAATTGTTTGCGTGAATCAGATACCGTCGCGCGTTTAGGTGGCGATGAATTTGTTGTCGTGCTTGAAAATATCCACGCTTTACATGATGTCGTGCATGTGGCAAGTGACATTATCGAAGTTTTAAATTGCCCATTTACATTGTTGCAAAATCACGAAGTGCAAATTGGGGTAAGCATTGGAATTACGCTTTATCCAAAACACGGACATGATGGTGACATTTTGATTGATAAAGCCGATGTCGCGCTTTATCAAGCAAAGCACACTGGACGTGGACGTTTTGCTTATTTTTCTGAAAACTTTATTGCCTCATAATCAACATCACTTATTTTGCTAAACATCAAAAACCACTGGCTGACCAATTCAACAACCATTCCGTCGCCAAACTTTAACGACCGACCAGATGAAAACGATATTTCGCTGGTTGTGATTCATTGTATTAGTTTGCCGCCAAACGAATTTGGTGGTGAATACATTGCGGATTTATTTTGCAATCGTTTAAATCCTAACGCGCATTCTTATTTTCAAGATATTTATACGCTGCAAGTTTCCGCGCATTTGCTTATTCGTCGTGATGGGGAATGTGTGCAATTTGTACCATTTAATAAACGCGCTTGGCACGCGGGAAAATCGATTTTTCAAGGGCGGGAAAACTGCAACGATTTTTCGATTGGAATTGAATTAGAAGGCTCTGAAACGATTGTGTACACGCCAGCACAATATGAAAAGTTAAATGACGTGTTAGCGGCGTTGTTTGAACATTACCCGAATTTGGCAAACATCACGGGGCATTGCGACATTGCACCAGAACGTAAAACCGATCCTGGTGCATCATTTGATTGGTCAAAAATCTACCATGGCAAAGTTGCACCGTCATAGCGCAAAAATTCGCCGCTTTGCGCGAGGGTGAAATTAGCAATGGTATCGCGCATTTTTTGCACGCTATCGGGAATTTCCATTGGCGCATTCGAGCCGCCCATATCGGTTTTAACCCAACCTGGATGCAGAATTAACACCGCGATGTCTTTTTGGCGATTGTCAATGGCGACGCTTTTCATTGCCGCATTTAACGCGGCTTTGCTCGACCGATATAAAATGCTGCCACCGCTACCGTTATCTGCCATGCTGCCCATTAAACTGCTCATCGCAATCACTTTCTTTTGCGTGCCGCGTTGTAAATTTGGCAAAAAAACTTCGGCTAATTTCACAGGTGCAAAAACGTTAATGGTCATATTTTTTTGCCATTGCGCGTAATCGAGTTTTCCAAAACCGTGTCCTGCTTCGTCACCATAAACGCCTGCATTCGCAAGTAAAACATCGATTGCTGTGTCGCCTAATTGTTTTGCTAATGCGTCAATTTGCGTTAAATCAGAAACATCGAGTGCTAAAACCGAAAGGTTTTCAAATTGATTAGCAAGTTGCGTCAAATCGGTTGCTGTTTTCGGTTCACGACAGCACGCTAAAACCTGCCAACCGTCTTGTGCGTATTGTTTTGCAAATTCCAAACCTAAACCACGATTTGCGCCTGTAATTAAAATTGTCGCCATGTTTTTCTCCGTTATTTTGAATGAGGTTGATGGTGGTGGTGTTTTACATCGAGAAATTTAATGCCGATTAACTCATTAAATTTATGTAATCCATACGGTTCAAGAAGGCGTTTTGTCATCACTTTAAAAGAAATTGTGATTTGTTCTTGTCCTGTGGAAATGATTTTGCAGTTTTCATAAATCATGTCAGGCTGTAAAAAATACGAAAATTCTTCGTCATGATTGACCATTGAGCAACCTGCCATAGAAATATCGTGCAAACGAAACGCAACGTAATTTATTTCTGTTGAATTATGCCAATAGCGACTGTTATTGCGTTTGGCTTTGTCGATGGCAAGTGTGTAGTGATGTTTGTAGTCGGGCGTAGAGTCTTCGTTAGGTTCAGCAAGCATAATTTCACAAAAACTTGCGTTCTCAGATGGAACCGTTAAACGTTGAAATTTTCGTCGATCATGAGAAATCGCATCGTTTATTTTTTCACTCAATGGAGATTCTAATTTGAATTCTAAATCTTCCACTACATCAAAAAGATGAATAATTAAACGCTCTTTTTCTTTGTTATTTAGGGCGGATAATTCCTTTTCATTTAATCGCTTCACATTTTTCATAAAAACCTCAAGGTACAATTAACGATACAACGAGCATTTTACGGTGTGTTTGGATTTTTAGCCTATAATTTGCGCCTTATTTTTATTTACAGAATCTTTTATGAATTTCGAATTACTTTCTACCGATGGTCACGCGCGGCGTGGACGTTTAACGTTTAATCGCGGCGTGGTTGAAACGCCAATTTTTATGCCTGTTGGCACTTATGGCGCGGTGAAATCGCTCACACCCGAAGATTTACACGGCATTGGCGCACAAATTATTTTGGGCAATACGTTTCATTTAATGCTTCGCCCGACGACAAAAGTGATTCAAGCACACGGCGATTTGCATGATTTTATGAAATGGCAAAAACCGATTCTGACCGATTCGGGTGGTTTTCAAGTATTCAGTTTGGGCGCGTTACGCAAAATTAAAGAAGAAGGCGTAACCTTCAAATCGCCAATTAACGGTAGCAAAATTTTCATGTCGCCCGAAAGTTCGATGCAAGTGCAACGTGAACTCGGTTCTGACATCGTAATGATTTTCGACGAATGCACACCGTATCCTGCAACGGTTCAAGAAGCGGCAGATTCGATGCGTCTCTCGTTACGTTGGGCAAAACGCAGTAAAGACGCACACGGCGATAATCCGAATGCGTTATTTGGGATTGTGCAAGGCGGCATGTCTGAACATTTGCGTGACGAATCGATTGCAGGTTTGGTTGATATTGGTTTTGACGGCTATGCAATTGGCGGTTTGTCAGTCGGTGAACCCAAAGACGAAATGATGGCAACGCTCGATGCAATTCACCAAAAAATGCCAACTGATAAACCACGTTATTTGATGGGCGTTGGCACACCAGAAGATTTAGTGGAAGCCGTTTCACGCGGAATTGATATGTTTGATTGCGTGATGCCAACTCGTAACGCGCGAAACGGACATTTATTTACCACGTTTGGGGTGGTGAAAATTCGTAACGCGCAATATGAATTCGACACCAAACCGATTGATGAAAATTGCACTTGTTACACTTGCCAAAATTATTCGCGCTCGTATTTACGTCATTTGGACAAATGCCAAGAAATGCTCGGTTCACGTTTAAATACCATTCACAATTTGCATTACTACTTAGATTTGATGGCGCAAATGCGTGCTGCCATTGAACGTGGTGAATTCGATTTATTCAAAAAAGAGTTTTATCAACGCCGTCATGTTTTCACTTCGTGAAAAACTTGTTTCCTCATTTTTTCATCAATTCGATGATTTCTTCCAAACGGGCAATTTCGCGTTTTTGAAATTCGATTGTTTCATCTTTGTGGCTAAGTTGCATTTGTAATTTTTGAATTTCAAATGCAATTTCAGTTGTTGAACCGATGACATTGCAGGCTTGGCTACTATTGTCGTTGGTTAAATAAACGTGCCTACCTTCTGACATCAATTCAAGAAAATCAACATCTAATTCCTGCGCGATTTGTTTTAATTTTGAAACGTGAGGATTATTTTTAAGGTGTTTCTCGATTATTCGGGAGAAATGGGTCTAGTGAAAATGGTGGCGAAGTATTTATACTGATTAAAACTAAATGAAAAATAATTAACGCTTTAAAACAAAAAAACGCGACACTAAAAGTCGCGTTTTTTATTGCGAGTTATGATTCAAACAAAACGAATTTCAACACGCTTGCCTAACGCTTTTGCATATTTTCGAAGCGTGGCAAGGCTAGGAGAATGTTTGCCTGAAATTAGACTTTTTTCTAACCGTGCAATCGCGGGAGCTTTTGTTTTCATGCGTTTTGCGACTTCGTCTTGGGTTAAACCTGCTTCACTTCGCGCTTTTAGCACTTGGTC
>JAQTXN010000124.1 GCA_028688755.1 Methylococcales bacterium | reverse complement strand
ATCCCGCAGCAGATATTAACGGCGGTACGTTACCGAATGTCAGTTCGGGCGACGCGATTAACACGATGACGAAATTGCTCGAAAATGATTTGCCGCACGGCTTTGCGTTTGAATGGACGGAAATGAGTTTGCAGCAAGTCATGGCAGGTAATGTGTCGGTGTTAGTTTTTGCTTTGAGCGTGGTGTTTGTGTTTTTAGCTCTTGCTGCACAATACGAAAGTTGGGCAACGCCGTTTGCCGTGATTTTGATTGTGCCGATGTGTATTTTGTCAGCGATAGTAGGAATTTGGCTGAACGATATGGACAACAACATTTTTACTCAAGTGGGTTTTATCGTTTTGGTTGGGCTGGCGAGTAAAAATGCAATTCTGATTGTTGAATTTGCCAAACACCGTGAAGAACAAGGTTTAAGCCTTCTTAATGCAACTTTAGAGGCATCACGTTTGCGCTTACGTCCAATTTTAATGACTTCGTTTGCATTCATTATGGGCGTGTTTCCGCTGGTGATTTCAACAGGTGCAGGCGCAGAATCACGGCACATTTTGGGCATCACGGTTTTTAGCGGCATGATTGGCGTGACGTTTTTCGGCTTGTTACTGACACCGATTTTTTACGTTGCCGTGCAAAAATTTTCTAAACGTTTAACGCGGTAATCGTCATGTCTAAAATTTTCGTTTTATCTAGCGCAATTTTTTTAACGGCTTGTGCGGTCGGCAAAGATTATCAAGAACCTGTTACCGCGTTGCCCAGCACATTTACCCAAGCTCAAACCGCGCTTTTTTCTGACAAAGACGTTGAAGTCAGTTGGTGGAAAGTTTTTCACGATAAACAGCTTGATGCGTTAATTGAACAGTCGCTAAAACACAATTACAACATTCAAGCCGCTAGCGCGACGTTGCGTGAAGCCCGTGAATTATATGGACAAGCTGAATACAATTTTTTCCCGACTGTTACCTCAAAAGCCAGTTACACCGAACAAGAACGAAGTGTCGGAGCATTAAATAATAAAAATTATGTGCCGCGTGATTTAAAACTTTACAACATGGGTTTTGATGCAGCATGGGAATTAGATTTGTTCGGACGCATTGAACGTAGCGTTGAATCGAGTCGTAATGAAATGGAGGCGCAAGAAGCCTCATTGCGTGATATGAACGTAAGCGTAATTGCTGAAGTGGCGCGAAATTATTTTGAATTACGCGGCTTGCAACACCAGCTTTTAGTGTTAAAAGAAAATATCGATTATCAAAATCAGTTGCTGACACTGATTCGCGCCAAATTCGATAATGGACGCGGAACTGAATTTGATGTGGTGAATGCTGCCGCGCAACTCGATAATATTCGCGCCACAGAACCGAATTTAACCGCTGCCATTCAACGTGCAATTCATCGATTAAGTGTTTTAACAGGACAAATTCCCAGTGCGTTGACGCAAAAATTATCACCTGCAGCACCGTTGCCGATTGCGCCGACGGTTTTGCAAATTGGCAAAACCGAAGAGTTATTGCGTCGTCGTCCTGATATTAAAATTGCTGAACGCTTACTTGCGTCATCGACGGCAAAAATTGGCGTAGCCACCGCTGATTTATTTCCCAAAGTCACATTTGTGGGCAACATTTCGCTGGAATCGACTACGCTTTCTAACCTTGTCGGTGCGGGAGCGCAAAGCTATTCCTTTGGCCCTCGGATTAGTTGGGCGGCGTTTGATTTAGGTCGCGTTTATGCACGAATGAAAGCCGCCGATGCGAATGCTGAAGCCAATTTAGCCAGTTATCAGCAAACAGTGTTGAATGCGTTAGAAGAAACGGAAAATGCACTAAATAATTACAATCAAGCTCTGCAAAGTCAGGCGTTGTTGGTATCAAGCGCAAAATCGAGTGAACAAGCCTATAAACTCGCATTATTACGTTATAAAGAAGGCGTGAGCGACTTCTCCAGTGTTCTGGATAGCCAATTGCAACTCGTGCGTTATCAAACCCAACTCGCGCAAAATCAAACCACAACTGCCACCACATTAACCGCACTTTATAAAGCTCTTGGCGGTGGTTGGGAAAATAGCGTGCCGCTTAACGAAAAATCCGAGTAATTTTCAGCAAAAAATTGTCACTTGTTTAGTATCATAGCGCGATTAAGTTCACGGTTTATTCGGATGATTCATGTCTAACTCTATTTCTTTACCACGCTGGAAAAGTTACCTCACGCTTTGCAAACCAAATGTGGTTGCCGAAATGTTATTTACGGCAATCGTCGGAATGTTGCTTGCCACACCAACTTTGCCGCCGCTCGATTTAATGTTTTACAGCTTAGTCGGAATTGGTTTTGCATCGGCTTCTGCGGCAGCTATTAACCATTTTATTGACCGTCAAGCAGATGGCGAAATGCGCCGTACTGAAAACCGTCCGTTACCGCAAGGCGAATTAAGTGCAACAAATGTGCTGACTTTTGCGGCAATTTTGGGCGTGATTGCGATGTTACTTTTGATTTTAAAAGTAAATATGCTCACGGCGGTGTTAACGTTTTTATCGCTATTTGGTTATGCGTTTGTTTATACGGTTTATTTGAAACGCGCATCGCCACAAAACATTGTGATTGGCGGAATTTTTGGTTCAACGCCGCCACTTTTAGGTTGGTGTGCCATGACGGGTGAAGTGCATCCACACGCGCTGCTTTTGGCGTTAATTATTTTCGTTTGGACACCGCCCCATTTCTGGGCGTTGGCGATTGCTCGCAAAGAAGAATACGCGAAAGTGAACATTCCCATGTTACCCGTCACGCACGGCTCAGATTTCACGCGCTTGCAGATTTTGCTTTATACCGTTTTGCTATTTGTAGTGACGTTGTTACCGTATTTAACGGGCATGAGTGCGTTAATTTATTTGGTTAGCACATTGATTTTAAACATCGTCTTTTTGTATTACGTCATCAACATGATGCGCGTCAAAGATAATAAAACGGCGATGCGAACTTTTTGGTATTCGATTGTTTATATCACCGTTATTTTTGCCGCGTTGTTACTTGATCACTATTTGAGAATTACGCTTTAAATATAACGTTAAGATGGGCGACTATCAGAAATAAGTTGCCCATGTTCCAATGTCAAAACGCGATGATTCAATTTTGAAATCAGAGAAATATCATGTGTCACAATTAAAACCGTGATACCTATTTGTTGAAATTGCTCAAATAATTTCATAATTTCCGCTGATAAATCGGGGTCTAAATTTCCAGTGGGTTCGTCAGCCAAAATCAATTGTTGTTGTGGTTGCCCCACCACAACAGCTCGAGCAATCCCCACTCGTTGCTGCTCTCCTCCTGATAACATAAACGGATATTTTTTTTCCTTTCCACGCAATCCTACTTTATCTAATACAGCTCTTACTCGTCCTGCAATATCTTTATAACTCCATCCCATAATAATCAATGGCAAGGCGACGTTATCAAAAACTGTACGGTCATTGAGCAATTTATAATCTTGAAAAATCAGCCCAATTTCTCTGCGTATCAACGGTATTTGGCGATTTTTAGCTCGGCTCACATTGTGATTATTGAAAGTAATCTGACCGCGCAACTGAGAATTCCTTTTGTCTTCCATCATCGCAATTAACTTAAACAATGTACTTTTTCCCGCGCCCGAATGCCCTGTTAAAAAAGCAATTTCGCCTTTTGCAAGATGAAAACTGACATTTCGCAACACGTCGCCAACTTCTGGGTAACGTAGACTTACATTATCGAATCTCAACATCGTTTTGAACCTTAAAAAATTTCTTCCAGTTTTACGGCAAGGTCAGGAAATAAATGCGGTGTAGCGACATCGTCATCAGTGAACATTTTCACAAGGTCATAACGCCCATTTTCATTCAACACAAACTGATGAATCGCACAATCATTTGGATGCACAATCCAGTATTCAGTGACACCTGCTTCTCGATAAAGTTCGTATTTCACCTGCATTTCCCGTTTTGAATTGCCTTTCGATAAAATTTCAATAATCCAATCGGGCGCACCGTTACAACCTTGTTCATCTAAAAATTCAGGATTACAAACAACACATAAATCAGGTTGCACAACGGTTTGAATATCTTGATTTTTCAAAATGGATTTTTTGCGGTCATATAAACGTACATCAAATGGTGCGGCAAATAATTCGCATTTTTTATGTTTGAAATAATCGTACAACGTACCAGATAAACGAATAGAAATACGTTGATGTGACACATTCGGTGCAGGTTCCATCGCACTGATTTTACCTTTGACTAATTCGACAATTTCACCAAGTTGCCACGTTAAATAATCGGCGTAACTGTAAGTTTTATTCAAATCAAGTTGAGATAACGCGGTAATTTTAGGCATCGTTTTATTCCTTCGTGAATAACGCATCAACAAATGACTGAGCATCAAAATCTTGCAAATCTTCAATCCCTTCGCCAATACCAATAAAACGAATTGGCACGCCAAATTGTTTTGCTAACGCGAAAATAACGCCACCTTTTGCCGTACCGTCCAATTTTGTTAGCGTTAAACCTGTGAGTGCAACGGCTTCATTAAATAATTTAGCTTGTGAAATCGCATTTTGTCCTGTCCCAGCATCTAAAACGAGCAACACTTCATGTGGCGCAGTGTCATCAAGTTTCGCCATGATGCGTTTCACTTTTTTCAATTCATCCATCAAATTTGATTTTGTTTGCAAACGCCCTGCTGTGTCCGCAATTAAAACGTCAACTTTTTTCGCCTGCGCTGAGGCAATCGCATCGTAAATGACTGAAGCAGAATCTGCGCCTGTGTGTTGCGCGACAACGTGAATATCATTGCGTTCACCCCACGTTTGCAATTGTTCAACCGCAGCGGCTCTGAATGTATCGCCAGCGGCAAGCATCACGCTATGTCCTTGCATTTTTAAACGATTTGCTAATTTTCCAATCGTCGTAGTTTTCCCCGCGCCATTTACACCGACGACTAAAATCACAAACGGTTTATCTTGTTTTTGAATCGTTAAATTGATGCTGCACGGACGCAAAATTTCGAGTAGCTCTTCTTTCAAAATAGCTTCCAACGCCGCGCTATCTTTAAGTTCTGAACGTGTCACTTTTTCGTTTAATTTCGCAATAATCGCGCTAGTTGCTTCAACCCCTACGTCAGCCATGAGCAAGTTTGCTTCGATTTCTTCTAACAAATCATCGTTAATCGTTTTCGATAATGACAACGTCGAAAATACACCGCCTAAACCATTTCGTGTGCGTTGCAATTGCGATTTTAAGCGACCGTAAAGTGAATCGGTAGAAACAACAGGCGTTTCCACTTTGACGGGCAATTCTGCTTTTTCAACTGCCGTTTCGCTTTCTTGCGAAATGGGGAAATCGTATTTACTGTAAAAATGAATCGCAATTAGCGGCAAAACCAGCAAATTCGCAAGCGTCGCATGAACAACATTCAGCCACCAAGGTAATTCAAGTTGAATTGTTAAAACGCTTAAACCAATTTGTAAAAATAACAAGCCACTGAGCCACAAACCTGCTTTGCGTAATGTTTGTGATGCGGCAGAAGTGGCTTGAAAACTCACACCGCTTAAAATCACAAAACTGAGCAACGCACCTGCACGATGAAGCCAAACCAGCGTAATTTGCGCGTCATAAGCCACAACGCCACTGTAATGATTTTGCAAACCGTAAATTAAATTCAGTGCATTCTCATAATTAAGCGCAGGCAACCATGTTCCGTTGCATTGCGGAAAACCTCGGCAGGCTAACGCCGCATGATTTGCCGTTGTCCAATCGCCTAAAAACACTTGAATCAAAACGACAAACAACGCCACTTGAACAAACAACCGACTTTGCGGCTGTGGCGATAAAATTACCTGAGAATTCAAACGTAAATACAGCGCAAACAATAACCAGAAAATACCACTCGTCAAAAATAATGCGCCCGTGACAAAAATCGGCATCATTTGCGAAAGCAAGCGATGAAACTCGTTTAAATTACCTAAATCAATCGGCGATAAACGTATCCATTCACTGCCAATAATTGCCGCCAACATCAGTAAAGCGGTAACTCCTGTTATTTTTCTAAACATTTTCTACTAACCAATTTGTGAAATTTTTAAAAGGTGCATCAAATCACTTTTTACATCGTATGGATTAAATTGTGGCGCGTATTGCATCATAAAATTGCCCAGCGGATCGACTAAAAGCAATGCCCCTTCAGGAATCTTTCCATTATAAAGCCCATTTAGTTTTTCAATCATGGCGGCATTGGGTTTTAAGCGTAATAAATCGCCATCATCTTTCCACCACGACGCCGCTATTTCGGGTGACGTATTCGCATCTAAAAGTAAAACTGCTCGACGTGTTCGCACTAATTCTTTATTAAGCATCAAACGTAATTGCTGACTTTTATGCAAAGCGTCTAAACAAACGTCGTTGCAATCAGCTTTCGGAATCACGTTCACAATCAGCCAATGCGCTTCTAATTCTTTTAAATTTTCCTGAGAAAACGTATCAAAACCTTGAAAATCTGTGCGCTCCGTTGGCATGGCGGGCGAAATAAGTTGTCCTTTATTTGTCGCGGCAGAATTTAATAATTCGGGATTTTTAGCCAAATACCACGCGATACTGAAAGGGATAATCGACATGGCAAAAATGCCAATAATAAGTTGTCTATTTTTACGTTGTTGTGGAGTGAGTTGTTGAGATGACATTAAAGTTTCCATGAAAACAAGAAAGGGCGCGTGTGCGCCCTGTCAAAAATTTAATTCCAGCGCATGACTGGCACAGACGAAATCGAATTTTTCGGCGAACCGTCAATCAATTTATCGCTGTAAGCAAGATAAACCAACACGTTGCGTTTTTTGTCATAAAAACGCACAACCTGCAATTTTTTGAAAATCAGTGAGCGACTTTCTTTAAAAACCGTATCGCCATTTTTCAAATTTTGCAATTTAGCGACATCGATTGCGCCAATTTGCCGACAAGCAATTGAGGCTTCCGATGGATCTTCTGCCAAACCAACTGCGCCTTTTAAACCGCCTGTTTGTGCTTTTGAAACGTGACAGGTCACGCCCGCCACATCAGGATCGTCAAAGGCTTCAATGACAATTTTGCTGTTCGGGCTGAGCAAGTTAAACGTCGTTGAAACCTCGCCAATTTCTTCGGCAAATGCGCTAATGCTTGCCGATGCAAGCGAAAATGCAAGAACACACGCTAATTTTTTCATAAAAACGCCGTAATCGGTTTGAACAAATCGTTAATGGTGCGGCCTGTTGCATTTTCACCAATCGCGTGCATTTTCCATTCTCCATTGTGACGATAGACTTTTGCCATGATTTGCGCGGTGTGCGAGCCTTGCGAACTCAACGTGTAACGGGCAATTTCGCTTTGATTCGCGCCATTAAGCAATCGGCAATAGGCATTCGCAACAGCATCAAAGGTTTGCCCAGTAAAAGAATTTACCGTAAAAACTAATGCGGTGATGTTTTCAGGGACGCGGCTTAAATCGACCACGATTTGCTCATCATCGCCCTCGCCTTTGCCCGTGCG
>JAQTXN010000011.1 GCA_028688755.1 Methylococcales bacterium | reverse complement strand
TGCCATGTGTAAGTATTTTTGCCGACAACAACGGCAGCCGTTTTTGGACGATTTTCAAACTGTTGTCCGTAAGGGTCTGTTTTGACTAACACTTCACCGCTAGCGCGATTGAGTAATTCAAATTTGTAAAAATCCCCCGCGTCTAATTCAGGAATAAATAATTCCCAAACGCCGCCGCCGCCCAAACTTCGCATCGGATGGCAACGCCCATCCCAACGATTGAAATCACCAACAACGCTCACTCGTCCTGCATTGGGAGCCCAAACCGCAAAAAGCACGCCTTGAATGCCATCTGCGGTGTGTAAATGTGCGCCGAGTTTTTGATAAACATGCCAATGTTTGCCTTCACCAAATAAATGCAAATCAAATTCAGGCAATTGCACACCAAAATCGTAAGGGTCATAACCCTCGTGCTTTACACCGTCTTTATCAAGCCATGAAATACGATAATGCGGTGGTAATTCCCCTTTTTTTGCAATGTATTCAAAAAAATCCGTTCCGTCGATACGCAAAATTGCAACATTGTTATGACTAAAATGAACAGTTTCTGCATAAGGCATATAAAGCCGAACGTGAATTTTGCTAGCTTTTGGGTGACGACCTAATACAGAAAAAGGATTGTGATGCTGCGCTGCAGCGATTTTGACTGAATCGAAATCCAGCGTAACGGGAGATTGCTTTTTCACTAGGAATAGCCTCAATGTAGTAGGATAATGTTTAGCGAAGTGTAGCAAACAAAAAAAAAGTTGTGTATCTATAAACATCGGAGATTAAAAATGTCAGCATTACATGATCCAGCTCGTGACCGTTTCATCAGTCAACTTACACGCAACACAGTAGCGTTAATTTTGGCAGGTGGGCGGGGTTCTCGTTTGAAAAATATGACGGATTGGCGCGCGAAGCCCGCTGTGCCGTTCGGTGGGAAGTTTCGTATTATCGATTTTCCTCTTTCAAACTGTATGAACTCGGGGATTCGTAAGATTGGCGTTTTAACTCAATATAAATCCGATTCGCTGATTCGACACATTCAACAGGGCTGGGGATTTTTGCGGGGTGAATTTGGTGAATATGTTGATTTAATGCCCGCTCAACAGCGTCACAGCGAAGATTCGTGGTATGCAGGCACAGCGGATGCCATTTTTCAAAATATCGATATTTTGAGAAGTCGCAATCCTGAACATATTTTGGTGCTTGCAGGCGATCATATTTACAAAATGGATTATGGCGCGATGCTTGCCGACCATGTTGCAAAACGTGCAGATTTAACAATTGGCTGCATTGAAGTTTCACTTGAAGAAGCCACCGCATTTGGTGTGATGGATGTTGATGATTACCGCCGCGTAAAAGCGTTTGTTGAAAAACCTGAACATCCACCTGTGATGCCTGGTCGCACTGATACTGCGCTTGCATCAATGGGGATTTATATTTTCAATGCACAATTTTTATTTGATCAGCTTATTAAAGATGCCGATAGTCCAAATTCTTCGCACGATTTCGGTCACGACATTATTCCTTCTGTGATTAACGACCATATCGTGAATGCTTATCCGTTCCTTGATTTACAAAATGGCGCACAAAGTTACTGGCGCGATGTAGGTACAATTGATGCCTACTGGGCGGCAAATATGGAATTGATTGGCGTGAAACCTGATTTAAATTTATACGATAAAACATGGCCAATTTGGACATATCAAGAACAAACGCCCCCTGCAAAATTTGTGTTCGATGAAGACGAGAGACGTGGAATGGCAATTGATTAAATGGTTTCAGGCGGTTGCGTCGTTTCTGGTGCAACGGTGCGTCACTCTTTATTGTTTTCAAATGTGCGGGTAAATTCTTATTCAACCGTACAAGATTCAATTGTATTGCCCGATGTGGTCATTGGTCGTCATTGCCGAATTACGAGAGCAATCATTGAAAAAGGGTGTGATATTCCAGAAGGTACGGTGATTGGTGAAAATCCTGCAGAAGATGCACAGCATTACCATGTCAGCGCAGGCGGCGTGGTACTTGTAACCCCAGAAATGCTAGGTGTGAGAAGACATTATGTTCGATAAACAAAAGTTAAAATTAGTCATTTGCTGGCACATGCACCAGCCCGAATATCGGGATTTGCAATCGGGTGAATTTAAATTACCGTGGACGTATTTGCACGTCATGAAAGATTACGTCGATATGGTCGCGCATTTAGAAGCTGCGCCTGAGGCGAAAGTGGTGGTCAATTTTGCGCCAATTTTGCTTGAGCAAATTGAAGAATATGCGCGACAAATCAACAGCTTTTTACATGATAGATCGCCATTTACCGATTCATTATTAGCTGTGTTGGCAGACGATTCGGCGTTGATGGCAACGCCTTTAAAAACGATTAAAGATTGTTTAAAAGCTAATCGTGAACGACAAATCAATCGTTATCCACATTTTAAACAATTGGTGCAAACAGCAGAATTAGTCATTGAAAAGGAAATTACCCAGTATGTGAACGCGCAATTTATTGCAGATTTGCTTATGTGGTATCACTTAGCATGGCTCGGTGAAACCGTGAAATTAACGGACAAACGCGCTCAACGGCTTTTAGCTCAAGGTGGAAATTACACCTTTGAAGACCGTTTAGAAATGCTGATTATTATTGCTGACCAGCTTGCACATGTTTTAGGACGCTACAAAGTTTTAGCCAAAAAAGGACAAATTGAATTATCCGTTACACCTTATTCGCATCCAATCATGCCGTTGCTTTTGGATATAAATACCGCGCATGAAGCTCTGCCACACGCGCCATTGCCTGAATTAACTGCTTATCCACATGGTGAAGAACGTGTTTTATGGCATTTAGAAAAAGGCGTTAAAACCTTTAAACGCTTTTTTGGAATGCTTCCAACAGGTTGTTGGCCCTCAGAAGGTAGCGTGAGCGAAGAAACCATTAAAATTCTCGACGAATTTGGTTTTCAATGGACAGCAAGTGGTGGTTCTGTTTTAGGAAACAGTTTAAATCGCGCTGAAAATGAACGCCCTGAAAGTACCTTCCATCCATTTCAGCTCAAAGGCAGTGAAATTAACTGCTTTTTCCGTGATGACGGTTTATCGGATTTAATTGGTTTTCAGTATTCAAAATGGCACGCTGATGATGCAGTGAGCGATTTAATCAATCATTTGGAGCATATTGCCGATCGTGAGATTCCTGATGCAGTCGTTTCTATCATCATGGATGGCGAAAATGCGTGGGAATACTTCCCCGAAAACGGCATTTATTTCTTGAGTGCGCTGTATCGTCGTTTATCAAATCATCCTCGGATTCAAATGACCACGTTTGGCGAATGCGTCAAACATCACGTTAAACCCAAACCGTTAAACAAATTAGTGGCAGGCAGTTGGGTTTACGGTACGTTTTCAACGTGGATTGGTGACACCGATAAAAATCGTGGTTGGGATATGCTTGGCGATGCGAAAAAAATGTTTGATCGCATTATGACTACTCAAGAAATTGATGATGAATTACGCGAAAAAGCAGAATTGCAACTTGCTGTTTGCGAAGGTTCAGATTGGTTTTGGTGGTTTGGCGATTACAACCCTTGCGACGCGGTCAGTAGTTTTGAAACCCAATTTCGTTTAAATATCGCAAACTTATATTACTTACTCGGCGAAGAACCACCTGGATATTTAGCTCTTGCATTTACGCAAGGTTCAGGCGCACCCGCAAACGGTGGCACGATGCGTCAAGGTACAGAACACTAAAAATTTAGGAATCGTCATGAAAGCCCCTTTAAGTCAACGCCGTGCTGGCGTTTTGTTACATATAACGTCATTGCCAAGCAGAGATTTAGGGCAAGACGCTTATTATTTTGTCGATTTCTTAAAAAGTATTGGCGCAAGTGTTTGGCAAGTGCTACCGCTAGGTATTACACATGAAGACAGTTCGCCGTATCAATCACTTTCCGCCCACGCGGGGAATCCGCATTTAATCAGTTTGCAATGGTTGGTTACGAAAGGTTGGCTCACCGAAGAAGAAGTCTGTGAAAGTTGTGAAAGCATCGTTTTTGAATGTGATTGTTTGTTAAATAAAGCCTTTGTAGGTTTTAACGCAAAAGCGAGCCATGCTGAGCAAAAAGAGTTTGCTGAATTTTGCACTGTGCATGATCACTGGCTTGATGATTTCGCTGTGTTTATGGTGTTGCGACAAAAATTTGGTCAAACGAGTTGGAATACTTGGGCTGATGAATATAAAAATCGTCACACAGAAACGATAAACGATGTGCGTTTTGTACATAAAGATGAAATTCATAGCGTGAAATTTTCACAATATCTTTTTTTCAAACAGTGGACGGAATTAAAAACGTATGCCAATGAAAAGGGGGTATTGCTGTTTGGTGATATTCCCATTTTTGTGTCTTACGACAGCGCAGATGTTTGGGCAAATCGCGACGTTTTCAAATTAAATGATTCGGGCGAAATGTCGGTTGTTGCGGGTGTGCCACCTGATTATTTCTCAGAAACGGGGCAACGTTGGGGAAATCCACATTACGATTGGAAATATCTGCACGCGGATGAATTTAAATGGTGGTTAGAGCGTATGGAAACGCAAGGTACGCTGTTTGATATTGTGCGAATTGATCATTTTCGCGGTTTAGAATCGGCGTGGGAAATTCCAGCCACTGAGCCAACGGCGATAAAAGGTGAATGGGTGTTAGCCGCAGGTGAGGAGTTATTGTCTGCAATTACTGCGAAATTCCCCGATGTGTCACTTGTTGCTGAAGATTTGGGCATCATCACGCCCGAAGTGGATGCGTTGCGAAAACATTTTAATTTGCCTGGCATGAAAATTATGCAATTTGCTTTCAGTGGCGAAGCAGATAACCCTTATTTGCCCGAAAATCATGAAACAAATAGTGTGGTTTATACAGGCACACACGATAACGATACAACGATTGGCTGGGAACAAGGTTTAAGTCCAGAGCAACGCACGTTAGTTCGCACGACACTAAGCATTGATGAAGATGCAAATATCACGCAAGCAATGATGCGTTGCACGTTGAATTCGATAGCGAATTTAGCGATTTTGCCAATGCAAGACATTTTGCAACTCGACGCTGCAAGCCGTATGAATACACCAGGAACGACTGTTGGAAATTGGCAGTGGTGTTTTTCATGGGAACAAGTCACAAGTGAAAAGTCTGAACAAGTCACGCGGTGGATTCGTGACGCAAATCGCGTTGTTTAACAACTGATTTTTTAGGTTTAGTGATAACATAACCAGTTGGTTTATAGTTAGTCATTTAAAATAAAATACGGAGGATGTAATGAAATTTGTTGTATTGGCATTGTTAGCCCTTTTTCTGCCGCAATTTGCGTTTGCAGAAGGCTTTCAAAATTTAGGTATGACGGGAACGGAGCGCGGCATTTACACCGTGTTAATTTTCTTGATTGCCTACGGTTTTGTAATGACCGAAGAATTTACGCACATGCGTAAATCGAAACCTGTGATTTTAGCGGCAGGGATTATTTGGGCGCACGCGGCGATTTTGGCGCAAGAAAAAGGTGTTCCCACGCACGAAATGCACTTAGCGTTTGAACATGACGTAAAAGAATATGCTGAATTGATGTTGTTCTTGCTTGTTGCGATGACTTACATCAATTCAATGGCAGAAAGAAATGTATTTGAGGCATTACGTTCATGGCTTGTTAGAAAACAATTTGGTTATCGTCAATTGTTTTTAATCACAGGCGTGATTACCTTTTTCTTATCAGCGGTTGCGGATAACTTAACAGCAGCGTTATTAGTTGGCGCGGTTGTTATGGCAGTTGGCGCGGATAATGAAAAATTCGTTGCGATTGGTTTTGTGAATTTAGTTATCGCAGCAAACGCGGGCGGTGCATTCTGTCCGTTTGGTGACATTACCACGTTGATGGTTTGGCAAGCAGAATATGCAGAATTCTTCGATTTCTTCAAATTGTTTATTCCTTCAGTTGTGAATTACGCAATTCCAGCGTCGATTATGTATTGGGCAGTTCCCAATGAACAACCGAAAGCAACGAATGAAGAAGCTGTGCAATTAAAACCAGGGGGTTTGATTATTTGTTTTATGTTCTTGATGACAATTGCGTCAGCAGTTAGCTTCAAACAAGTTCTTCATTTACCACCTTTCATGGGTATGATGACTGGTTTGTCTGCGTTGATGTTGTTTGGTTACTACTTGAAAATGCAAGCGCACAAAGCTGGCGACCATGATGGCTTCAACATTTTCAACAAAGTGATGCACGCAGAATGGGATACCTTATTATTCTTCTTTGGTGTCGTTTTCGCGGTTGGCGGTTTAGGTTATATCGGTTACTTAGAATTGTTGTCTGGCGCGATGTATGAAGGTTTAGGCGCAACGACTTCAAACATTTTAGTTGGTTTAATTTCAGCTATCGTTGATAACATTCCTGTGATGTTTGCTGTTTTGAACATGGGCGTTGATATGGATTTATATCAATGGTTGCTTGTTACTTTAACAGCGGGCGTTGGTGGTTCATTGTTGTCTGTTGGTTCAGCAGCAGGCGTAGCGTTAATGGGCGCATCAAATCACAAATATACGTTTTTTAGCCATTTGAAATGGACTCCAGCTATTGCAGCGGGTTATGCAGGCAGTATTTTTGTGCATTATTTGATTAACGGTTAATTTTTAAGCGTTTTTTCAAATCTAAAAGCCCCGTTTAGTTATTGACTAAACGGGGCTTTTTATTACGCGATTTTTGCAATCAAATCTTGCGCGAGCAGTTTTGCAATAGAAATATCACAAACACTTTCCAAGCCTTTCCATGCAGGCACGCTGTTAATTTCAATCACATTTAAATTGCCGTCACAATCTTCCAAAATATCCACGCCCGCATAAGCCATTTGCAATAGTTTCGTGACTTGAATCGCTAGATTTTGCATTGCTAAAGTGGGTTCGACGCGCTCACAACTTGCGCCTTTCGCAACATTATTAAGCCATGATTTGCCGCGTCGGCGCATGGTGGCGACGACTTCGCCGTGAATCACAAACACGCGATAATCTGAAAATCCTTCGCCCGCGCATTTTACAAACCGTTGCAGATAATAAACGCCGTTGCTTGACGTAATCCAAGGGACATCGGTCGGTTTTTCAATGCGTCGAATGCCTTCACCTTGAGAACCAAAAAGCGGTTTGCTAATAACGAAATTGCCTTGTGAAAGTTCATTTTTGACCAAATTCAATGCCATTTCACGGTCTCGCAACACCCACGTCGGCGGCGTTGCAAAACCTGCCTGATGCAATAAAAAACTGGTCATGGCTTTATCAACACTAAGTTCCAACGCTCGCGCATCGTTATAAACAGGGATGCCTAAAATTTTTAATGCGTGTAAAAAATCCAAATATAAAACGACTTCTTCAAGTGAACCACCAGGCACGCCACGCACAAAGGCTGCGACAGGTAAGTGAGTTTCAAATTCGGGAATAAAAATCGGGAGTGTTTGATTTTCAAGATTAAAACGACATTGCGTTAGTGAAACAAAAACACTGTCATAACCTAATGTTTTAAATTCTTGTTGTAATTGTTTGCCGTGCCAGCCAGCGTCGTCGGTGAAAATAGCGATTTTTGGAATAGTCATGAGTTAGTATTCTGCGATAATGTTGTGTCAAATGATAACAAAATGGCGTTTCATTTTGTGATTTGCCGAACTTTCCAACTTTTAGTGATTTTTAAAACATGACCGAAATCAAAGATAATGCAATTCAAAATTACCTCGACACGTTAGCGAGTAAAAATGCCACACCAGGTGGCGGAAGTGCCGCAGCGTTAATGGGCGCACAAGCCGCAGCACTCGTTAGCATGGTGTGCAATTTGACGATTGGCAAACCCAAATACGCCGAAGTGGAAACCGACATGCAGGCATTGCTCGAAAAATCAGAACGTTTGCGTGAAGAATTGACGGATATGATTAAAGCTGATGTGGATGTGTTTAATCGTTTGATGGCAACTTACGGTTTGCCAAAAGAAACGAATGAGGAAAAAGAAGCTCGTAGCGCGGCAATTCAAGCGGTTTTAAAAGATGCAACACAAGTACCGCTTGATTGTGCGAAAGCGTGTGCCGAAGTCATTAAATTAAGCCAAATTGCGGCAGAGAAAGGCAGTACAGCCGTAATCAGTGACGCGGGCGTTGGCATTATGTCAGGCTATGCCGCATTAAAAAGTGCAGCGTTGAATGTGTATATCAACGCCGCAAGTTTGAAAGATAAAGAATTTGCCGCGCAAAAATTGGCAGAATTAGAAGCGGTTTTAGATGGTGTAGAAACTGACGTACAACATTGTTATGAACTGGTTAAATCACGCCTTTAAAAAATGACTTTGCCTGCTTGAATCGTTTTTGTAACACGTCCTTTTAAGGTTTTACCCCAAAAGGGCGTGTTAATTCCCTCAGAATGCCAATTGTCGGCATTCACATCCCACGTTAAATTTGGATCAAAAATACAAATATCTGCTTGTGAATCAATAGCAAGTGACCCTGTTTTCAAACCCAAAACCTTTGCGGGTTTTGCACTCAGCAACGCTAACCCTTGCGCTAAATCCATCACGCCTTCATCAACGAATTGCAAAAGTAACGGCAACAACGATTCCAAACTTGAAATCCCTGCTTTGGTTTCAGGAAAGGCAGCCAGTTTTGAGTCTAACGAATGCGGTTGATGGTCGCTACAAATCGCGTCAATCGTGCCATTTAACAAACCTGCTCGTAAAAAATCACGGTCTTCAATGCCGCGAAATGGTGGCACAACGTGGTAATTACTATCAAACGGAATCACGTCATTTTCAGTCAAAAGTAACTGATGAATTGACACATCGGCAGTTACATTCAAACCGTATTTTTTCGCTTGCTGCAATTTAATCACGGCACGTTTTGAACTAAGTTGTCCAAAATGCACACGACAATCTGTCAATTCTGCAAGTTCTAAACATTGTTCAAGTGCAATCGTTTCTGCTGCTTCAGGAATACTTGGCAAACCGTAACGTGTTGCAACGGCACCTTCGTGAGCGCAACCGCCGTTACTTAAACTAAATTCGTTCGGGCGATAAATAAACAGCAAATCGTGACTTGCCGCATATTCCATTGCACGGCGCAAAATCAGTAAATTTTTCACAGGAAAATTGCCATTACTCATCGCAATGCAACCCGCTTGTTTGAGCGACAACATCGAACTTAATTCATTACCTTCGAGTTTTTGCGTCAACGCGCCGATGAAATGCACTTGCTCGGATTTTGCCGAATCTTTTAAATGCTTCACCACTTCGGGCGTGTCGATAATCGGTTTAATGTCGGGTTGTACGCAAAAACTCGTTACGCCAGAACTTGCCGCAACAGCCGCTTCTTTTGCGACATTTTTCAAACGCACGCTTAAATCAACAAAACCCGCACAAACAATTTGCCCCGTTGCCTCAATAACTTCGTCAGTTTGGAAATTCAAAGGCGCATCATTGAATGCAACAATTTTGCCGTCTTGAATGTAAATATCACCGACAAAATCGAGTTTATTTGCCGCATCAATGATTCTGCCATTTTGAATTTTTAATCCCATTCTAAACTTCCACCTGCAACATAAGAGGCATTTTTGCCTTCAAAAAAGTTGGTTTCACCCAAATTGATTTTGCTCGCATCGTCAAACCAAGTAATTGGATTTTTTGCCCCGTACAAAATATCTAATCCAATGGCTTCAAGGCGTTTATCAGCAAGGCTTTGAATAAAGCCTTCCAAAATCGTGTCAGTCAATCCTAAAACGCCTTCGCTAATAATGTATTTTCCCCAAACGATTTCGTGTTGCGCGGCAAGACGAATCAATTCACGGCATTCGGCAATCAATTTGTCCGTAAAAATATGTGGCAATTCCATCCGCAAGGTTTTCCACATATTGATAAATAGCGGTAAATGCGTACCTTCTTCGTCGCGTTGAATGAGCTGAATCATTTTCGCGCTGTTTCGCATTAAACCTTGACGCTCAAGCGTGTAAAAAATTAAGAAACCGTTGAAAAAATAAATGCCTTCAAGCGCGATATTTGCTACCACGGCTTTGACAAAATTTTCTTCTGAAAAACCTGAGCCTAAAATTTCTGACGAGCGGGTAATGTACTCATTTTTCTCTGCCAAAATGGGGTCAGTATCAAACATCCAATAAATTTCGTCGGGATCAAAACCGATTGATTCAATCATTTGCGCGTAGGATAAAACGTGTTGTGCTTCTTCCCACGCTTGGCGCGTGATACACATTGACACTTCGGGCGAGGTAATATATTTGCCGATATTTTTGGTCAAATTATTAAGTTGAATGCCGTCTAAATTACTCAAAAACGCTAACGCTTTTTTGTATGCCGTCAAATTACCTTCGGTTAAAAGTCCCGTTGCGTATTGTTTAGCATCTTCACTCAAATCGACTTCGCGCTGATCCCACGCATTATTTTGTTGTTGCTCTAAAAGTTGCATTGCCCAGCTGTATTTTACGGGGCGAATTTGCATCAAATTATTCACGGGTCCATTGATTAAGCGGCGATCGTTGATACTAAATCGTTTTTCAGTCATTTGTTGGTAAATCCTAGAAAGTAAAAATTAAAAATAAAGAGGGCGAATTTTAACAGTTTTAACCAAACGTCGAACCGTTATATCCCCAAAATGCAGCAGGTGCGTTGCTAAATTCGATATAAATTCTGTCAGGTGAAATGCTTAGTTCGGCGTGCAGTAATTCGCTAATTGCGGCACTGAGTGATTTCGCTTGTTTTTCGGTTAAGCCAATACTTTTACATTCTAAAAAGGCGAGCGGCGCATCTTTGCCGCCGAATAACATGGCTGGATTGTGTGAAAGTTCAACCATCACATACGATTCAGGTTTGCTGGTTTCTTTTGCGGCAAGTTGGGAAAGTTTGCGTAAAACGCTAGGTTTGTCGCTGATTTCTGTATTGGTGTGTAGTTTGATATAAGGCATAAAAATACTCCTAAAAATGGTGATTAACTTAAACTAATTTTCAACGCAGCGGCTGTTGGCAACGGCGTTAAGGTAATTGCCAAAAATAAAATGGCACTCATCATTGATAAATGCCCCGAAATAGGAAAACCACTCATTGCCGCATCGACTGCGCTGCTAGCAAAAATCAAAATTGGCACATAAAGCGGCAACACTAAAATCGCAAGTAAGGCACCGCCTTTTCGCAAGCCTAACGTCAATGCCACGGCAATTCCACCGATTAAACTCAATACGGGCATTCCGAGCAATAACGTCAACAATAAAACGCCAATTACATCGCTGTTCATGTGTAGCATCAATCCCATTAACGGCGCAATACAAAGCAGCGGCACACTAGATAATAACCAATGTGCGGTCACTTTTGCCAAAACCAACACTGAAAGCGAATGTGGTGTCATCACCATCAATTCCAAACTTCCGTCGTCGTAATCGGCGCGAAACAAATTTTCAATCGACATCAGCGACGCAAGCAACGCTGCAACCCAAATAATGGCTGGTGCAATGCGTTTCAATAGCGCGATTTCTGCGCCTAATGCTAATGGAAATAAGGTAATGACCATGACGAAAAAGGCGAGGGGATTTATCAATTCGGCGCGGTGGCGATAGGCAAGTAATAAATCGCGTTTTATCACAGCCCCAAATGCTTGAAATAAAGAAGAGTGTTTCATAAATGAATTTTTTGAACCAAAGAAGACGGAAGTTTCGTGTCGTGATGCGAAGTCATAATCACCAAACCGCCTTGCATAACATGAGCGGTGATGAATTGCTCAAATAATTTGATACTTGCACGGTCAAGCGAGGTGAAAGGTTCGTCGAGAATCCACAATGGTTTATGTGTGCAAAGCAAGCGTGCTAAGGCTAAACGACGACGTTGCCCCGCAGACATAAAACGCACTAACGTGTCTTGATAGCCGTTTAAACCAACTTGCTCAAGCGCGTCATCAATGGTCGCCGTTATCGAAGCTAAGGCTTGCGCGTAACGCAAATTTTCCTCAGCGGTGAGGGTGTCTTTTAAACCATTATTGTGTCCGATATACGCCGTGTCTTGATAAAAATCTTGCGTGTCATCAATGAGCAAATTATCCCAAAATAAATCCCCGTCATCGGGTTTGCGAAAGCCTGTCAAAATTCGCAACAATGAGGTCTTGCCAGCTCCATTCGCGCCTTCGATTAACAAAACCTGCCCGCTGGTTAACACAAAATTTAACTCACTAAACAGCACACGCTCGTCACGAATACAGCTTAAATGGCGAGCTTCTAGTTTTTTTGTCAGCATTTGTCACAATCATTCAAAGTAAAAATTATGCCCAAATTCTATCACATCAAAAAAGCGTGTTTTTGCTACGTTTGGGTTTTATGCCGTTTCATTGAGTAACGACGTATTTCCTGATGAATAGGCAGATTTTATGGGTTGAAGGCTGTTGTGTGCGCTCATCAGTCCTGTAATCAAGCCCACTCGTTGCATTTGCTGTTTCAAACTTTCCAAATGCTGAGTAATCAAACTGGTTGTTTGCGGTTGTTGATTTTTGAAATAGGTATTTACTACGCCATTTTGATAGGAAAGTACGCATTGCACTTCGCCCAAATTTGGCGGTGTAAGCGTTAAATTCACTGACCAGTGTTGAGAGGCTGAATCGGCAGCTTGATTTTTCTTATCACGTTGAATTTCCATTTTGAGTGTTTCAACGTGTTGATTTATTTGAAATGGTAATTCAAATGCCCAAACTTGTTTGCCACTGTCCTCTTTTGGCACTGAATGCAGCTGATCTAATACCACTTTTGCTAACGCATTTTCGGTTTTATTTTGCAAATTTTGCAACCCTTCGACTTGTGTTTGCGTCAAAGCTAATTCGGAATGTTTTGCGATGCCTTGTTTTAACGTGTGCATCAATTCAAACAAATCATTTTTAAAATCAGTTTTTATCGATGCACTTTCAGTATCTGCGTTAATTTCAGTAGGTGAAGGCGTTTTTGCTTGCGCGGCTTTTAAATTTGGCAAAATATCGTAAGCAAGGTTTTTCAACGATTGCGGGATATTTTCAGCGCGTAAAAGTGGTAATAATTGTGCGTGCAATTCGATTTCATTTTGTTCAATCAGTGTGGCAAGTTCAGGTGTTGGTGCAGCATCTTTTTTAAGCAAATTTTGTAGCAAATTCGATGCAGCTTGTTTTAAATCATTACTTGCGTTGACGTGCTGCACTAAATTCAAAAGCGGCATTTTCAAATCAGTTGGCGGCGCAGTGGGTTTTGCCGTTTGCGTTTGAACGGGTGCTGGTGATTTTAAATATGTGGGTTCATGCGGTTCTTTGGCATCAAAAAAAATGCCTGATGAATAAATTAAATGCCGTAATTTTTGCGGATTAAATAATTGTTCGTTGGGCGGCAAATGGTCAAATAACGCGCTGGCATTTTGTTTTAAGGTTTGAGCGAGCGTTTCATTTTTAATTTCGAGTTGTGGCAAATCGGTTTTAAGTTGCGAAAGCAAAACGCTTGGCGATTCGTGACGTGGCAAAAGTTGTTTCATAAATGCCGCAATTTTTTCTTCTTGCACTGCGCTGGGCGACAAAATTGTCGGCAATTGTTTAAATTCAGGCGTTGCGCCAATTTTTGTAATGGCTAGCGTTAAGGCTTGTCCGACTTTTAACGCTTCGCCTTTTTGCGAAGGTAAAAGTTGCAATTGATGCGGTTCAACGGTGACGAGCATTTTTTTACCACCACCGCCTTGATGATCGTCAACGATAAGTTCAAGTTGAATTTTATGCCCGACCAAACCAACGACTTTTGCTTCAATGGGATTTTGGTTTTGCGCGTGCGTGGTAAATTGTTTCATCGATTCATCAATGCGATTTACAAGTGGCGCGGTAGCAAGTGTTAAGCGCATAGCATTCATTTTTTCTGCGCTAGGTGGACTTTCGTAAAATTGTGAATCGAGTTTGATTATTTTAAATTCTAATTCGGGTGTCGTTTGGGCAACTTGTAGCGTGATATTTTGTCCAACATAAGACGTAAGAGTGGCTCGCGGATTTTGATTTTCAACAATTAACGTTTGATTGTTCCATTTCAACGTAATGCCCGTTGCATCAAGTGCAATCACTTTGGTGACAAGTTGTTGTCCAACTTTAAGATGCAAATTGCTTTCCACCAGTGATTTCATGGTTTGCAAAATTTGATTGTTGAACGAGGTTTGAATATCCATAACGAATCCGAAAATAAAGCACTACTTAAAGAATGGCACTTTATCGCACGGCGGGCGTAAAACTAAAGCTAAAATTCATTGAGAAAATAGCCACAAGTTCCCGATTTGCATTGCAGCAAATCGGGATTTGTTTTTAATTATCTGTTTCAAATCATTTTTTAGTTTTCTATTGTGACAAAAGAAAATTTTTCACAACTGCTCAAACGTTCTGTCAGTTGTTTAATGGCATCAATTTTACTCAAGGTTGCGATAAGTTCGATTTTGTTTTTAATTTCATTTTGCATGAAAAAACCGTGAAATAAATAATTTGCATCCATTTCTGTTACTTTATGAATAAACGGTAAATCGCCCGAGCCGTAGCGTTGAATTTTTGTTTTGCCAATTTCAATCAAATTAAATTTCGCTTGCGTTAAGCATTCTTCAATCACGAATTCCGTATCAATTTTAATCTCGGCAATTTTTTTGGGAATAGTGACCTCCATCGGAACGAGCTTTGCCTTTCTGCCTTTAAAAATAGCGAGTAAAAAACTTTCACCATGTATTTCTGTTTCATTAAGCGGATTTGCGCCACAAATGACATACGATGGGAACGATGACAATGTCGATTCAATGGCAAAAACTTTGACGTTTGGATTGTTCATAAAAACCTCTAAATTAGTGAGTTACGCCGTAAGAATAAGGCGTTTTTATGACACCGATGTGTCGATTTTATGAATAAAAAAAAATCCGTTTTGTCATGGTTTTGTCATAAAGTTTTTCTATGCTCGCGCAAAATTTCGTTACTTCGCATAAATATAGGTTTACTTTAATGTCTGCATTGCAACAAGAATTGCTCTCGATTTTAGAACACAAAAAGCTCACCCCGCATTTTCAACCAATTATTTCCATTTCTCAGCAAAAAATTATTGGCTATGAAGCACTCATTCGAGGCCCTTCAAATAGTCCGTTGCACAGTCCGTTAAATTTATTTGATATTGCAGAGCGTTACGGCTTGAGTTCGCAGCTTGAATTTGTGTGCCGCGAATTAAGTATTAAACATTTCGCCTCCTTTAATCTCGATAGCAAATTGTTTCTCAATGTCAGCCCGTGCGTGCTATTGCAACCCGAATTTAAAACAGGTGAAACACTACGTTATTTAGAACAATTTGGCGTATCGCCACGCCAAGTAGTGATTGAACTCACCGAACATAAGCCTATTGATGATTATGAATTGATGCGTGAGGCGATGATTCATTATCGCAGTATGGGATTTGAAATCGCGCTTGATGATTTAGGTGCGGGATATTCTAGTTTGCGTTTGTGGTCAGAGTTATTGCCTGAATACGTCAAAATTGATCAGCATTTCATTCAAGATTTGCAAAACGATTCGGTGAAACTGAATTTTGTTCGTTCGATTCAAGGCATCGCCAATTCGCTTAATTGCAACATAATTGCCGAAGGCATTGAAACAAAAGCTGAATTTAAAATGATTGAAAGTTTAGGCATTTCTCATGTGCAAGGTTATTACTTTGCTAGACCAGCAGCGGTGCCGCTCGTTGAAATTGATAGTGCAGCACTTTTTGAGGAAGAAAAAAAGGCAGCTAAAAATGGTTGGAACTCATCAACGCCGATTGAAAAAATCAGTCAATTTATTGCGCCGATTTCTGCTGATACGCCAATTAGTGACGTGATGAACTTTTTCCAACATCGCCCAGAACTTAACATTTTGCCGCTCGTTGATAACGATATGGCATCAGGTGTTATTTTGCGTGAAGACTTTTTGTCGAAATTATTTTCAAGTCGCTATGGCATCGAATTACACGGACGCAAACCGATTAAGACGTTTATTGAAACCATGCCGCTCAGTATTGATTGCAACACACCCATTGAACATGTGAGTCAACAACTCACGTCAACGATGCGTCATGAATCGGTGTTTGTGATTACTCGCCAACAAAAATATGCAGGTGTGGGAACGGTCTTATCGCTACTAGAAGAAATTACGCGCCAACAAATTGATAACGCCAAACATGCAAATCCATTGACGTTATTACCTGGTAGCGTGCCGATGAATGAACAAGTCAATCAACTTTTAGCAAGCAAAACACCGTTTGCCTTTGGCTATTTTGATTTGGATAATTTCAAACCATTTAACGATATTTACAGCTATAGCGCAGGCGATGACATTATCAAAGCCGTTGCCACGACTTTGTCAGAATGCGTGCCTACTGAAAGTGGACGAATTGGACATATTGGCGGTGATGACTTTATTGTCATTTTCACAGGTGAAGATTGGCTTGAGCGATGCAAATTGGTGTTAGAAAAATTTGCGAAATTAGTACCGAGTTTTTACACGCCCGAAGATGTTAAAGCTGGCGGTATTCGCGCCGAAAGTCGCACAGGCGAAAAATGTTTTTTCCCATTGAGTAGTTTATCAGTTGGTTTAGTTTCACCGCTTTCGACGATTCATTGCCAATCGCATGTCGATGTAGCGGATTTAGCCTCTGAAGCGAAAAAATTAGCGAAGAAAACGGAAGGAAACAGTTATTTTGTGAATTTACGTCACAGTCCACGCAATGTTGAAGTGGTACATTCGTCGGAAAATAAAATCCATGCGAATGGAAAAAATTGTCCGATTATCCAATTTCATGCGGCTTAAATGACAAAAGCCAGTTCAAATTGCAAAAAATGAACTGGCTTAATCAAACGTAACGGTTTGATAAATTTTTAAGCGTTACTTTTATTTTTACTCGAAACTTTAATCGGCAATTTGTATTCATCTTGCCAAGCGTTCATCCCGCCCGTTAAAACCAAGACGTTTTCAAATCCTGATTTAGTTAAAATTTTCGCCGCTGCGCTTGCGCGTGTACCAGTTTGGCAAGTGAGCAAAATCAAATTCTTTTTGTATTTTTGTAAATTACCTAAATCTTCGCTGAATTTACTCAACGGAATGTTAATCGCCTTCTCAATGTGACCCAAAATAAAATCGGGAGCTTCACGAACGTCTAAAACGACGGTGTTATCGTTGTCAATTTTAGGCACGGCAAGTAATGGCGAAATCGACGCAAAGCGTTTAAACGCGGTATCAAAAAATTCTTGAATGAGCAAAAACGTCACCACCGCTAAGGCAAGTGACAAAATGTAATGATTTAAAATAAATTCGAGATAACGATCCATGAGTTGTGTTTTCAAGTTAAGTGAATAAAAAGGGTTGGAACTGTTGCTATAATGCGGCAAAACAACACTACGCGAAATTATACCTGTGTTGCCACATCACCGTTATTTTGAACGAGGAAAAAATCATGAGCGAACGTATTAAACCTTTAGTTTTGTTAATTTTAGACGGCTTTGGCTATCGCGCTGAAACTGAAAGTAACGCGATTGCGCTCGCAAAAACGCCTTGCTGGGATAAATTACAAAAAAAATATCCAATGACGTATTTGAATTGCTCTGGTCACGTTGTTGGTTTGCCAGACGGACAAATGGGAAATTCTGAAGTAGGGCATTTACACATTGGTTGTGGACGCTACATTCCACAAGATTTTTCGCTGGTTAATGATGCCATCTTGGACGGCAGTTTTTTTGAAAATGCCGTGCTTTGCAAAGCGGTGGATGAAGCGAAATCGAAAAATAAAGCGTTACATATTTTAGGTTTGCTTTCTGCGGGTGGCGTTCACAGTCACGAAACCCAAATTGCGGCGATGGTTGAACTTGCGGCAAAACGTGGTTTGCAAAAAATTTATGTTCACGCTTTTTTAGATGGTCGAGACGTGCCACCAAAAAGTGCCGCGAGTTCATTTACTTATTTAGAACAAAAAATGGCAGATTGCGGCGCAGGACAAATCGCCTCGATTACAGGGCGTTTTTATGCGATGGACAGAGATAATCGTTGGGAACGTGTTTCGCAAGCCTACGAAATGCTGATGAAAGCTAACGCGCCCCATTTTGCAACAACCGCACAAGCGGGTTTAGACGCGGCTTACGAACGCGGCGAAAGTGACGAATTTGTGTTGCCAACGTTAATTGCACAAAATCAAGAATCGGTTGTTTCAATCGATTTGGACGATTCAGTGGTGTTTATGAATTTCCGTGCAGATAGAGCGCGTGAAATCAGCCAAGCGATTACCGAGCCAACGTTTGATAAATTTGAACGCAATCACGAGGCGCATCGCGGTTATTTTGCGACGCTCACGCAATATCACGAAAAATTCAATTATCCGATTGCCTTCACGTCGCCTGATTTAAAAAACAGTTTGGGTGATTATTTGTCGCAACAAGGTTTGACGCAATTGCGCCTTGCTGAAACTGAAAAATATGCCCACGTTACTTTCTTTTTCAATGGCGGACGTGATGAACCGTTTGCGGGTGAAGACCGAATTTTGGTGCAATCGCCAAAAGTAAAAACTTACGATTTGCAGCCTGAAATGAGTGCGCCTGAAGTCACTTATAATTTGGTGAAAGATATTCTCGAAGAAAAACATGATGTGATTATTTGCAACTACGCGAATTGCGACATGGTTGGACATACGGGAAATTTAACCGCCGCGATTGCCGCCGTTGAAGTGATTGACCAATCATTAAATTGCATTCTTGATGCGTTAATTTCTGTTGGCGGTCGAATGCTCGTCACAGCCGATCACGGCAACATTGAACAAATGGCAGATGAACAAACCCATCAAGCTCACACCGCACATACGACAAATGTTGTGCCACTCGTTTATGTTGAAGGGAGCGGAACGCTCGCAGAAGGCGGAAATTTAGCGGACATTGCACCAACGATGTTGGCAATTTTGGGTTTGGCACAACCTGCTGAAATGAATGGAAAATCGTTGTTGCGATAAATCTTGAAAAGGTAAGGGCGAAAAATTTTCGCCCTCTCGTTATTTCACAAAACTAAAATTCTTCCCAATCGTCATTTCCCACCTGCATTATTGCTGCTGGTTTGCTGCTGACTGATTTTGCTGGTATTGGTGCAGTTTTTCGTGATGCAGAATAGGAATGATTGCTTGAACCGCTGATTTTGAAATGCGATACAGCAACCGATAAATTACGCGCTTGATCTTCGAGCGCTTCCGCCGCTGCCGCTGATTGTTCCACTAACGCCGCGTTTTGTTGCGTCACATCATCCATTTGACTGACGGCACTGTTGACTTGTTCAATACCTTGACTTTGTTCTTGCGAGGCGGCGGTGATTTCGGACATCATTTTGGTTACGCCTTGAATCGAGGTCACAATTTCCCCCATCGTTTCGCCTGCTTGCGTAACTAATTTCGTGCCACCTGTCACTTTGCTCACCGAATCGTTAATCAAGTGTTTAATTTCACCTGCTGCTGTTGCGGCGCGTTGCGCTAAATTGCGAACTTCAGTTGCTACGACAGCAAAACCTTTGCCTTGATCGCCAGCTCTTGCGGCTTCAACCGCTGCGTTTAATGCCAGAATGTTAGTTTGGAAAGCAATGTCATCAATCACCGAAATAATGTCACCGATTTTGCGGGATGAATCATTGATTTCATCCATCGTGCGAACAACGTGACTAACGACTTCAACGCCACGTTCTGCAATGCCAGAGGCTTCAACGGCGAGTCCATTAGCTTGCGTCGCATTTTCAGCATTGTGTTTTACCGTTGACGTTAATTCTTCCATGCTTGCGGCGGTTTCTTCTAAACTTGCCGCTTGTTCTTCTGTGCGATGTGATAAATCGTTATTACCTGCGGCAATTTCTTTCGCGCCTGTGTTGATAGAATCTGTTGCTTCTTTAATTTGCTGCACGATTTGAATCAAACTTTCCACCGTGGAATTGGCATCGTCTTTTAATTGTCCGAATGTCCCTTCGTATTCACCGCTAATCTTTTGCGTTAAATCTCCGCGTGACATGGCATTCAGCACTTGTACCACTTCATTTAAGCCGACAGAACACGTTGTGACTAACTTATTGATCCCTTTACTGAGCGACAAAATAAAATCTTGTTTTCCCGCTTCGTTCAGTCGTTTCGTAAAATCACCCGCTGCAATCGCTTCAATGACGTTTTCGACTTCTTTTTCAACTTCAACTTGCGCGGTTAAATCTTGCCATTCGGTAATCGTGCCTAAACGTTCATTGCGTTCGTTAATCACAGGACTGACATAAACAAGGAACGGATGACCGCCAATATGAAGCGTTGCGCTAATGGTATCTTTTAGCCCATCCATTGCATTTGAATGTTTGTTGTAACTATCAATGCTGCTACCCACTAATTGCGTTGCCACAAAATTTGGAATGGTTTTTTGAAAATCTTTTTCGACGGCTCGGAACATTTTTTCAGCCGCTTTGTTGGCGTAAATCACAATACGATTGTTGTCACAAATCAAAATACTGGTGTTGACATTATCTAAGCCGATTTGAATGCGTAGACTTTCATCCGCCATTTGTTTGGCATAAGCAATACTAAAATTGTTATTGAGTTGCGACACTTTGAACGCATCGCGCACGACTGCAAATTCCCCGCGTTTAGTGTTATCAATGGGAACATTTGTTCCACTTGTGACGACATCACTAAATAAACGAAAGCGTTTTACAATCGACGACATCAAAAATTCACCCATCAGCAAGGCAAAGACAATCGCAAAGCCCACTAAGCCAATAAACAAATTACGATTGAAAAAGTATGCTTCTTCGGTGAGTTCTTTTGCTTTTTTAGATTCATCAATTTGTATTTGCACGAGTTTTTCTAAATCAGCAGAAACGACATCATAAAGAGGTAGCCCCGTATTTATAATGATTGAGTTGGCGAGAGTCAGGTCGTTTGCTTTTAACGCATCGATAATTTTTTGCCCTTCCAAAAGATAGTTTTTTCTATCCGCTACAAACTTGTTGGCAATCTGTGTTTCCTCTTCGGTCATCTCAGTTTGGAAATAAGCTGCCCACAATTCGTCTACTTTTTTCTTATTGTGTTCAACTTGAGTCAAATTTTGAGGGATAAGCGAGGGGTCAGTAATTGCAGCGTCCCTTACGAGTATTCGATTGACGAGAAACATTCGTTCTATATTTGCCAATTGACCAAGTGCGACCACACGATTTTCATAAAGATTGTTAAACGATTTGGCGTTGCTATCGAGGGCTTTTAATGCAACTAACGCAATAAGAATCATGAATGTCGCGGAAGTACCAATCACGGTGAAAATCCGTTTTTTCATCGTAACGTTTGAAATGGCTTCTTTGATTCGCGCGACAAATCCCGTTTCAATCACTAATCCATCTCGAATGCCTAGATGTTTGGCGTTACCGTCTTTAAACAATTTGTACACTCGCGCGGTCTCGTCAATTTGTTGACGCGAAGGTTTGGTGCGAACTGACATATAACCAATCAATTTGCCATCTTCATAACTGGGTGTCGCATTTGCTAACACCCAATAAAAACCGCCGTCTTTACGCAAGTTTTTAACAAGTCCAGTCCACGGTCTGCCTGCTTCCAATGTTATCCACATGTCTTTAAAGGCTTCGGCAGGCATATCAGGATGGCGCACCATGTTATGCGGTTTTCCTAATAATTCTGCGCGGGTATAGCCACTTGCTTTGACAAAATCATCATTAGCATAGGTGATGATGCCCTTGAGGTCGGTTTTTGTTACCATCGAGTCCGTTTCAGGAAACGTGTATTCGTCGTCCGTGGGTTGAATGTTTGCCATTACTTTTGCCTAGAAATGTGAAGTTATAGAATTAGTTTGTCAAAAAACCTGCACAAAAAGTGCCAGTTACCGTCTGTCCCGAACCTATCGTAAATTTCACGAAATCACATGCACTTCTCGTTGAGGACAAGGAAATTTAATTTGATTGTCACGAAGTGTTGTATCTAAACGCATATTTAAATCATGAATCACCATCCAACGGTGCATTGGCTCGCTAACAAAAGCGCGAATAGAGAAATTTAACGCGCTATCACCAAACCCCACGAAGACCACAAACGGCTGTGGTTCTGCCAAAATCAACGGTGTTTCTTTGACCGTTTTGAGCATCAGTTCATGTGCAAACTCCACATTTGAATCAGACGAAATACTAATCGGTAACACAATGCGCGTTGTCGCATCGCTTAACGTCCAATTCGTCAATTGACTGGTAATAAAGGTTTTATTCGGCACAATCAATTCGCGTTGATCACTGTCAATGAGCGTTGTTGCGCGCATTTGAATTCGAGAAACAGACCCCGTTACTTCGCCAATTGTGACCGTATCTCCAACCCGAATGGGGCGTTCAAATAATAAAATAATACCTGAAACCAAATTGGCAAAAATTTCCTGCAATCCAAACCCAAGCCCGACACCTAAAGCGGCGACAAGCCATTGCACTTGCGACCAACTGCCGCCAAGTTCGTTTGCAATTGCAATAAACGCAATAGTGATGAATAAGTATTTTGCCAATTGATTCATCGCGTAACGGCTGCCGACTTCAATTTCAAAGCGTCGAAAAACCAGTAATTCCAACGCCCCGTAAAAATTCCGCACAGCGACAATAGCAATGAATAAATATAAGCCTGCAAACAACAAATTTGTGAGCGTAATCGGCTGGTAGGTTTCTTGATTTTCAACAATCGTTTTATGTTGCCAAAGCACAAAATGGTCTAAGAATGAAAACGCGGGCAAAATGTTTTTCCAAATTACCCAAAAGCCCAAAATCACGCCAAATGAAAGCGTGACGTGTAATAGTTTTTTTGTTTGGGCGTTAATCTTTGGAATATCGAGCGTTAATTCTTCTTGTTTATCATGTAATTCACGTTGTTGAGCGGCATTTTTTAAGGCTAATTGTCGATTAACAAGGGTCAGCCAGCGGAAAACAATTTCATGCAAAATGACGGTCAAAATCAATAATCGTAAGGTGATAATCAGTTTTTCTTGTAATTCCAACGCACTTAAATAATAACTCGTAACGGCAAAGCCCATAATCACTAACGGTACGGCAATAATTAGCGCGTAAATGATATAACGCCAAAACGTACTGATTTTTTCTAGTAAATTTAAACCACGAGTTGGATGCAAACATCGTGTGAAAAAAATGGTCATTGAACAAAGCAGGGTAATTAAGGCTAATCGACCCAACGAATCACTGTATTCCGAAAATTTCGATGTGCTGGTCAGGTGAATAAAAAACATCGCGGGAACAATCACAAAGCGCAACCATGACAACTGATCGTGCAACAAAATCACCGTGCTTTTTTGCCATTGAAAATGTCGCCGTGCGATACCTTCTTTTGAAAACATGGCATAACAAAATTGCAACATAAACACAGAAATCGCTGCTTTTGTTAAGCCGATACCAAAAGACATTGTGAAATCAAAAACACTGCGACTTAGAAAACTACCCAATAAAAACAAGGCACTTGGCATAACGAGCGTCACTAAAATCCGATTTAGTAATACGCGCAAAGTGAAATAAAAATGGTCTGTGTGCCAATTACGCAATTCGGTTTCATTGAGTTGCAGATTTTGTTGCGACCAATTACGCGCTCGAATTAACAATAACCAAAAACCGATTGCCATAATCACGCGCAAACTGTTTTGGGTGAAAATACTGATGATTTCGTGCAACAGTTCAGACCAATTTGACGGCGAAAATAACCATTGCAATGAATGATACAAGCCCGAAAAAATGCTGAAATTAACAGGCTCAGAACTGGGTACCCAAAGTAATCGCTCGTCTAAATACGTTGCGAATTTTTCTGCCTGTGTGAGCATTTGTTGCCGTGCAAAATCCAAATCACCAAGTGTTCTTAAATAAGTGCTATCGGCTTGTGCAAGTTTGTTTAATAACTCTTTTTGATTGTTTAACAGCACGCGCAACTGCGCTTGAATCATCATTCGTTCTTCAAAAGGCAACAGCGGTTCAACTTGCGACACCATCATTTGTTTCAGCGCATCGTCTAAATTGAGCAATTCTTTTTGCTTTGCTTCAACTTTGAACTGCTCCAAACTGGTTAATGCCGTTTCATTTTGCAGTTTTTTGGATTCAGTGGTGACTTCGTTTTGAGACGCTAAACTGCGACGTTGTTCACGCAAAATTTTTCCTAAAGCAGGGCTTAACTCTGCGAGACTGATTTTTTTATCTGCACTTTTAAAATCGTTTTCAATGCTTGTGGTTTTGAGTTCGACGAATGTTTTTTGTTCACTGAGTTGTTCTATTTTGGTTGTAACGGCTTGTAAATCTCGACTATATTGAATGTTTTCATGAGTATGCTGTTGAATTAGCGGATGTTTGCCTTCTAATTCTTTTTCAGTTTGACTGAGTGCATCCTCCATTTTTTTTGCTTCTTGTGAACGCAAATCAAAAGCTAGATTTTCAATTGTTGTGACAATGGGCGTAAGGGAATTTTTTTGAATATCAAGTAATTGCAACTGTGTTTTTAATAATTCCACGCGCGCGGGTTGACTAATAGCTTCTGCATCTAAGCGTTTTAATTCGGTAGTTAGCGTTTCAATCAAGGTTTTGTAATAAATTTGACGCGCTTCGTATTCGAGCTTGGAATCTGTCGGTGCGGCAGGTAATTCGAGTTTTTTGCGTGTTGCTTCGATGGTTTGTTGGGTTTCAACGGTTTCTTCACGAATAAGTATCGGACGATTATTTTGCAGGGTTAAGTCCGCTTCAACTTTTTTAAGTTGTTCATCAAGTTGGCTGACTTTGCCTTTTTCGATGATTAAACGTTGTTCTAATTCTTCGACTGGAATTTGACTGAAATTTTCAGTTTTTTGCTTACTTTGTTTGGCAAGTGTTTGTTCTATTTCTTTTTCTAACTTTTTTGTTTGAATGGGTGCTTGATGCAATGCGGCTGTGAATGCCGCAATTTGTGTAATAGCTTGTGCTTTACTCGTTAAATTATCTTGCGCGGCTTGATATTGTTTAAGTACAGCGTTTTTTGTCGCTTCTTCTAAACCTTGCCGCGCATTCAGTGCATCCGTTTTGCTTTGAATAAATTCGTTTGTGAGCGTTTCAATCTGTGCTGAAGGAGCCGCGAAACTGCACGTTGAAACTAAAAATAAAATGAAGAATTTGAGCAAAAGTTGATTCATAAACCTGTTATTTTGAAAATGAAATAAATTGTCGATAGGGTGAACCAGAACGCCATGTTAAGCCTTCGCTGTAATAGTGTATTAGCGCGAAATAACCCAAAACACCTAGCGTAATGACTTTGTGAATGGCAACACCAAAAATCGCTTGGGTGAGCCATTCAGCTGCGGCATCGCCATAAGCCTGCAACAAAAAGGCAAGTGCAAATGATAAAACAGGCAACACTAAAAATATCGAAATGGATGCGCGTTTTGACCAACGATACAGCATGTTTTGTGGCACTTGAGAATGTTTATTGAAATCGTGGGTAACATAGAAAATATAAGCGGTGGCATCATGGACAAGGCGTGGAATTAAAATGGCGAAAAAATAATACTCTTGAACATAAAAATAAAAACTACTCACCACTAAAAATACGTTTGCCCACAAAAAAGTTTTTCCAAATACATTTGGCGCAAAACGCTGCGAATAAAAAGCGACTGAAACTAAAATCGTCGTTAAAAATCCCGCGCCATTTTTTAACCAAAATAGCGTTTGCTCATCTAATCGAGTGTGTAAAAAAATCCCGATGTAAATCAAAAGTCCCGCACAAACACTGAGCCACAATAAACTTTGATACGCCCAGTTAGGTAATTGACACACGCCACGCACTACGCCATGTTGTTGCTTTAAAACGTGAAAAACTGTCCATGCCGCCACAGCGACATAAAAAACGTAATACGGAATAAATAAACTGCCAATGCCAAAAACGACCGCAATAGCAAGCGTCATAAGTAGCAAATTACGTTTATAAAATCGAACATACTCGCTATTACTTAGCAACAAAATCGAACTTGCTAGAATGTGCGGCGTACCAAATAAGATTTGAAATAATAAAAAATGCGTGGGTTTGGTTGGTAAATTTTCGCGTAAATAACTTTGCCAAAAAATACTGTCAAAACCGTAAAGCAACAAGCAAAGTGGGATGATTAAATACAAGCTAAGGAGAATGCGAAAGGATACGTTTAAGTGATTAGAAGTTAAGGCAGTGGACATGATTGAATCCTAAAAAACGTCCAAAAGAGCGCACAAAACGAAAGCTGTGCGATTTTATGATTACAATTTGCTGATGAGCAAATCGTGCATTTTTTTCATGAGTAAATGATTTTTCACTCGCGCCATCAAAATTGCGGGATAAATCGGTTTGATAATGTAATCTGCCGCCCCAACACCTAAACCTCGCGCTTCATCTTCCACTTCGTTTTTAGCCGTTAGAAAAATGACAGGAATTACTTCGGTTTCAGGATTCTTTTTTAACTCTTTACATACCTCATAGCCATTGATGTCTGGCAGCATAATATCGAGTAAAACTAAATCAGGTGGCGTATTCGATTGTGCGATTTTAAGAGCCATTTCACCATTTGTTGCCACTTTGATAGCAAATTCTTTTTTGAGTAATTCGCCAATGATTTTAAGTGTTTCCACCGAATCATCGACAACAAGGATGCTCGAATTTTCTAGCAGATGGTGCATTTTTGTAATCATAGACTTCCGCTCTTTTGTAAAAAAATAAAAAGAGACGTGAAATGCTTCACGCCTCTTGAATGAATATTTAATCTTCCCAAGTGCGCCCGTCGCGCGCGAGCAGCGCATCAGCGGCATTAGGTCCCCACGTTCCCGCTGCGTAAGGTTTTGGCGCATCGCTCAAATTTCCCCACGCGCGTTGAATCGAATCCACCCATGTCCATGCGGCTTCGGTTTCTTCACGACTGATAAATAAGGTGTTATTACCACGCATCGCTTCAAGTAATAAACGTTCATAACCGCCCGAAACGTGTTTTTTCATTTGGCTTAAAAAACTCAAATCGAGTTTATTTTTTTGCAAACGAATCGAACCGTCGATACCAGGAATTTTGTTCAACACTTCGATTTCCACGCCTTCTTTTGGCTGTAAATGAATAATCAATTTATTAGGTGGTAAGTCGTAAAAACTGTCTTTGAAAATGTTGTGCGGCTGTTGTTTGAAATAAACGACGATTTCTGTACGTTTTGAATTCATCCGTTTGCCCGTTCGCATATAAAACGGTACGCCCGCCCAACGCCAGTTATCAATATCAACACGCATTGCCACGAAGGTTTCGGTTTCACTTTCGGTATTCGCGCCTTCTTCGTCTAAATAGCCAGGAACTTCTTTGCCTTTCAAATAGCCTTTTATGTACTGACCGCGCACGGTACGTTTGCCCACGTTGTAATCGGCAATTGGACGCAGTGCATTTAACACTTTAATTTTTTCTGCATGAATACTTTTTGCTTCCAAATTAACAGGCGGTTCCATCGCAATAAACGTTAGAATTTGCAGCAGATGGTTTTGCAACATATCACGCAACTGCCCCGAATTGTCAAAATATCCCCAACGTCCTTCAATTCCTACATCTTCAGCAACCGTGATTTGAACGTGGTCAATTGAGCTATGACTCCAATTGGTCGTAAAAATTGAATTGGCAAAACGCAACGCGAGTAAATTCAATACGGTTTCTTTACCTAAATAATGATCGATACGATAAATTTGGTCTTCGTTGAAAACGGCTTGCATCGTGTCGTTAATTTCTTGCGACGATTTCAAATCGTAGCCGATTGGTTTTTCAATCACGATGCGCGAATCTTTTGCCACCAATTTGGCTTTTTGTAATCCAGTACAAATGCTTGCGAACAAGAACGGCGGAATAGCTAAATAATTCACAGTAGTGCGCGTTTTTTGATCAAGTTTTGCTGCTAATTTTTTGAATTCAGCTGCATCGCTAATATCAAGTTGCAAGTAATCAAATCGTGCGGAAAATTTTTCCCACGCTTCTTCCACAATCGGGCAAGGCAAAAATTCTTCCAAACTTCCTCTAACAATTTTGACTAATTCGTCGCGTGTTTTAGCCAATCTATCAACGGCTAAAATGCGCGTTTGTGGTTCAAGAAAATTGGCTTTGTCGAGTTGATACAAAGACATCATCAATTTGCGACGTGATAAATCGCCAAGTGCGCCATAAATGACTAAGTCGCAAGGTTTGTATTTTTTTTCGTTCATAATTTTTTATGTTTTGTGAAGTGAAAGAAAAGAAAGGTGCGTTTTGCACGAATATCGAAATACTGCGGGCATTATCGCAGAATTTGTGGTTTGTGTTTAGACGCGATTTCTGTAGGGGCAATGCCTTGTGCCTGCCCTTAAAACGAAACGATGTAAATATCCATGTTTCGTGAATTGCGGGCGACCACAAGAGATCGCCCCTACGGATTAAAAATTATCAGGCGTGAAATCGTCTGAATCTGAATTACCAAAGTCTGGAACAAAATAACCTGGTGTATCATCTTCAGGGGCGCAATCACTTAAATGTGGCTCTGAGCCTGCAATATAAGGATAACTGCGCGAATCACCGCAACTACTCGCCATTTTGATGTTATCAGGTGGAATGAGATTCACAGGTTGCGTTGAAATTTGTTTCATTACCGAAATCCAAACGGGTAATGCGCCTGTTGCTCCTGTTAATCCCATCGGTTTATTGTCATCACGTCCTACCCAAACAACCGATAAGTAATCTCCCGAATAACCTGCAAACCAACTGTCTTTGGCATCATTTGTCGTTCCCGTTTTGCCCACTAAACCAAAACTTTTTGGAAATACATCGTAAGCCGCGTGACCTGTACCGCTTGTCATGACTTCTTGCAACATCGTATTCACAATATACGTTGCAGAAGGGTCTAGTGTTTGTTTTACGATAAAAGGATAACTTTGCAATCGTTCACCTTTTGCTGAAACAACGGCGCGAATTGCTTTTAAACGACTTAAAAAACCATCGCCAGCAAGTGTTTGATACATTTGTGTCACGTCCAGTGGCGTGAGCTGTGCCGAGCCAAGTAAAAAGGATGGGAAAGAATCGACTTCCCGATTTACGCCCATATTTCGCAACGTTTCAATCACGTTATTTACGCCAACATCCATACCAATTCGCACAGTTGCTAAATTGTAAGAATGCGCTAAAGCCTGATGCAAACTGACATTGCCGTGTTCTTTGTGATCATAATTTTTGGGAATCCACGCTTCGCTGCCTTTATTTGGCACCACAATTTCGCTGTCACTGACTGACGTGGTAATGGTGTATTTTTTCGGATTATTTAACGCAGTCAAATAAATCACAGGTTTAATCAGCGAACCAATTGGACGCACCGCATCTAACGCGCGATTAAAACCTGATGAAACCACTTCACGTCCGCTGGTCAACGCGGCAATTTCACCACTGTCACGACGGGTGATAACTGCTGCGGTTTCTAAATTCCCCGCCGATTTTGGTGCTTTATCAAGTTTTGCCAGCTGCGTTTTCACTGTTTGTTCAAGCGTATCTTGAACGCGCGTGTCGAGCGTTGTGAAAATACTCAACCCTTCTGAGGTTAAATCTTCTTCGCGGTATTCTTGGCGCAATTGCCGTTTCACTAAATCCATAAAATACGGATAGGCATTTGACGAACGGTTTGCATTGACAATGACACCCAATGGTTTTGCTTTCGCATCGGCGGCTTGTTTTTCGGTAATTGCCTCCGAATTGAGCATTTCATCAAGAATTAAATTCCGACGTTGCAATGCACGTTCCGACGCACGGCGTGGGTCATAATACGAAGGCCCTCGAACCAACGCGACCAATGAAACTACTTGATGTAATGGCAAATCTTTAAGTGTGCTATTGAAATAAAATTCACTCGCCAGCCCAAAACCATGCACAGCATTACTGCCGTTTTGACCTAAATAAATTTCGTTCAAATAGGCTTCTAAAATTTCATCTTTGCTGTAGCGATATTCCAAAATCAGAGCCATAAACGCTTCGTTGATTTTGCGCGTCAGACTGCGCTCTGAGCTGAGATAAAAGTTTTTCACTAATTGTTGCGTAATCGTGCTGCCACCTTGAACCATCCCGCCTGCTTTTAAATTTGCCAACATTGCCCGTGCAATGCCTCGTATCGATAAGCCGAAATGATGATAAAAATCACGATCTTCAGACGCAAGCAACGCATTGATTAACGCGGGTGGCGCGTCTTTGAGTTGAATTAACACACGATCTTCTTTGATTTTTGGATACAACGTGCCAATTTGTGGTGGATCTAAACGTAATACGGCAACCGCTTCACCTTGTTTACCTAAATCTGTAATACTTTCAACCGTCGAATCTACAAAATTTAAACGAATTAAACCGCTTTCTTGTGGTGCATCCCAAAAATTGAACGGGCGCGTTTTAACGGTAATTTGTGAACCTTTTTTTGAATACGTTCCTTCGGAAGTCAAATTTGCATCGACGCGATAATGTAGCGTTTTTAATTGCGTTTCAAATTGCGCTGCACTCATGTTGTAACCCGCGTAAAGCTCAAGCGGACTTGCATAAACTCGCGCGGGAATTGCCCAGCGTTTACCTTCAAATTGTTTGCGGACGTTGTAATCTAAATAGCCTAAATAGCTAAACAAGAAAAAACCGCCCACGCCCAGCATAATTAAAAATAAGCTGCTGAAAATGGGAAAACCTGATTTTTTCTTTTTGCGTTGCCTAGGGGCGGGTGTATCGCCGTAGCGTGAACTGGTGCGTCTTTTTCTTTCTGCCATGAATTTTGAGTTATTGATGAAACCTTATGTTAGCCGCATTTTAAGCGACCAGAGCGTTCGTTACAAAGATTTAAAGTCTGTCGTTTAGTTACAATGTCACGATAAAAGTAGGTTAAAATGCTGCTTAAAAGCATTTTTGCATTCATCTTCATTCGAATCTTTCAGATTAAAATCACCTATGCAGCGTCGTTTATATTTCCTTTTATTATCCTCTTTATCGTATGCCAGCCAGTCTGTTGCAAATTCTGCCGCGTGGAATTGTGAACAAAGTAAGGATGGCAAAGAATGGGTTTGTAGCGGAGACGCAAAACCTGTAGACGCTACGCCATCCGCAGCAAAAATCGAACCACCTGTTGTTATATCTGCGCCTATTTCTGTCGAAGAAAAAACCAGTGAAATAAATCAGCCCGTTGAAAAGTCTGTTGATAAATCAGCAATAATTCCTGAGGCGATTATCGTCACGCCCGCAAAAGTCGAAAAAGAAAAAAGGGTTGTTGAGGAAGTTGAAACTACACGAGTTGTTCCTGCTCAAACACAAACAACGTCAGGCGAATGGAAATGTGGAGCAGGGCAGGGCAGTGAATGGAATTGTCAGCAAACAAAAGTAACTGCGAATGCTGAAAACAGCGAAACCGTTGCGCCAGTTAAGAATGTGGCTAATAAATCTTCAAAATCATGGAATTTAGGCATCGTTTCACCTGCGTTTGATGGCACGCAAGAACGTACTTTTGATGTGTTGAAATCACAACTAAAAGTCGATCCGTGGCAGCATTGCACAAATCCGAATGCCCCAAAACCTGTCTTTACCTCTAGCAAAAGTTCAAGAAATCACGCCCCAGTTGACGTGCAATCTAATTATTCAGAAATTTTTGAAAACGAAATCAGCAGTTATTTTGGCAATGTACAAATTAAGCGTGGCGATCAACAGTTATTTTCAAACACGGCAAATTACGACAGCGTGACGGAAAAATTAGCTGTTGAAGGGGATGTTTATTACAGCGACGACGATATGGCTGTTCACACCGATGCTGCAACGTTTGATTTAACAAGCGACCAAGCTAAATTGCGTGACGTACTTTTTATTGCCCCCACAGCTCCTTTGCGTGGACATGCAGGCGCAGTTTATCGTGAAAGTAAGACGGTTTCGCATTATCAAGATGTAGCGTACACGAGTTGCCCCACAGGAAATCAAGATTGGGTCGTTCACGCAGGAGAGTTAAAAATTGACCGCGAGGAAGGCACAGGCACCGCGCACAATGCGTGGTTAGAATTTAAAGGCACGCCCGTTTTTTATTCCCCTTATTTGGAATTTCCAACCGATTCACGTCGTAAATCAGGTTTTCTTGCGCCATCATTTGGGAATACGCAACGCGCAGGTTTTGGTTTTAGTTTGCCCTACTATTGGAATATCGCACCAGATTTGGACGCAACATTTAGACCGCGTTATTTAACGAAACGCGGCATTTTACTTGCTGGAGAATTCCGTTATTTGACGGAAGATTCTTATGGTGAAACCAAAATTGAAGTGATGCCCACTGATTACAAACAAAACGACAGAGCGCGTTATTTTGGCTCTTTCAAAGATACCTCTCGTTTAAGTGAGCGTATTCAGGCAAATGTCGATTTGAACTTTGTCTCAGATAAAAATTATTTTGCTGAATTGGGAAGTGCGTTGAGTTTGCCAAATTTCAGTTATTTAAAAAGTCAGGCTGATGTTGGTTATTACGGCGATAAAATTACAGCGGTTGGGCGAGTCGAAAATTATCAATCGATTGATAAATTTTTGACGGGCGAAAAGTTACCGTATCGCAAATTGCCGCAAATCAATGTGAATTTAAAACACAGTTTTGAGCAATTGCCCGTTCCAGTAAATGTAGCGATGGATAATGAGTTTGTTTATTTCCAACATACAACCTTACAGAATGGACAACGCAGTAATTTAAAACCATCAATCAGCGTGCCGTTACAAACCGAAAGTGCGTATCTCACGCCAAAAATTGCGTTGCAATATACGAATTATTTTTTAAGTCGTCCGCTAGATCCGAACTATTCAAAACAAATTTCGCGGACGTTGCCAATTTTTTCGACCGATAGTGGCATGACATTTGAACGTGATTTGAATTTAGGTGGCAAAGCATTTTCAAATACCTTGGAACCACGTTTGTATTACTTATATATACCGCGCAAAAATCAAGATGACATTCAAATTTTTGACACAGCTGTTTATGACACTTGGTTTAACACGCTGTTTAGAGAAAATCGTTTCAGCGGTATTGATAGAATGCAAGATGCAAATCAGCTGACAGCGGCGGTTACTTCACGCCTGATTGATCCGCAAACAGGTGAAGAACGAGCGAAATTTAGTTTGGGAAATACGTTTTATTTTCAAGACAGAGAAGTCACGATGCCTGTCATCGATCCTCGAACAGGTGAATATCTCACCACGGCAACTGGCATCAGTAAAATGCCTGTTGAAAAAAGTCGTTTTTCAAACATTATTGCCGAAGTGTCTTCGCGCGTGAATAAACACGTTGCCATTGATTCAGGGGTGCAATGGAATCCAAATGAATCAGAAATTAGTCGCGGCAAAGCGATGTTTCATTTAACAGGGCAACCGAATGAAATTTTAAATTTAGGTTATCGTTATCGCAAAGACACAACTGCCGATGCGTTGACTGGTTTGAATTTGCAAAGTGTAAAAACAGGAATTTCGCAAACAGACGTGTCGTTTCATTATCCAATTTATGATAATTGGTCAGCGATTGGGCGTTGGCAATACTCATTACTTTACAATTCAACGCAAGAAAGTTTCTTTGGGGTTGAAAAAGAAAATTGTTGCTGGCGATTCCGTGTTGTTGGGCGACGTTATGTTAATAACTTGAATGTATTTAGTGATGCTGATGTGCAGGGCGAAAGTCAAACAGGGGTGTTTTTCCAAGTTGAACTTAAAGGTTTAACAGGCGTGGGTGAGAATTTAGATACGTTCTTAGAACAAAACATCTATGGTTTTCGTTCAAAGTGATGTGTTTTTACAATAAACGCAGAAAATTTTTTGCCATGAGTTTAAATCTAAAAAATCAAGTAAGATATTTGATTTTTAAATAAAAAGTTAATTTTGAATTCGATGCTGCGGAGAAGGGTTATCGGCAAAAATAAAAAAAGTTTAAATTTATGTTTGACAACGTTCAAAAAGTCTGTAGAATACTCGGAATCAGCTGCAGCGACGCAGCAAAAAAACGAAAAGCTCTTTAAAAACTTAAATCAAAATAATTTGTGTGGGTGCTTGTGAAGTTATCGAGTGATAAGCAAGATAATCGATTAAGAAACTACACGGCAATTTTTAAATTGTTAGTTAATTCTAGTCGAGCCAAAATTGGTCACTAATTTTATAGTGACAAATCTGATTTAAACTGAAGAGTTTGATCATGGCTCAGATTGAACGCTGGCGGTATGCTTAACACATGCAAGTCGAACGATGAGAAAGAGCTTGCTCTTTCGATTAGTGGCGGACGGGTGCGTAACGCGTAGGAATCTGCCTATTAGTGGGGGACAACTTAGGGAAACTTAAGCTAATACCGCATACGCCCTACGGGGGAAAGGAGG
>JAQTXN010000123.1 GCA_028688755.1 Methylococcales bacterium | reverse complement strand
CCTGCTCCTGTTGCTGTACTGCCAACACCTGAAAATGTTGTTGTGCCTGCAACGATGCAACCTGCGCAACCTGTTGCGGTTATGCCGCCACCTGCGTTACCAACGCCTGTTGTACCGCCAGTTTCCGCCCCTGTGGTTGTGCCACCAAAACCTGTTGCTCCCGTTGCTCAAGTAGCTCCTGTTGCAATCGACAATTATTTTGGCATTCCTCAAGAGTTATATTATTACGCGGCAGGTGGGGTTGGTTCGTTATTACTCGGTATTCTTGGACTTTTACGCTTGCGTGAACAACGTAAAAAACCAAAAGAGGTTCCTGTTGTTGAAACGCCTGCTGTAGTTAATGAAACAGCTGAATCTGAAGAGCAAACAGAAACTGTTGCTCAAGCCGTTCCAGCGCAAGATTCGACCGATGCTATGTTTAGTGATGAAGAATTTGATATGAGTAATATCGATGAAAGTCTTTTTGAAAATGCAGCGGCGGGATTTGCGGATATGGTAACAAGTGACGATGCTCAAAAACGCAGCGTTGATGATGTGCTGTATAAAGCCGATGTGTATTGCACTTATGGTAATGTTCAAGAAGCAGAAAAATTATTGAGAACCGAATTTTTCAAGCAACCAACTGCCCATGATTACGCTTTGCGTTTGCTAAAACTGTATCAGACTCAAGATAACAAAGTGGAATTCAAAGATTTTGTGTTTGAATTAGTGAGATTGGGCAAAAAAGATTTGCCTGATTTTTGGGCAAATGTTTCTGATATTGCCGCTGAATTTTATCCTGAAGCTCTATTTTTTATGCCGCCCCCTGCAATTCCCGATTCAACTGCCATTTCGACAAATGACATGTTTCTCAATGTGAAGGTTGAGGAGGATTTTGACAATGATTTGGATTTTGATTCTATGTCATTTGACGACGTGGATGAGAAAGAAATGACTTTTGGGGAATCAATGAAGGAAGAAACAGGAACCACTGAAACAGATATGTTTACTCAATCTTTGGAATTTGAATTTAATACGCCAAAAGCAGAGCCAGAACTTGAAAGTGGTGGTTTTACGTTAGGCGATTCGTTCGATTTTGATTTTACAAAACCTGAGCCTACAGCAGAAGAAACAATCGAAGAGCAAACCTTAGATTTCAATTTTGCTGATTTTGCAATTGAAGAAAAATCGACACCAGAAACGATTACCGATGAGTCAGCGTTAGAATTTAGTTTTGGCGATTTTTCACTTGAAGAACCTGTGAAAACAGAATCCGTGGAAGAATTAGATTTTAGTCATTTTGCCGTTGAAGAACCAGTGAAAACAGACGTTGTGGAAGAATTGGATTTTGGTGGTTTTGCGTTTGAAGAACCCGTGAAAACTGAAGTAGCTGAAGAATTAGATTTTAGTCATTTTACCGTTGAAGAACCTGTGCAAACAGAAGCCGTGGAAGAATTGGATTTTAGTCATTTTGCTGTTGAAGAACCCGTGAAAACAGAAGTTGTGGAAGAATTAGATTTTAGTCATTTTGCTGTTGAAGAACCTGTGAAAACAGAAGCGGTTGAAGAATTAGATTTTGGTAGTTTTGCGCTTGAAGAACCCGTGAAAACTGAAGTAGCTGAAGAATTAGATTTTAGTCATTTTGCCGTTGAAGAACCCGTGAAAATAGAAGCCGTGGAAGAATTGGATTTCGGTAGTTTTGCGCTTGAAGAACCTGTGAAAACAGAAGTTGTGGAAGAATTAGATTTTGGTAGTTTTGCGCTTGAAGAACCCGTAAAAACTGAAGTAGCTGAAAAATTAGATTTTAGTCATTTTGCCGTTGAAGAACCTGTGAAAACAGAAGCCGTGGAAGAATTGGATTTTAGTAGTTTTACCGTTGAAGAAGCTGTGAAAACAGAAGCCGTGGAAGAATTAGATTTTGGTAGTTTTGCGCTTGAAGAACCTGTGAAAACAGAAGTTGTGGAAGAATTGGATTTTTCTGGTTTGACAGTTGCTCAATCGCTAGACGCATTAACAGAAAAAACCGATGTCGAAGAGGCAGATTTTAATTTTACGGATTTTTCTGAACCAAAAGTGTTTGAAAACGATACTCAAAGCATTGCTCAAAATGAAACAGAATTAGATTTCTCAGGTTTTGCTATTCCAGAAGAGGAATCAGAAGAGACTGATGTGTTGGAAGGCTTAGATTTGGGAAGTTTTGTGGTTATCGAAACGCCAGAAATCCATGTTGATATTGAACCAACGGTTGAATCTGAAAAAACATTCCGTGAAAAATTTGATGAAAATGAATCGGCGTTAGATTTAGCGATTAAAAACTTCAAAATTGACGAACCCGAAGACGTTGTAACAGTTGTTGAAATACCAAAAATTGTTGAACCTGAATCTGTTTTTGTGACAGAAAAACCATTTGTAGAACCGAGAGCAAAAAAACCACTTGATTTTGATACGGTGAATGAACTCGTCGAAAAACGTATCAATGAAACCTATATTGAATTAGCAAAAGTTCATGCAAAAGAAGATGTTCACATTGAATATTTGGATATGAGCGATTCACAATTTGCGGATTCACTCGCCAGTGAGGTGTTGAAAAAATGCCAAATTAAAGAACAGCTTTGCCGTCAAAAAATCACTCAAGAAGTTCTAAGCAAATTGTCTTAAATGACTATGTTACAATGCGCTTCGCGTTATTAACACAGTGACTTTATGGATGGATATAAGATGAATAAGAAGAAACTTTTAGCACTGCTCGTATCAGTTGTTGCGCTGGTTGTATTGCAACGTGATTTTTTAATTCCGATGGCAAAAGACGTTGCGACGAAGACAGATTTATTTTTGATTGATAGCAACGATCAGGCAAGCATGTTGACGCAATCTAATGATATGACGCAATTTGCTTTTCAGCACTGCAACACACATTTGAAAGCAGAATTAGAAGGTAAAAACGTTACTGTTACATTGCCAGAAAAGCCATTAAATGCGTGGAGTTTGGGCAATTATGAATATGTGGTTAGTGCAGAAGCGGGCATTTCAGCAACTGACCCAACTCTAAAACACAAATACTTGTGCCGAATTTCATTCAAAAATGGTGATGACATCAGCGGTGCAGCCGATTTTAATAATTGGTCGCTTGATGGTTTATCAAAAGTTGTTGATAATCAATAGGGTACAAATGACACTAAAAGGCGCGAATCATTCGCGCCTTTTTTATGTCTAATTTTCAGCGGTGACGCGCATCACTTCTTCCAATGTCGTTACGCCTTGCAATACTTTTTGCAAGCCATTTTCATAAAGCGTTGTCATACCTTCTTCGCGTGCGAGGGTTTCAATTGCTCCTGCCGAAGCGTGAGCCATAATCAATTTGCGAATTGCGTCAGTCATGGGCAAAAATTCGATAATCGCTAGTCGTCCGCGATAACCTAAATCTCCACAGGCTTTGCAGCCAATCGGTTTAAAAAGCGTAATTTCGCCGTCAGGTTGGAAACGGCGCAAACGCATTTCGTCGATGACTTCTTGTTGTGGTGCAAAAGGTTGTTTGCACGCGGGGCAAAGTTGGCGCACCAATCGTTGTGCCAAAATCCCGTTCACCGTTGAGGTGAGCAAATACTCTTCTAAACCCATATCAAGTAAACGTGTGACACCGCCAGCGGCATCATTTGTGTGCAATGTTGAAAGCACCAAATGCCCCGTTAACGCTGATTGCACGGCAATTCGAGCCGTTTCTAAATCACGCATTTCACCAATCATAATTACGTCTGGGTCTTGACGAACAATCGAGCGTAACGCAACAGCAAACGTTAAGCCGATTTGTGGTTTGGCTTGGATTTGGTTGATGCCATCCATTTGATATTCGACGGGGTCTTCAACGGTGATAATTTTCCGTGACGTGGTATTGAGTTGTTTCAATGCCGCATACATCGTGGTCGATTTACCGCTACCTGTCGGGCCTGTGATAAGAATGATGCCGTGTGGTTGCGCGAGTACGTCTAAAAATTGCTGAAGTTGCCGACCTGCAAACCCTAACGCTTGAAAATCTAACACCGTATTTTCTTTATCAAGCAAACGAATTACCACGCTTTCACCGTACATCGTCGGAATCGTTGAAACACGCAAATCCAATTCTTTGCCAAGCATTTGGACTTTGATTCGCCCATCTTGCGGCAAACGACGTTCGGCAATGTTGAGTTTCGCCATAATCTTGATACGCGAAATCACGGCGGCTGTGGATTTTACAGGCGGAGCTTCAATGTCTTGCAATACGCCATCGACACGCAAACGCACTTTTAAGGTTTGCTCAAACGGTTCGATATGAATATCGGAGGCTTTCATTTCGATAGCGCGTTGCATAATCGCATTGACCATTTTAATCACAGGTGCTTCGCTGGCGAGGTCTTTTAAATGCGCTAAATCTTCTTCACCCAGTTCGTCAAAATTAAACTCGTCAGCCGATTCCGTCTTGGTTTGATTTTGTTCATATTGCGTGGCAATTGCCGTATCGATTTCAGATAATACGCCAACTTGCGGCACAATTGTTTTACCTGTTGCCAAACGCAAGGCGTTTAAAACAAAGTCATCTTCTGGGTCAAGCATTGCAACGGTGAGTGAATTTTCGTCCGAATTTAACCCAATCAAATGGTAATGTTTTAAAAAACGCAGGGAAATTTCGTCAGGCAAGATTTTTTCAAGCGGATATTGCTCAGGCGTAATTTTAGAAAAACCACCGCTTTCCATAAAGGCTAATGCAACATCGAGTTCTGAACACAAGCCAAGTTTAATCAGTAGGGCAGGGAGGCTTTCAGCCACCGCTGTTTTTTGCATACGTTCGACTTTTTTTAAATCAGATAGCGACAGTTTGCCTTTGTGTTGAAGAATGGAGAGAAAAGTTTTTTGCATCAAGTAGTTCCTATTTTGTCATTGGAACGAAAACGCCATATACAAAAAAGCCGCCTTACTTTTCAAAAGTAAGGCGGCTTTTCATTTAATCGACAATCTTACGAAAGCGCACTCACGTTTGCTTTTGCAATTTCTGCGATTTTACCGAATGCGTCAATATCACGAACGGCAATATCAGCTAAGACTTTACGATCGATTTTCACGTTCGCTTTAGTCAAACCGTTGATTAAACGGCTGTATGAAATGCCGAACATACGCGAAGCCGCGTTGATACGCACAATCCATAATGCACGGAATTGACGTTTTCTTTGTTTACGGTCGCGGTACGCATATTGACCAGCTTTGATCACCGCTTGTTTTGCAACGCGATAAACGCGGCTTCTTGCGCCGTAATAACCTTTTGCTTGTTTAAGAACTTTTTTGTGTCTTGCTCTGGCAGTTACGCCACGTTTTACTCTAGGCATGATTTATCTCCGATTATTAAAGGTAAGGAATCATGCGGTTTGCCATGCGTAAATCTGAAGCGTGTACATGGTTTGGCGAGCGCAATTGTCTTTTTCTTTTGGTTGTTTTTTTCGTCAAAATATGACGACGGTGTGAGTGACCACACTTAATACCGCCGTTGCCTGTACGCTTGAAGCGTTTCGCGGCACCGCGATTAGTTTTAATTTTTGGCATTTGTTTTCTCCAAAATAAGTTAAAAATATCCCTTCAAAAAAGTTCGCAAAGGCAAAATGCAAGGCACTAAGCAAAACAAAAGTCGCACTTCCTGTGCGACCTGTACAACTATTTTTTCTTTTTCGGCGCGAGAACCATCACCATTTGCCGACCTTCCATTTTCGGAAATTGTTCGACTACGGCTAATTCTTCCAAATCTTTTTCGATGCGTTTTAAAACGTCCATGCCCAATTCTTTGTGTGCCATTTCACGACCACGATAACGCAACGTAATTTTAGTTTTGTCGCCTTCATTTAAGAATTTAACCAAATTTTTCATCTTAACTTGATAATCACCTTCGTCCGTTCCAGGTCTGAATTTGATTTCTTTAATCTGAATTTGTTTTTGATTTTTCTTAGCAATGGCTAGTTTCTTACTTTGCTCAAACTGGAATTTGCCATAGTTCATAATTTTACAAACTGGCGGATCCGCGTTCGGCGAAATCTCAACTAAATCTAAATCCGCGTCGTAAGCGATTTTTTTCGCTTCGTCTAACGGAATGATGCCAAGCGACTCACCGTCTGCGCCTGTTACACGAACCCGACGAGCGGTAATCATGTCATTTAAGCGCGTTTCATCTTTTTTCGCAGCGATACCTTAATCCTCCACGTTAATTATTCTTTGTTTGCGATAACTTGCGCGAGTTTTGCGCTAAAGTCTTCTATCGACAAACTACCTAAATCTTCACCCTTCTGAGTGCGTACCGTCATTTTTTGTTCTTCTAATTCCTTGTCACCGATAATGACAAGATACGGGACACGTTGCATAGAATGCTCGCGGATTTTAAACCCGATTTTTTCATTTCTCAAGTCAATCTTGACGCGAATGCCTTTTGATTCAAGCGTTTTAAAGACTTGCTGTGCGTAATCGTTGTGACGTTCTGCAATCGTTAAAACCTCAACCTGAGTAGGGGCAAGCCATGCAGGGAAAGTTCCCGCGTGTTGTTCAATCAAAATTCCTGTGAAGCGTTCAAGAGAACCTAAAATTGCACGATGCAACATCACAGGCACTTGCCGCGAACCATCTTCGGCAACAAAACTTGCGCCTAAACGTCCAGGCATTGAAAAATCGACTTGAATTGTGCCACATTGCCAAACGCGACCGATGCAATCTTTTAATGAAAACTCAATTTTCGGACCATAAAATGCGCCTTCACCAGGCTGTAATTTCCACGCTAAATTTTTTGCATTTAAAGCTGTTTCTAACGCAGCTTCTGCTTTATCCCAAATTTCATCGCTACCGACACGATTTTCAGGGCGTGTTGAAAGTTTGATGATGACATCGTTGAAGCCGAAATCTTTATAAACGTCAAAAAGCAAATCGATAAACGTTGCTACTTCATCTTGAATTTGTGATTCAGCGCAGAAAATATGCGCGTCATCTTGCACGAAATTTCTAACACGCATCAAGCCGTGTAACGTACCAGATGGTTCGTTACGATGACACGAACCAAATTCCGCCAAACGAATCGGCAAATCGCGGTAACTTTTCATACCTTGATTGAAAATTTGAACATGACAAGGACAGTTCATTGGTTTAATCGCATAATCACGATTTTCTGAATGCGATGTGAAAATCATCGCACCGAATTTGTCCCAATGCCCTGATTTTTCCCAAAGCGAACGGTCAACCAATTGCGGTGTTCTGACTTCGCCATAACCATTCACACGCAATTTCTCGCGAATGTATTGTTCAACTTGTTGGTAAATTGTCCAACCTTTCTCATGCCAAAACACCATACCTGGTGCTTCTTCTTGAATGTGGAATAAATCTAAATGTTTAGCAATTTTACGATGGTCACGTTTTTCGGCTTCTTCGAGACGTGTTAAATAGGCTTGCAATTCTTTTTTATCTGCCCACGCCGTGCCATAAATGCGCTGCAACATTTCATTTTTTGCATCACCGCGCCAATATGCCCCAGCAATTTTCATCAATTTGAACGCGCCCAATTTTCCTGTATTTGGAACGTGAGGGCCACGGCATAAATCGGTGAAATTACCTT
>JAQTXN010000122.1:4050-7604 GCA_028688755.1 Methylococcales bacterium | reverse complement strand
TGGAGAAAAAATGAGTTACGCGACAATTGATGCAATTTTAGTGCAGTACGATGGTGAATTATCGGCAGCGCAGGCGCATGGCATGGCGAGCGGATTACTTGCCGTAAATGGTAAATTTAACAATGAGAAATGGTTGTATGAATTGTTACAAAATACGCCACCGCTGAGTGCTGAACATAAAGTTGAATTGCTGGGCTTATTTGATGACATTCAAGACGTGTTAATCGACGACGAATTTGAATTTGATTTATTTTTACCTGATGAAGAAGAATCGGATTTGCTTGAGCGAGTCGATGGTTTGCGTGAATGGTGCAAAGGCTTTTTGCTCGGAGTCGGTTTTGCGAATACCGCGACCAAATTTTCACAACAAACCCAAGAAATTCTCAAAGACGTTTCTGAAATCACAAAACTCGACACCGACATTGAATTGGATGACGAAGAAGCTGAAAATGATTTTATGGAACTGACCGAATACTTACGTGCGGCAGTTTTGGCGTTGCGCGATGATTTTTCTGCGAAATCTTGATTTATGATGCCAACGAATTCCCTCGTTTTAGCTAGCGGAAATGCTGGCAAAATTAAAGAACTCCAAGCCTTGTTACCGAATTACACGCTAATTCCACAAACGCACAAGAACGTGCCTGAAATTGCGGAAACAGGCACAACGTTTGTTGAAAATGCGATTTTAAAAGCGCGTCATGCAGCGAAAATTTCAAATTTACCCGCGATTGCAGACGATTCAGGTTTAGTTGTTACGGCATTGAATGATGCGCCTGCGATTTATTCGGCGCGTTATGCAGGCGAAAAAGCCACCGATGCTGAAAATATCGCCAAAGTTTTGCGCGAATTAGATGGCGTGCCATTTGAGAAACGGCAAGCGTACTTTTTCTGTGTGTTGGTTTTGATGCGCCATGAAAATGACCCTTGCCCCATCATTGCACAAGGGCGTTGGGACGGGGTGATTTTAGAACAACCGCAAGGCGAAAATGGCTTTGGTTACGACCCGATTTTTTTTGTACCTTCGCACGGTTGTAGCGCGGCAGAATTACCGTTTGAAATTAAAAATTCGCTCAGTCATCGAGCGCAAGCCTTAGTGCAATTACAGCAAGCGTTAAATCTACGTTAAACTACGCGCCACTTTTACTTCAAAAATAGATAAATCACTATGACCGATAATGTACACGCTCACGAAATTCACAAATTTGGCTCAATGGCAGAACGCTGGTGGGATAAAGAAGGCGAATTCAAAACTTTGCACCAAGTCAATCCATTACGTTTGCAATACATTGGGCAATTCATTTCCATCGAAGGCAAACGTGCTATTGACGTAGGTTGTGGTGGTGGAATTTTAACTGAAGCCTTAGCACAAGCTGGTGCAGACGCGTTGGGCATTGATTTGAGTCACGATTTGCTTGATGTTGCCGAATTACATGCTTTGGAAACAGGCGCAACCGTGAATTATCAAAAAATTGCGGTTGAAAAATTGGCGGAGGAACAACCTGAAAGTTTCGATTTTGTGACGTGTATGGAAATGCTTGAACACGTTCCTGATGCTGGTTCGATAGTTTCAGCGTGTGCAAAACTGGTGAAACCTGACGGTTTGGTGTTTTTTTCAACATTGAATCGCAAACCGAAAGCCTTTTTGCTAGCGATTGTCGCAGCAGAATACTTGCTAAATATGGTGCCTAAAGGTACGCATGAGTTTAAAACGTTCATTAAACCGTCTGAACTTTGTCAAACAGCGCGTTCTGCGGGTTTGGAATTACAAGGTATGATCGGAATTGAATACAATCCGCTCACGCAAAAATTCTTTTTGGGCAAAGACCTTGATGTGAATTACATTGCGGTTTTCAAAAAAACGTCTTGATATGAAATTATCGTGCGTTTTATTCGATTTAGACGGCACGCTGGTTGATACCGCGCCTGATTTGATTGCGAGTTTGAATTTCGCATTGAATCAGCACGGTTTTGCAACCGTTCAACCAGAACACGTTAAACCGCATGTTTCGTTTGGCGCGTCGGCGATGATTAACGGTAGTTTTAAAAATGCGCTTGACGACGAAACGCACAACGCCATTTTGACCACAATGCTTACGCAATACGAAGATAACATTGCATTGCACAGCCGATTTTTCGATGGCATTTTAGATGTGTTAGCGTTTATCGAAACGCAAAATCTTTCGTGGGGCATTGTGACCAATAAACGTGAACGCTTCACGCATCCATTGGTAGAAGCGTTAAACCTACAAAATCGCGCAGTTTGTGTGATTTGTGGTGATACAACGCCGAATCCAAAACCGCATCCCGCTCCAATTCTTGAGGCGTGCAAACGCGCGAATGTGGTAGTTGAAAATTGCGTTTATATTGGCGATGCGGCTCACGATATTGCGGCGGGAAAGAGTGCCAATATGCACACCCTCGCGGCAACTTACGGTTATTTGCAACCTATTGATAAACCCGAAAACTGGGGCGCAAACGCACTTATTCATTCTCCGCAAGATTTACTCGCGTGGCTGAAAAACGCGTTGTGACAAAAAAAAACCACGCAGGTTTTACGCTCATCGAAGTGTTAATTGCCATGACACTTTTAAGTTTAATGGTGGTTTTACTTTTTAGCAGTCTCAGCATTGGCGCAAAAAGTTGGGAACAAGGCGAAAGTAAAATCGCTGACGTGAATGAAGTCGCGGTCGTTCAACAATTTTTCAATTATCACCTCGCGCAAGCCATCCCACAATGGAACGATTTTGCCCCTGAAAAAGAGCGCGTGTTTTCCTTTCAAGGCAAAAAAGATTCGTTGCAATTTGTCAGTGCATTCCCAGCCAGTGCCGAGCGTTCGGGCTTGCAACGGTTCGATTTAAAACTCCAAGAAGAAAATAAACAACGTTTTATCGAAGTCACTTTAACGCCATTTTTTCCGCTTGCCGAAGGTGAAGAATTTTTTGAAGATACGATTGAATTAGTGCGCGGCGTAGAACGTTTTGAACTTTTTTATTACGGTCTAAACGACGAAACGGGCGAATACGGTTGGCAAAATGAATGGCTTTCAAAAGAAGAACAACCACGTTTAATCAAAATTCTACTTGAACTCGAAGACGGGCGTTTTATCCCTGAAATTGTCGTTGCATTAAAAGTCGATGGCAGCTATAGCAATGCAGATTTAGAAAGTGTTCCTGTTGAAGAAGTAGAAGGCGAAAATCAATGAAACAGCGTGGAGTAGCGTTAATTTTAGTGCTTTGGGTACTCAGTATTTTAACGTTGATGGCGGGCAGTTTTACGCTCACCATGCGCCGCGAAACTGCTGGACTTAGCCACACCAAAGAAAACGCGCAAGCTCTCGCACACGCAAAATCTGGTTTAGCGTTAGCACAAGCGATGCTGTTGCAAGAAGATGAAGCCAAACGGTGGCGCGTCGATGGCAGTATTTACGAAATTGAATCTGAAACGGCTACCACGCGTATTCGGATTACCTCTGAATTTGGCAAAATCGACATCAACAGTGTGACTACAAAACTGTTGCATCACGTTTTGCAATTCGCGCCACTTGAAACGCAAGC
>JAQTXN010000122.1:0-4040 GCA_028688755.1 Methylococcales bacterium | reverse complement strand
GAACTTGAAAAGGCGATTTTAGATTGGCGTGACGAAGACGAAACAACGCGCCCGTTTGGCGCAGAAAAACCTGAATACAAAGCGGAAAAACTCAGTTACGCACCGCGAAATAAGCCGTTTCGTTCGTTTGAAGAATTGCAAATGCTAAAAGGGATGAATGCTGACGTTTTTGCGTGGATGCAGAAGATTTTTACGATTTATGCAGCGGGACAAACTGAAGTTGAAATGAATACCTCAAGCCGTGAAGTGCTGAATGTGCTGCCAGAAATTGACGTAACGCAACTGGATAATTATTTTTTTGCTAGGCAAAAAGCCATTTTAAATCATGCTCCAATGCCGATATTGCCGCGTGTCGAAAATGCGGGGCAATCGATGAATAGCGACACTCAAAATGCGACCGAAGCTGAAGTTGCGCCCGATATTGCGGTTGTCACGATTTCAGTGGAAACGGTTTTAGAAAACGAGGCAACGGCGCGAATTGATGTCACGATGGAAAAAAGCGACGGGGCGAATAATTTGCCGTTTCAAATTTTAGTTTGGCAAACTGACCTTGATGCTCCGTCGTTGTTTTCTGAAGAGATGAATCTATTTTTAATCGCACATTTTTTCGAACCTGAAAATGTGCCGAATTAAACACGTCTTATAAATAGTTATACGCAAACTTAGCAATTTGTGAATAAGACGTATCGCCAATGAAAAATTCTGACCAGCGACTTGGGTCAAATTTAATATCTTCGCTGTCCCATTTGAATAATTTAATCAAACTTTCCATCAATTTTTTGTCCATATAAACGTAGTTCATCGCGACGCGATTGCTGATTAAAATGGGGTTGTAATTGTCTTCGGTGCGACGCACGATAAAACAGCCAGAGCGATACAAACTGTACAAAATTTTAAATACTGACGATTGGTCTTCTTGTTCAAAATTGAGTGCTTTGGTGACTTGCTCCGATGCCGCTTTTAAACCTACACCGCCATAAGGCTCACTTTCAGCGAGTAAAATGTCGAGTTGTTGATAAATTCTCTCGCGCATGGCATGTGGTGGAAAATCGGTTTTTAAACTCAATTTTGCTTTGATGAAATTGTTATAAATTCGTTTCATATCTTCACCCGCAGGCGCGGCGTGTTCTAGTTGCGCTTGTTGATTTTGTCCTTTGAAAGCCGCAATCGCGGTTTCATTTTCTTCGCTATCGCAGGATAAAACGGGGTCTAAATCGCCGATATGTCGTTGCGTAATTGAGACCATTTTTAACCGTTCCACTTTTCGGCATAAATCGCCAAAACCTTGAAACGAACTGTACGCATTAAAATCAACTCCATGAGAACTTTTAATCGCGGCGGCAATCGTTGATTGATTGGTTTTTAACCCATGCTCTGTGTTATAGCGAATTTTTTCAATCAGTAACTCAATCAGTTTATTTTCGTCATTGCTCACGGATAATTCTGATTTTTTCGTCGCAGATTCATTTTTACCAAAATCTTCGTGGTAATAAAAAATATCACACGCGCTGCGATATAACTCGCCAACCGTATTTTTGGTGCTGCCGATGCCAATGATAGTTTTGCCGATTTCTTTGAGTTTTGAAAACACAGGCATGTAATCGCGGTCGTTGGCGATAATCGCAAAAATGTTGATGTCAGGATGCGTGTAAGCAATCGACATGGCTTCGATGGCAAGGCGAATATCGGAGGTATTTTTATAGCCGTTGTAATAGGGAATATCTTCGTGACGAATCAAATTCGCTTGCAACATTTCGCGCAATTCTTTTTTACGCGCTTCTGAAATGGGCAATTTCATGATGTCACCAAATGAACGACGAATGCTAATGTCACCGTGTTCAGTTAGTTTTTTGATTTCTTTTTTAATATCGAGCGGTAAATCATCATCAAGACAAAAACCCACAAAATTATCCAAATCTATAAATAACGCAATTCTATTTTTCTTTTCCATTATGTTTAACCTGTTTTTATTATAAAGTGCGAATTTAGCGGGAAAATAATCAGCGTAAATTCGCTTCGTATTATGTGGGATGATTTGAGGATTCAAAAATTATTTTGCAAACATATTTGAAAACGTGAGTACCGTGTAATTTGGTACAATAACGACAATGACAAATAAAAATATCAATCCAGCCATTTGGAATGATGAAATAAAGTGAAAAATGAAATTTAAAAAAGAATTTGACGTAATCGTCGTTGGCGGCGGTCACGCGGGAACAGAAGCCGCGCTCGCTTCAGCACGAACAGGCGCACAAACATTACTCCTCACGCAAAATATCGATACACTTGGACAAATGAGTTGCAATCCAGCCATTGGTGGGATTGGTAAAGGGCATTTGGTCAAAGAAATCGACGCGCTCGGCGGCATCATGGCGAAAGCCATTGATGTAGGTGGTATTCAATTTCGCATTCTCAACGCAAGCAAAGGTCCAGCGGTTCGCGCTACTCGAGCTCAAGCTGACCGCCAACTTTATAGACAAGCCGTGCGTTTTGCGTTGGAAAATCAACCGAATTTGATGTTATTTCAACAAACCTGCTCGGATTTGATTGTTGAAGGCACAAAAGTGGTCGGCGTGAAAACCTTGATGGGATTGGATTTTTCAGCGAAAGCCGTTGTTTTAACCGCAGGCACTTTTTTAGCAGGCAAAATTCATATCGGTTTAGAAAATTACAGCGGTGGACGTGCTGGTGATGCCGCGTCGATTGCATTGGCAGAACGGTTGCATGAATTGCCATTACGAATTGACCGTTTAAAAACAGGTACGCCGCCGCGCATCGATGCGCGAACCATTAACTTTTCCGTTTTGGAAGAACAACACGGCGATACGCCTACGCCTGTGTTTTCGTTTTTGGGCAAACCTGAACATCATCCGCAACAAATCCCTTGTTTCATCACTCGAACCAACGAAAAAACCCACGATATTATTCGCAGTGGTTTAGACCGTTCGCCGCTTTATTCTGGGATTATTGAAGGTATTGGCCCGCGTTATTGCCCCTCGATTGAAGATAAAATTGTGCGTTTTGCTGACCGCGATTCGCATCAAATTTTTATCGAACCCGAAGGCTTGAATACACACGAAATTTACCCGAACGGTATTTCAACTAGCTTGCCGTTTGATGTGCAATATGAATTTGTGCGCTCAATGTTAGGCTTTGAAAACGCAGAAATTATGCGTCCAGGTTATGCGATTGAATATGACTTTTTCGACCCGCGTGATTTGAAAAGCTCGCTTGAAAATAAACATTTGGACGGCTTGTTTTTCGCAGGACAAATCAACGGCACAACAGGTTATGAAGAAGCTGCTGCACAAGGTTTGATTGCAGGTTTAAATGCAGCGCGTTTAACACGCGGACAAGAAGGCTGGTGTCCAGGTCGTGAAGAGGCTTATATCGGCGTGATGATTGACGATTTGATTACGCGCGGCACGCAAGAACCGTATCGAATGTTTACCAGCCGCGCCGAATATCGTTTGCTGCTGCGTGAAGATAATGCCGATTTGCGTTTGACTGAAAAAGGACGTGAATTGAATTTGGTTGATGATGAACGTTGGCAAGCCTTTGAAACGAAACGTGAAAACATTGACAAATTACAAACAGCGTTAAAACAAAAATGGATTCATACCGACACCGACAATGCGGTGAAAGTTGAAACTTTTTGGGGCAAAGCCTTAAACAAAGAAGCGAATTTGACGGAATTGTTGCGTCGCCCTGAAGTGGATATTAAAAATTTGCTGACGTTTTTGGACGATGAAACGTTTGCCGAGGATGTGGCAGAGCAAGTTGAAATTCAAGCGAAATATCAAGGTTATATCACGCGACAACAAGCTGAAATCGAGAAAGCTCTGCGTTATGACCATTTAAAATTGCCCGCGAGTTTAGATTATAAAGAAGTGTCGGGCTTGTCGAATGAAGTGAGTGAAAAGTTGCAAAAACAACGCCCTGAAACTTTAGGGCAAGCCTCACGCATTCAAGGCATTACGCCTGCGGCGATTTCGTTGTTGATGGTGCATTTGAAAAAGAAAGCTGGATGATGACTAGAG
>JAQTXN010000121.1 GCA_028688755.1 Methylococcales bacterium | reverse complement strand
CCAACGACCACGAACCAAAAGAAACATCATAAAAATTAAAACCTGTACGCAACCGTTTAAAAACTTCACTGGTAACAAATCGGACTTGATTAGAAAAACCCTAATCGAAATGACAGAACAGGGGCTGTTAATTTCTTATCAGGATTCAACAGGGAAAGTTTTTTATGAATTAGCGCAATAAATGTGTCCTAGGTTGTCCTAGGGTTGTCCTAGGGTATCTAGGACACTAAGAATCCAAGTAAATAAAGGGCTGTAAATAATAATAATAATAATTGTCCTATTGTCCTATGTAGTTCGTGTGTTTTTTATTTATTACTTTCTTTTTACAGACAATTTTACATTTTCAGGCAAACATTAGGACAACCTAGGACATTAGGACACTTTCCCTACAAGCCTTGTAAATAAAGGGCTAATGTTGTCCTAGGGGGGCTAGGACAACCCTAGGACAAATCACAAAAAAACCCAAAAAACGAGATTTTGAAATGAGTAAATTTTTCACTAAACGAGAAGAGGCGGACTGTTTAAAAATCGTAGGCAATAAGCAAGCGGTTCAAATCATGCGACGGGCAGGCATCAAACACGGCAAAGTCAACGAATTGCGCGATGGTGAAATGGTTAGGTTTTTTGGTTTTGAACGTGAAGGCGTAGAGAAGTTAGCTGCCGAATGATTACAGGCGGAATTAGAAGCGGCGGCATTGGTGGTGCAATCATCCGAACCCGAACCAACGCCAAACGAACCTAAGCGCAAAGTTTTATCCTTGAATCGAAAAAATTAACCATAAGTCACACGCACGCGGGGCAAATATCAAAAAACAAACGTCACACGCTCAAAAATGTGTTTTAAGGCGTTTTTGTGGATTTACTAAGGCGGTTCTGTGGTTTGAATGCTGAAATTGATTTAACGCGAATTTTGAGCAGATTAAAAACCCGCCCCCCCTGAAGAAGAATTGCCCTTGCTGGAAAGGTGGTTAGTTTTCGAGAATCTGTTTTGAAAATGAATCAAGCCGTTAGGAATGGCACAAAGGTTTTAATTTTGAAGCGCAAGCGTTGCGGTATTGTGTAAATCGGCGGGTAATTTTAAAAATTTATGTTTTTATTTCAGTAAGTTACTTCTTCTTTTTTCTTTTTAAAAGGGAAAAAGAAGTAGTTTCTGCCATGCTGTCTCGCGTACGCACACGCGCGTACATGTGTGTACACGCGAGGTGATATGGCAGACCCTGCACACTCGATTGAAAAACTGTTACAAGTCGCTAATTGATTGATGTTTTGATTCATGCCAATAATTTTATTTGTAAAGTAAAGTAAAAGAATTTCTATATCCAGCCGCAAAAAATGGGGCTTTACCACCCGCGTGATGAAAAAGGCTAGGAAGTATCTTTCGGTTTCTATTCGATTATGCACAATTGACATTAAGGCGCAAATCATTTGCACAGTCCTGAAAACTAAGGGGAGGGCGCGGGGCGAACAGGTCGAAGGTTTAGCCGTTGGCGGAATAACCCGAATAGTAATTTAAAACGTTGGTTAAGTGCTGGTTCAAGCTCACGCCCTCACTGTTCGCAGCTTTTGCCAACGCACGGTGCAAACTTTTCGGCAAGCGTAACGTCACGCGACCGCTGTAGTCATCGGCGGGAACAATCGGTAACGGCATGGTTTTACCTTGTTGCTCAAAGATGGCGGCGGTTGTCTCGATGGTATCAATGGCTAACGCATAGGCTTCGTCAAAGCTATCGGCATATTCGGCAACGTCGGGCAGTTCTGCCACACGCGCCTCAAAACATTCCTCGTCATCGAAGAAACCTTTACGCACGGTGATGGTGTATTGGGTTGGGTCAATCATCGTGGTGATTCCTCGCTAAATAGTCGTCTAACTCGTTTTGGTTCTGCTTCAAAATTTGAATAATCTTTGTGATGTACGCGGGTTTGATTTCGGGATTTTTGCCGTGTCCGCAATTAAACGAACCGCTGTGAAATGACAATAAGCCTTGATGCACAAACACCTTGTGTCCGCCTTGCTTACCGTCTCGAACATCAAAGCCCAATCCCGCTAATAAACGCTTCACGTCTTCACAGCACAAACCTGATTTGTGTTGTTGCAATTGATTGATGGTTGATTTTACTTTGTTCATGATGACACTGTATTTGATGTCAAACTTAAAGGCTATAACTTTTTGTTGGTCTGCTTTAGAGTAACGTTACAGGTAACGGCAAATGTAACGATGCGTAACGGTATGAAACACTCATTAGGAACGGCGGCAACAGCGACAGGAAAATCTAAAACCACGATTCACAGGGCGATTAAAAGCGGCAAGTTATCTGCGTTGCGGCGCGAAGATGGCACATTTGAAATTGACCCCGCAGAATTGCACCGTGTTTTTGAACCCGTTACAGGTAACGTTACGGGTAACACCAATTTGGAACAATCCGTAACGGCAAATGTAACGGCGTTATTGGAACAGGAAAACGAGTTTTTGAAGCAACAGTTAGCGCGTGAACGCGAGTTTAATCGTGAGTTATCGGCGTTGCTGGCAAATGAAAGTGAAGAACGTCGAAAATTGACCGCGTTACTCACGCACGAACCAAAACAAAAAACAGACGGTGGCGAATTATGGCGAAAGGTTTTTAAGAAAAACACCCTTTCATAATTGCCCGATATGGTGCAATTGAGTTTAAACCTTAAACGGGTGAACCTGTTGCGGATTGAAAAAGTGAACTTGAACCAATTGGTTCAAGGTTTGGCGGGTTATATTCTTTGCATTGATTTATACGAATTGGCAAAATTACTTTAAATCACAACTTTACAAGGGTTAGAGCGCATTTATGAAAAACATTGATAGCAGAATTAAATTTTTAGAAAATCAGCTTTAAACAACAAAAAAATTAGCAATGGACGCGCATATTGCGTTTGCCAAATTAAAAGATTCAAAAAATCAACTTTTAAGGTTGTTTAGGGACGCTAATAACTTAGAGGCTTTTAATGCAACTAACCGAATCTTTGATGCTGGTATAGATGAACAGGCAAAAGAGTATAAAAATTTGCTTGACCACATATTGAACATTGAAGACGAATATAAAGAACTCACTGGTATTGAATAAGATTATTTATAAATTATAACCGCCTCGCGGGGCGGTTTTTTTATGCCTGAAAACTTGAATGCGACAAAACACGGAATTGTCAAATTCGCAGTTTATGTTTTTTCATATTAAAAAACGTTTGACTTGATAGGTATTAAAAACTAAGATATTTCAAACTAAAAAACTATTTATTAAGCAGGTGTGGTTATGCGTGGTTCACGTCCCATTTCACGGGTTCAAGTTAAAGCAGTTCTAAAAGCAACGGATTCAATCCGCGAGAAAGCTCTTTTAACGTTAGGTTTTGCCACTGGATACCGCATAAGCGAATTATTAAGCCTTACGGTTGCGGATATTTGCACCAACGGCACGATTCACAGTCACGTTACTGTTCGCGCAAATCGTACTAAAACCAAGCAAGGTAGAACTGTCTTATTAAACAGTGACGCAAAGAAAGCCTTAGAGACATTGGTAGCATGGTTAAAAGCAAAAGGTTTAGACGATACCGCCCCGCTATTTGTTAGCAGAAAACACACTAACGGTTTTGCCGCCATATCACGCCAACAAGCACACAAACTGCTAAAAGATTTATTCGCAATTATTGGCGAATTTGGCAACGTATCAACTCACACTATGCGTAAAACATTCGCTAAGGCTATCTATGATGCAACAGGCGGCAAAATTGAATTGGTACAAATTGCACTGGGGCATAAGTCAATCACTAGCACTGTGAGTTATTTATCATTCAACACCGCGTCAATCGACAACGCCATTACAGCTATGGATTTTTAAACATGACAGACGAAATAGAAGTTAAACCAAAAAACAAAGGTGGTAGACCTAAAGGTACAACAAAAGAAAAAGGCGGCAAAAACTTATGGATACCCTCTGAAATACTGGACACCGTTTTGTTAATGATTCAAGCAACTAGACAAAGACAACAACAGGCAAAATCATAATGCCTGAAAACAAAACAAATCTTGAGAAAATCAGCAGTAATTTAACCATGCTTAAAGTCTTGGTAGCGATTGCTATTCTAGGGGTGTGGTTAATTCTTTTGAAATTGTAAAACCTCGCGTTGGTGTGTCACCACCAACACGATTAAGCAACGCCATAACGTCGCAAGGCGTGTGGATTTTAACCCGCCATAAAGGGAAATCAAAATGACTAAGCAGTTTTATGTCTACACTCACGCAAAACCCGACGGTTCAATTTTTTACGTCGGTAAAGGATTGAAGAGACGCACCGATTCAATTTCACGCGATAACAATCACCATAAAAACATCGTAAAAAAATACGGCAAAGAAAACATCATCGTAAAAACCATGTTGTGCCGTTCGGAACAGCATGCGCTTGATTTAGAAGTCAGAATGATTGCGGCATTGCGTAATGGTGGCGTGAAGTTGGTTAATTTAACGGACGGTGGCGAAGGTACGTGCGGTTATATTCCAGCTCCAAGGTCAATTGAGTATCGCGCAAAACTATCTGCTGCACACAAAGGAAAATCTTTATCGACTGAAACACGGGCAAAAATAGGAAAGGCTGGTATTGGTAGAATTGTCACCGTCGAAACAAGGGCGAAAATATCTGCTATTCATACTGGGATGGTTAGAACACCAGAACAGAAAGCTAAAATGTCTGCATGGCAAATAGGGCGCGTTTTATCAGCAGAACATAGAGCAAAAATATCCGCTGCAAACAAAAATCGTTCACCAGAAACATTAGCCAAAATGGCGGCGGCATCTAAAGGCAAAAAACATTCGCCTGATACAAAAACAAAATGTTCTGTAGCAGCAAAGTTATATTTTCAAAATCCTGAAGCTAGAGCTAAACAATCGGCGGCTACAAAATTATGGTGGGCAGAACGCAAAGCAAAAGCCGCGTTTCGTGGTCAACTTTCATTGTTTTAAATCACAGGGCATACCTATGAAATCTTTTGATACACAAACTTGCTACAAAGACTTAGTAGCGACTGGATTGAGTGAACAACAAGCAAACGCAATTATCAAAATAACCAGCGCGGCTATTCAAGTATCGACTGAAAACGCTATTGAACAAATTAAGCGGCAATTTCGGCTTGATGATGGCGTTACCAAACACGATTTAAAACTATTTGAAATGAAGCAAGATGACGCTTTCAATCAATTCAAACACGATTTAAAAATGCAAGAAAATCAAGCCGCCATTGCAAAATCAAAACGTGAAGTTGAGTTTATGAAAGTGGTTTTTATTGCATTTTACGGGCTATTAGTAGGCTTTTTTATCGGTACATTTTTTTAGGGAAACAATGTTATGACTGCAATCACAATCGATACTTACGCGCTAATTTCAACGCTTAAAGATGCTGGTGTACCAGAACAACAGGCAAAGGCGCAAATTGACGCGATAACCAAAATCGTAGATGTAGCACGCGAACAAATTGAACATGACCATAAACTCGATGACGTTGCCACACGGCGCGATTTGAAAGAATTGGAACTAAACCTAAACAATAAAATTTCAGATACTAAATTTGAAACACTGAAATGGATTGCTGTAATTGTTTTGGGTTCGGGTATGGCGCAAGTTTTCGCCATTATCGGCGTGTTGAAATTGCTAGGTAAAATCTAGCAGTACCGAATTCGCCAACAGGCGGACAAACAAAAGCCCCGTGATAGAATCAACAGGGCTTTTATTAACCTTGCGGGGGTTGGGTTCGAAGACAACCCCTGCATTAGACCTAACCGCGCTAACGGTTAAACTCTAGGCTTAGATATTCCGTGCTTTCAATATGCCATTTTTACGCCTAGCTTTCAATCATTCCGTTACGCGGTTATTCCAAAATTTTTAAGGAGTAACCATGTCAAAAGCATTTCAATTTAACGGCACGTCTTACGTTTCAAGCCTGCCATTCATTAACACCCAAACGGGTAACTGGTTTGATGTTACGCCTACAGGTGACGAAATAACCGACTTAAACATCGGCTTAAATTGCGCGTTATTGCTTTTAAAAGCCGTGTCAAAAGACAACCAAACCAACTACAACCCCGAAGACCCAAACGCCCCGATAATTTTGCCTTGCGTCGTTGAATCGCTAATGAAACAAGATAGCGAAACATTCAAAAACGTGGTGCGCGGGTTCTTTTTCATGATTGACACGATATTTCAAGCATCCGCCCCAAAGCTAACGCCTGAACTAAACAAACTAAGTTATGACGAATTGATTGCTGAAAATTACCCCGTGATTCATTAACCACGATGGTTTTACGCTGTGAGTGGTGGCGCGTTGGCGTGACCACTTGCGGCACTTTTGCCACACTTTTACAGAATCACGCCATGACAAACAATCTTACTCACAACGAAATTTTAGACAGTGAGCAACACGCTTGCACTGTTGACCTGATCCAACACCTTGACGATTTACACCCGCTAAAATCCTTGTCTGTTGCTATGGCAAATGCAATGTACTTGCCCGTGAACACCGTTTTTTTAATGGGAATGGCGGTGTTTAGTTCCATTGCGTGCCGTCGGTATGTCGTCAATTATCAATACGGCGGTGATTTGCCAATCGGCATTTATACCGTTGCAGAACAGCCTAGCGGCACAGGTAAAAGCTGGTGTTTAACCACGTTTCAAAAAGCATTTTTTAGAGTGCATCACGCTAAAATCGAAAAATACAAAGCCGAATTAAACCGCCTGAAATCCATCGACAAAGACGAATTAACCGAGGATGACAAACAAGCTCTAAAAGATTTACTCGCCAATCCAATACCGCCCCTATTCGCTACCAACGCCACACCCGAAGCCCTCGAACAATACCTAAACGGCACGAACGGATTTTTTAGCGCGGTATCAAGCGAACAGGGGCTTTTTAATTCGCTATTGGGTTTGTCTTATGGCGATAACAAAAAAGCCAATAACAACGATTTAACGCTTAACGGGTTCGATGGCGGTTATATGAACTCTATGCGTATCAATCGGGGCGGCTACGATGGCGCGGTTATTGGTGCAATCGCCTTGTTTGCTCAAGAGGGTAGCATCGAAAAAGTGTTAGACGCGAGTAACGGTACGGGGTTAAGTGAACGGTTTTTGATGTTGAGCGAACCGCATAATTTAGGAAAACGTGACCGAACCAAAAGCACCGCGATAAACAAAGCTGTGATTGATGCTTACAACGAGATTGCCGAACGGTTAGCCAACGCCGCTTTAAACAACGTCAAAAGCGAATTAGCCGCGCTCAATATCAGCAATAACGGGCATCGTTTAATCAACGAATATCTAAACACTATCGAGCCGCATTTAGTGAACGGGGGCAAATTCTCACACGCTTTTTTGCGTGGCGCGGCGGGAAAGTTAAACATTCAAATCATGAAAATAGCGGCTAATTTGCACCTGTTGGCAGGTGGTTTGTTTGAACCCGATATAGACGATAAGCACGTCAAGGCGGCTATTGGTATCGCTAACGAGTTATTTCACGCCAACATCGACTTATGCCAAAACAAGGGCTTTATGGGAACTAAAGCCGAAAACACGGCTATTTTGTCTTTGTTTGACTATGACCA
>JAQTXN010000010.1 GCA_028688755.1 Methylococcales bacterium | reverse complement strand
CTACCTGCTGAAAATCATTACACCAGCGCACGCGATTTGGCGATTGTGACTAAAGCAATTATTGATGAATTTCCTGATTATTACCGTTGGTTTTCCCAAAAAGAATTCACTTACAACAAAATCACGCAACACAATCGCAATCAACTTTTAGATCGTGATGAATCCGTTGATGGAGTAAAAACAGGTTTCACGGATGATGCAGGTTATTGTTTAGTGGCTTCAGCTGTTCGTGACAACATGCGTTTAATTTCGGTGTTCATGGGAACAAGCAGCGCGAATGCTAGGGCAAACGAGAATCAAAATTTGCTCAATTACGGTTTCCGTTTTTTTGAAGGTCATAAACTTTACGAAGCAAATAAACAACTTGCCGAAGCGCGAGTTTGGAAAGGGGCTATTCAAAATGTGCCGCTTGGTTTGACACAAAATTTAAATGTGACGATTCCACGCCGTCATTACAATGATTTAAAAGCTGAAATAATTGTTGATAAAAAAGTAACTGCCCCCATTGCTGAAGGGACAAAACTTGGTTTAGTAAAAGTGACGCTAAAAAATGATGTCGTTGCAACGGCAGACTTAGTGGCTTTAAAAGCGGTCGAGCAAGGCAACATTTTTCAACGACTTTATGACAGCATCTTAATGATGAGAGAAAAATCTAATGACAAAAAGTAAGAAAGTATTTTTAAACGGTAAATATATTGCCGCTGATAAAGCGAATGTTTCAGTAATGGACAGAGGCTTTTTATTTGGCGATGGCATTTATGAGGTAATTCCTGTTTATCAGGGCAATTTATTTCGTTTCGATTCACATTTAGAACGTCTTGAAAACAGCCTGAATTTAACGCGCATCGAAAATCCGTATTCACGCGAACAGTGGCGCGAAATTATGTTGCCGCTAATTGATTCGTCAAAAGACCAATACATTTATTTTCAAGTCACGCGCGGCGCAGCAGAAAAACGTGACCATGCGTTTCCAGCAGGCGTGAAACCTACTGTTTTCATGATGTGCAACGATATTGCACCTTTCAACGGTAAAGAAGACGGCGTGAAAGCGATTAGTTTGATTGATAACCGCTGGAGTGCGTGCAACATCAAAGCCATTGCGTTACTGGGTAACATTTTGTTGCGTCAACAAGCCGTTGAACACGATTGTGCCGAAGCAATTTTAGTGCGTGAAGGCTATGTGACCGAAGGTTCTGCAAGCAATGTTTTTGCGGTGATTGACGGTATTTTGATTACGCCGCCGAAAAACAATTTTATTTTGGCAGGCATTACGCGCGATGTAATTTTAGAACTTGCAGCGGCAAACAACATTCCGTTTGCGGAAGATGTGATTTCGCTTGATGCGCTAAAAACAGCGAGTGAGATTTGGTTTGCCAGTTCAACGCGCGAAATTTTGCCTGTAATTGAATTAGACGGTTTGCCTGTTGCTAACGGTAAGGTTGGACAACTTTGGCATCGGATGAATGAATTATTGCAAGCGTATAAAACTAGCTATGCAGCGAGCGAAAAATGAGCGAAGAAACACAAGAAACGTTGTTTGAATTTCCGTGCGAATATGCCATCAAAGCTATGGGGAAATTTAGTAATGATTTAGATGTGACAGTGGTGGAAATTGTCAGTCGTCATGCGCCTGACACGCATAATCACAAAGTTCAAACGAAACCAAGTAAAGATGGAAATTATGTGTCTGTCACGGTAACAATTCAGGCACAAAGCAAGCCGCAACTTGACGCAATTTATCAAGATTTAGTTGATCACCCGCACGTTTTGTACGCGCTGTAGAAAAACACAACAAGTGAGATTTTAGTGACAAAAAAACCAGAAGTATTAAGTCGAAAACTGGGTTTAGTTTTTGGAAATCCACAATTATTTATTCGCGCATTGACGCATCGTAGCGCAAGTTCAACCAACAATGAACGCTTAGAATTTTTAGGCGATTCCATTTTAGGATTTGTGATTGCGGAGCAACTTTACAATTTATTTCCCGATGCGCCTGAAGGTGTTTTAAGTCGGATGCGAGCGAATTTAGTCAATCAGCGTTCGCTTGCCGAAATTGCTAGGCAACATAAGCTGGGCGATTATTTATTGCTCGGTTCAGGGGAATTGAAAAGTGGTGGCTTTGAGCGAGATTCGATTTTATCCGATGCTGTCGAAGCCATTATTGCCGCGCTTTATAAAGATCAAGGTATGGCGGCGTGTCAAAAATGGATTCCTGAATTGTTTGACGATAAATTAAAAAGCCTTTCACTTGGCAACGGACAAAAAGACCCGAAAACCCGTTTGCAAGAATTCATGCAAGCCAAAAAATTGGATTTGCCGCAATATGAATTATTGACGGCATCGGGTTTAGCACATGAACAAACATTTAAAGTGCAGTGCAAAATTTCATTATTGCCGCAGCCTTCCATCGGTGCGGGCGTGACCCGTAAAGGCGCAGAACAAGCCGCCGCCGAAATCCTCCTCGAATTATTAGCTAAGGAACAACTTTTATGAATTGCGGTTACGTCGCGTTAATCGGACGCCCAAATGTGGGCAAATCGACCTTGATGAATCATTTACTCAAACAAAAAATCAGTATCACTTCACGCAAACCGCAAACCACACGTCATCGCATTTTAGGCATTAACACCACCGATGCAGGGCAAGCCATTTATATGGACACACCAGGGATGCACGCTGACCAGAAAAAAGCCTTGAATCGTCAGCTCAATCGCACGGCGGATAGCACTTTAATGGGCGTGAATGTTGTCGTTTGGTTAATCGATAGATTGGAATGGCACGAATACGACGAAGTGATTTTTGAAAAATTAAAACTTGCAGGTTTGCCAGTCATTTTAGCGGTTAATAAAGTGGATCGCATTGAAGATAAAGACCGTGTGTTGGAATTTTTTGCTGCTGCACAGGAGCGTTATCCGTTTGAAGCCATTTTGCCTATTTCAGCGTTAAAGCGAATTCATTTGGAAGAACTCGAAAGCGAAATCATGGGCTTATTGCCTGAAGGTGATTTGATTTATCCTGAAGATCAAATTACTGACCGACCAGAACGTTTTTTAGTAGCTGAAATTATTCGCGAAAAATTAACGCGCCGTTTGGGGGCAGAGTTGCCGTATGAACTCACGGTTGAAATTGAAAAATACGAAGAGTTGCCCAATGTCACCAAAATTTACGCGGTAATTTTGACCGAACGAACTTCACAAAAAAGTATCATCATCGGTGAAAATGGTGAAATGCTTAAAAGCGTTGGCACCGATGCCCGCAAAGATATTGAACGGTTAATTGGCGCGAAAGTGTACTTGCAACTTTGGGTGAAAGTGAAAAAAGGTTGGTCAGATAACGAACGCGCTTTGCAAAGTTTGGGTTTTCAAGATTAAGCCTTTGCGAGTTCTAGCCACACTGCACCGATGTCTGAAACATTCTCGTGATGATAAGGATGTAGACGAAATTCAATTAAATAATCTTCAATCGCCTCAACGGATTGTTCAAATTTGATACCGTAAAAATTGTTGATATTGTCTTGTGAAACGATATGCGCTTGATATTGAAAGCGTTTATCGTTCAGAACTAGTTCTATTGTTAAGTTTTTATCTTTCGCTTTGTGCAGCGCATGATGCGGACAGGTAAATAATGCACCAAATTTACTAATACTCACTAAATCAACCGCAATGCCGCCTGTTTTAAATAATCCAATGCGACTAATCGACATAAAAATAAGATGTTTATTCGAAATAGGAACGCGCATTTCTTTGTTGGTATTATCTCGAATTAGCATATCTAACCGCGCGGATATGTTGTGAAAATCGGAAAATTTAGACATAAACAACTCCCTTCAAAATTCAACTCTGAAAACAGGTTAACGGTTTTCTGTTTCAAGCGCGTGTCAATTCCGTGTTTTTTATATGACTGATGTGTAACATTTTTAGGACAAAGAAATTACAGCCATCTGTTGAATGATGCAGAATGATTTTTTATTCGTTGAATTTGTTGGGATTATATTTTGACTTTTCAAACGGGTAACTTTTTCAAAAAATTACCGATTTGATCGCTTCGCTCAATGTTGAACATTTAAACGAAGCGATAAGTTACAGTGCGATTTAACGTTTCATTGAATCGAAAAATTCGCCGTTCGTTTTAAAGTCTTTGAGTTTGCCAATCAAAAATTCTGATGCCGCAGTTTCGTCCATTGGCTGCAAGATTTTTCGCAAAATCCACGTTTTTTGTAACGTTTCTGCATCGACCAAATACTCTTCACGGCGCGTACCTGAACGGCTGATGTTAATGGCTGGATAAACACGCTTTTCAGCAATTTTGCGGTCTAAATGCAATTCCATGTTACCCGTGCCTTTGAATTCTTCAAAAATCACGTCGTCCATTTTTGAACCTGTATCAACCAATGCTGTTGCAATAATGGTTAAACTGCCGCCTTCTTCGATATTTCGCGCGGCACCAAAGAAACGTTTTGGTTTTTCAAGCGCATTTGCATCGACACCACCCGTTAAAATTTTGCCAGACGATGGCACAACGGTGTTGTAAGCGCGTGCTAAACGAGTAATCGAATCCAGCAAAATCACTACGTCATGTTTATGTTCAACGAGGCGGCGAGCTTTTTCGATTACCATTTCAGCAACTTGAACATGGCGCGTTGCTGGTTCATCAAAGGTACTTGAAATGACTTCGCCTTTTACACAACGTTCCATTTCGGTCACTTCTTCAGGGCGTTCGTCAATCAGCAAAACAATCAAATAACATTCAGGATTTCGCTCTGCAATTGCTTGGGCGAGACTTTGTAAAATCATGGTTTTACCCGCTTTTGGCGGCGATACAATCAAACCACGTTGCCCTTTACCAATCGGCGCAATCAAATCAATAATTCGACCCGTTAAATCTTCCGTTGTGCCATTACCTTGTTCTAAAACAAAGCGTTCATGGGCAAATAGCGGCGTTAAATTCGAGAAAGTAATTTTATTTTTGGTATTTTCAGGCGGTTCAAAATTGATTTGGTCAACTTTGAGCATCGCAAAATAACGTTCGTTATCTTTTGGTGGGCGAATTTTCCCCGTAATGGTATCGCCTGTTTTCAGTGAAAAACGGCGAATTTGGCTTGGTGAAACATAAATATCGTCAGGTCCAGCAAGGTAAGAACAACCTGGTGTGCGAAGGAAACCAAAACCATCAGCCAAAATTTCAAGTACACCGTCGCCAGAAATATCGTCGCCAGCTTTGGCTTGTTTTTTCAAAATGGCAAAAATTAAATCTTGTTTGCGTGAACGCGCCACGTTTTCAAGACCTAATGACTCGGCAATGGCAATAACTTCACTGATTTGTTTTTGTTTTAACTCGGTAAGATTCATAAAAGACAGCTCAAAAGAAAAGAAAGCGTTAAGAATTAACTCAAAACGATTGGAATGGAAAAATTTAAGGGGTATTCGTTTTTTTGGAATGGAATGTATTTGAAGTACGTCACGGTCGCAACGTGACGCAAAGTATAGCCTAAGTGAGTTATATCGTCCAACTCAAAACAAACGTTTATTTCAATGCCGCTTTGTGACCTTGTGATAAGCGTAAAATGCCGCGCAAAATATCCACTTCTTTGCTGCGTAATTCCGCCCGATTGTAAAGACGGCGCAAACGGCGCATCAGCGATTTTTCTTTATCAAGGCGCATAAAATCAATATCGACAAGCGTTTCAGCCAAATGGTTATAAAACAATTCCATTTGTTCATTTGTCGCTAATTCTTGTTCATCTTCGTCACCGACCATTTTTCGCGCAATATCGCCCTGTTGCGCGGCAGTGAATAATTCGTAAGCCACAACTTGAACGGCAGCGGCAATGTTGAGCGAACTGTAATCAGGATTACAAGGAATATGCAGCAAATAGCGGCACAAATCGAGCTCTTCGTTTTTTAATCCCGAATTTTCACGTCCAAAAACGATAGCAATTTTTTCATGTGCAGATTCTGAAATGATTTTTTCAGCGCATTCTCGTGGTGTCACTTCAGTCCAGCTAATTGTGCGACTTCGCGCACTGGCACCAATCACAAGCGTGCAATCGGCAATCGCTTCGGGCAAGGTTTCAAAAATTTGCGCCCGTGCCAAAATATCATCCGCTCCTGCGGCTCTTGCAGTCGCATCGGCGTGAGGAAAAAGTTTGGGGGAAACCAAACACAAGTTAGTCATCATCATGTTTTTCATCGCTCGTGCGACGGCACCGATGTTTCCAGAATGCGACGTTTCAACTAATACGATTTTAATGTTTGAGAGCAAAGCGGCTATTCCATTTGGCAAAATTAAAGTGTTAAGTTTAGCAAAAATTTTATTTATCACGCGGCAAATGAAAATTTATTCTTATCAATTTTTTCCAAGAAACGTAGCTGTCACTATAGTTACACATATTTTGGTGCGATAATGCGCCTTGAACTTTTCCCTTTTCACCCAATAGGATTACTTTATGAGTAGCACTTTTTTTTCAGATATTACGGGACAAACAGACGTTGACCCTGCCGAAACTCAAGAATGGATTGAGGCATTGCAATCTGTTTTGGAAAATGAAGGCAGTGAACGCGCCCATTTTTTGATTGAACGTTTAGTTTCAGTGACTCGCCATGCGGGTTTTGATATTCCTTTTAGCGCGAATACCGCTTATCTCAATACCATCCCTGTTGAACGCCAAGCGCAATTTCCTGGTGATGCAACGCTTGAACATCGTATCCGTTCGTATGTGCGTTGGAATGCAATGATGATGGTGTTGCGTGCGAATAAAGATACCAATGTCGGCGGACACATTGCCAGTTTCGCGTCAGCGGCGACTTTATACGATGTGGGTTATAACCATTTTTGGCACGCACCTTCTGAAAAACACGGCGGCGATTTAATTTATACCCAAGGACATTCTTCACCTGGTGAATATGCTCGCGCATTTTTGCTCGGACGTTTCACGCATGAGCAAATGGACAATTTCCGCCAAGAAGTGGGTGGCAATGGTTTGTCATCGTATCCACATCCTTGGCTCATGCCTGAATTCTGGCAATTCCCAACTGTTTCAATGGGTTTAGGCCCTATTTGCGCGATTTATCAAGCGCGTTTCATGCGTTATTTGCGTGACCGTGGTTTGACCAATACTGACGGACGCAAAGTATGGGCATTTTTGGGCGATGGTGAAACCGACGAACCTGAATCACTCGGCGCAATCGGTATGGCGGGACGCGAGAATTTAGACAATTTGATTTTCGTGGTGAATTGCAACTTGCAACGTCTTGATGGCCCTGTGCGTGGTAACGGTAAAATCATTCAAGAACTCGAAAGTGAATTCCGTGGCGCGGGTTGGAATGTGATTAAACTCGTTTGGGGCAATCGTTGGGATAGCTTATTGGCGCGAGACAAAGACGGTATTTTAGCGGCGCGAATGATGGAATGCGTTGATGGCGATTTCCAAACGTTCAAAGCCAAAGACGGTGCGTATGTGCGTGAACATTTCTTTAATACGCCTGAACTTAAAGCGATGGTTGCGGATTGGTCAGATAGAGATATTTGGCAACTCAATCGTGGTGGTCATGATCCCTCGAAAATTTTCTCAGCCTTCCAAGCGGCGGTAAATCACAAAGGTCAACCGACGGTAATTTTAGCCAAAACCATCAAAGGTTATGGCATGGGGTCATCAGGTGAAGCGCAAAACACCTCGCATCAACAGAAAAAAATGAATGACGTGGATATAAAACATATCCGTGATTTATATCAATTGCCTGTCACCGACGAACAATTACATGAATTGCCCTACATCACGTTTGAAGAAGGTTCAAAAGAGTTGACGTATATGCGTGAACGTCGCGCTGCGTTGGGTGGTTATTTGCCTGCACGTCGTATGAAATCCGAATCTTTAACTGTTCCAATATTAAACGATTTCAAAGCCTTGCTGGAAGCGAATGACAAAGAAGCCTCAACCACAATGGCGTTTGTGCGTTTGCTTAACATTTTGGTGAAAGACAAAGCGATTGGCAAACGAGTTGTGCCGATTGTGCCAGATGAATCGCGTACTTTTGGGATGGAAGGGATGTTCCGTCAACTTGGGATTTGGTCACAAGTTGGGCAGCTTTATACGCCACAAGATGCTGACCAATTGATGTTCTACAAAGAAGACAAACACGGTCAAGTTCTGCAAGAAGGTATTAACGAAGCAGGTGGTTTAGCAGATTGGATTGCAGCAGGAACGGCGTATTCAACTAGCAACACGCCAATGATTCCGTTCTATATTTTCTACTCCATGTTTGGTTTTCAACGGGTTGCCGATTTAATTTGGGCTGCTGCTGACCAACGTACTCGTGGTTTCTTATTAGGTGGCACAGCAGGTCGTACAACGCTTAACGGTGAAGGCTTACAACATGAAGACGGTCACAGTCATTTAATGGCGGCAACCGTTCCGAATTGTATTTCTTACGATCCAACTTATGCGTATGAAGTAGCCGTCATTATTCAAGACGGTTTGCGTCGAATGTACGCCGAGCAAGAAGATGTTTTCTATTACTTAACGGTAATGAACGACAACTACACGCATCCAGCCATGCCAGAAGGCATTGAACAAGACATTTTGAAAGGGATGTATTGCTTCAAACAAGGCGACCAAAATGCAACATTGCGTGTGAATTTACTCGGTTCAGGTGCAATTTTCCGTGAAGCAGTTTTTGCTGCTGAATTGTTGAAAAATGATTGGGGTGTGGAAGCAGACTTGTGGAGTTGCCCAAGTTTCACCGAGTTGGCGCGTGACGCGCAAAGCTGTGAACGTTGGAATCGCTTGCATCCAACCGAAACACCAACACAATCACACGTTAGCAAATTGCTACCAAACGCAAATGTGCCAGTCATTGCCGCAACCGATTACATTCGTGCCTTTGCAGAGCAAATTCGTAGCGAAATCAAAGCTCCTTACACTGTTTTAGGTACAGACGGTTTTGGACGCTCCGACACACGCGAACATTTACGCCGTTTCTTTGAAGTTGACCGTTTCCACATCACGGTTGCTGCGCTGAAAAGTTTGGCAGATAACGGACAATTTGAACTTGGCAAAGTCGAAGTTGCGATTGCGAAATACGGCATCGATGCAAACGTCAAAGCCCCTTGGTTGAAATAAGGAAGGAACCATGAGTACAACATTTGAAATTAAAGTCCCAGACATTGGCAACGTGCATGATGTTGACGTGGTGGCGGTTGAAGTCCAAACGGGTGACGTGATTGAAGTCGATCAAACGCTGATTACGCTTGAAACAGACAAAGCGAGTATGGACGTGCCAGCGTCGGTTGCGGGAACGGTTCAACAGGTGCATTTAAAAGTTGGTGATAAAGTGAATGAGGGTTCATTGATTATCACGGTTTTGGTGAGCAAAGAAGAAGCGGCAACACCTGCACCAGCGGCTGAACCAGCACCAGCTCCTGCACCAGTTGAAGAAGCGAAAGCAATTGAAGTTGCACCTGCACCAAAACCTGCTGCACCAGCCGTTGTAGAAACGTCTGCGCCAGTTGTTTCAAAAGGCAAAGCACACGCTTCACCAGCCGTGCGTTTATTTGCGCGTGAATTGGGTGTTGATATTTCGCAAATTTCGCAAGGCAATGGTCGTAAAGGGCGTATTTTGAAAGACGACGTGAAAGCGTATGTCAAAAAAGCGATGACCGAAGGCATCACCGTCACAGGTGGCGCGGCGTTGCCAAAAATTGCTGTGCCTGATTTCACAGCATTTGGCGAAATCGAAGTCCAACCACTGAGCAAAATTAACAAACTCACAGGTCAGCACATGACCAGTGTTTGGCTGAATTTGCCGATGGTGACCTATCACGATGAAGCCGATATTACAGAAATGGAAGCCTTCCGTGTGGCGTTGAATTCGGAGAAAAACAACACGGTCAAATACACAGGGCTGTTGTTTATCATGAAAGCGTTAGCCGCCGCGATGCAACAATTCCCACGTTTTAATTCGTCGCTTTCTAGCGATGGGCAAAGTTTGATTTTCAAAAAGTATTTGAACATCGGCATTGCGGTTGATACGCCAAATGGTTTGGTTGTGCCTGTGGTGCGTGATGTGCCAAGCAAATCGATTAAACAACTCGCGCTTGAAATCGGTGAGAAAAGCGAAAAAGCCCGTGCTGGAAAACTCACCGCCGCCGATATGCAAGGCGGTTGTATGAGTATTTCGAGTTTGGGTGGTATCGGTGGCAAATCCTTTACGCCGATTGTGAACGCGCCAGAAGTGGCGATTTTGGGCGTGACAAAATCATCGATTCAACCTGTTTGGAATGGCAAAGAATTTGAACCACGTTTGATGTTGCCGCTGGATTTAACGTATGACCATCGCGTGATTGATGGCGCAGAAGGCGCACGTTTCATGGAAGCGTTGAAATACTATTTAGGCGACGTGCGTCGTTTGCTCGTTTAAGGAGAGAATCATGAGCGAAAATTTACAAACAGAAGTTCTCGTTTTAGGCGGTGGCCCAGGTGGTTATACGGCGGCGTTTCGCGCAGCGGACTTAGGCAAAAGCGTTGTGCTAGTTGAGCGTTATGGCGTGTTAGGCGGCGTGTGTTTAAACGTCGGTTGTATTCCGTCAAAAGCCCTTTTGCATTTAGCGCATACGATTCACGAAGCCGAAGAATCTGAAAACTACGGCGTGACATTTGCGAAGCCTGAACTCGACATCGACAAAATCCGTGCGTGGCGCATGAGCGTCACCAAAGGGCTGAATGATGGTTTAGGGGCGTTGGCGAAACAACGCAAAGTGACTGTGATTCAAGGTGTCGGTAGTTTCACAGGTGCGAATACACTCGTTGTTGGCGACACAACTGTGACGTTTGAAAATGCGATTATTGCCGCAGGTTCACAAGCCACTGAAATTCCCGTTTTCCCTAACGATGACCCACGTCTTTGGGATTCAAGCGATGCGTTAGCGTTGCCGTTTATTCCGAAAAAGCTGTTGATTGTCGGCGGCGGGATTATCGGGCTAGAAATGGCGACGGTTTATCACGCGCTTGGCTCTGAAATTCACGTTGTGGAATTGATGGAGCAAATTATTCCAGGTTGCGACAAAGATTTGATTACGCCGTTATTCCGCAAAATCAAAAAACAATACAAAAACATCTGGCTCGAAACCAAAGTGAGTGCGATTGAAGCGCAAGCGGATGGTTTGAAAGTGTCGTTTGAAGGCAAAGGTGCGCCTGAATCTGAAATGTTTGACGCGGTTTTAGTTGCCGTTGGACGTAGACCGAATGGTAAAAAAATCGGGGCTGAAAACGCAGGCGTGAACGTGGATGATTACGGTTTTATTGCCGTTGATAAACAACAACGCACCAACGTGCCACATATTTTTGCGATTGGCGATATTGTCGGGCAACCGATGCTCGCGCATAAAGCGGTACACGAAGGCAAAGTTGCCGCTGAAGTGATTGCGGGACATAAATCGCATTTCGACGCGCTGACGATTCCATCGGTCGCGTATACCGACCCTGAAATTGCGTGGATGGGTTTGACCGAAAATCAAGCCAAAGCGCAAGGCATCGAATACGAAAAAGGCGCGTTTCCGTGGGCGGCGAGTGGGCGTTCATTGAGTATGGGACGCAAAGAAGGCATGACCAAAATTTTGTCCGACAAAGAAACAGGGCGCATTTTAGGCGCGGGTTTTGTCGGCACGAATGCAGGGGAATTGCTTGCCGAAGCGGTTTTAGCGTTGGAAATGGGCGCAGATATGCAAGACATTAGTTTGACCATTCACGCGCATCCGACCTTGTCTGAAACCTTTGCGTTTGCCGCTGAAATGATTGAAGGCACGATTACGGATTTGTATGTGAAGAAGGGGTAATATATTTACCGCCAAAAACGTAAAGCCCCACGTTTTTAGTTTGTTCAATATCAGGGGAATTGGAGTAATTTATGAGTGATGATTCAAATGAAGATTTAAAAGCAGCTGGTGCAGCTTTAGGTGGTACTGCACTTGGTGGTGCTGGTGCAATTGGTACTGTTTCTGCGTTAGGCGTATCTGGACTTGGAGCTACTGGCATTACCTCTGGGTTAGCCGCTGTTGGTAGTGTAGTTGGTGGTGGAATGGCTGCGGGATTAGCGGTTACCGTTGCATCACCACTTGCTGCTGGCGCAGCAGCGTTCGGACTTTATAAATGGCTCAAAGATTAAAAATTCGTTTTCAGCTTTAAAAATATGATGATCGATACTATGTCAGTTTTTACAAGCATGGTATCGATTTTCATTTTTGAATTTTGTTTGAGTAAAACAAATGAACACATTAAGTTATTCGGTTTCTGAAGCAAACACGAGAGAGCAAAATGCACACAATAGAATTCGATAATGAAGTAGAAGAATTACTCGAAAACGTTGCCCATTCGCAAGGTTTGGAAATTGATGCTGTCATTAAAAATGCCGTTGCAGAGTATGTAGAAGATATTTTAGATACATTGGCAGGTGAAGCCGCTCTGGAAGAACTTGAAAAGGGCGAAGACGATACGATTTCTTTTGATGACTGGAAAAAGCAACATTATGGCGTGGCACATTGAGTTCAAAAGAAAAGCGGCGAAAGCCTTAGATGATTTAGACGAAAGTACGCAAAACAAGTTGATTCAGTTTATTGAGCAATTACAAAAAATCGAAAATCCGCGTTCGCTAGGAAAAGCTCTAAATGGAAAATTCAAGGGTTTGTGGCGTTATAGACAAGGAAATTATCGAATTATTTGCGACATTAAAGACGATAAACTTGTTATTTTGTTGTTGGAAATCGGACATCGAAGCAAAATCTACAAATAACAACATGAACATATACAGAGTGATTTTTGCACCACTCTGCATAGAGTCTCACTCTCTTTATGAACTAAACGCATCAGCATAAATTTGTTGCAACGATGCACCTTGCAAATATGCCAGTCTTTTTGTTTGCAACACCATTTCAGGCTGACCACACAAATACACGCGCCATTTCTCTAAGTTCTGAAATTGTTGCAACGCAATTTGGTTCACTCGACCTTGAGCGTATTTTTCATCATTTCCCTCCGCTGACAAACACGGCGTGTAATGAAAATTCGCATGACGATTTTCTAATTCGCGCAATTCGTTTTCAAAATACAACCCTGATTCATCACGACTTCCGTGAAATAAATGAATTTCACCTTGATGCTTATGATTTTCTAACGCGTCGCAAAGAATCCCATAAAGCGGCGCAAGTCCTGTTCCTGTCCCAATTAACAATAACGGCTGCTCGCTTTTTCCTTCAACGTAATGACAGTTGCCTTGTGCATGCGAAAATTCTAGTGGCATTCCAACTTGCAACTCATCCGCCACAAAACGGCTAAATTTCCCATTTGGTAAAACGCGAATATGAAACGCAAGTTCGTGATTAGAATTTGGAATGTTTGCAATCGAATAACTGCGAATCACCTCGCCATGACGCAAATTCACAAATTGCCCAGCAAAGAAAGCGAGCGGCTGTGCCGATTTTAATTTCAACAAAATCACGTTGCTTGATAATGCTTTCTTTTCGATAACTTCACTTTCAAACCACGCCGTTTGGGTATTTGGCAATGCAACATTCATATCGTTTTCTGCTGTGCAAATACAGGGCAAAAAATAATTTTGTTTTTGCTGTGAATCTTTCAAACCAATTTGGCTAGCAAGCGGCGGCACATTATCAAGACTTTGCATCAAACAACATTGACACGCGCCAGCCTTGCAACCGTAAGGAATTTGTTGATTATTTCTTAGCAGCGTTTGCAAAACGGTTTCATCGGTTTGCGTTTCAAACGTTTGATTCTCAAAAGTAATGCGTGTCATGGTGTTCTCTTCAAAAAAATAAAAATTAACTCACTCGGAAATTTCTAAGTGAATTGGTTAAATCGTGTGTTTGCTCTTCTAGTGATTCAGCTGCTGCCGCTGCTTGTTCAACTAACGCTGCATTTTGTTGCGTCACATCGTCCATTTGTCGAATCGCTTGATTGACTTGACTAATGCCTGCTGTTTGTTCTTCTGACGCAGTCGTAATTTCATTGATAATTTTGGACACATTGCGAATAGAAGTCACAATTTCTTCCATCGTATTGCCCGCCTCGGTCACTTGTTTTGTGCCACCCGAAACACGTTCAACAGATTCATCAATTAAACGTTTAATTTCTCCTGCTGCATTGGCGGCACGTTGCGCTAAATTGCGAACTTCAACCGCCACGACCGCAAAGCCTTTGCCTGATTCGCCTGCTCTTGCCGCTTCAACCGCCGCATTCAACGCTAAAATGTTGGTTTGGAAAGCAATATCATCGATAACCGAAATAATATCGACGATGCGATGTGAAGACGTATTGATTTCATCCATGGTTTGCACAACAGAATGCACCACATCAACGCCGCGCGTAGCAATGACGGCTGCGTCATTTGCCATTTTATTGGCTTCTTCTGCATGAGTATTATTTTGCTGCACAGTGCCTGTGAGTTCTTGCATGCTCGCCGAGGTTTCTTCCAAACTTGCCGCTTGTTCTTCGGTTCGGTGTGATAAATCGTTATTGCCAGCAGCAATTTCTTTTGCCGCCGTGCCAATCGTTTCCGCCGCATCATGCACATGAGCAATTAAATCTTTTAAATGCTGAACCGTATTGTTCATGCTGCTTGTGACCTGACCAAACACACCAGGATAATTCGTTGGCACGGATTGGGTTAAATCACCATCAGCCAACGCTTGCGCGACGCTGACAATTTCATTTAAACAACCCAACGAAAGCAAAGTGCTATTGATATTGTCTTTGAGTGTCAATAATTCGCCACGTCCTTCTGCTGTAACGCGATGATTCAAATCCCCCGCTGCAACACTTTCCATCACTGAGCCAATGTCACTGAGCATCGAGCGTAATGCGTCTTGTGACGTAATGGCTTTGTCCAAAATTTGTTTGTAATTGCCTTTCGCATTCGCCACGATAACTTTGGCAAAATCAGCGTTATAAAGTGAATTCATCACGTCATTTAAGGCAAACATCGTAATTCGTAATTGCCCCATCGTTTCATTGACGCTGTCTTTTAACATGTTTAAATCGCCGTTCACTTGCACGTCAACGCCAACATTAAATTCACCCAGCGCAACAGCATTCATGACTTTATTCACATTGGATAACGCTTCTTGCAAAGTGGTCATCATGGCATTAAAAGCGGCTGCCGTTTCACCGATTTCATCGTGCGATTGATAATCTAATTTTTTAGAATAATCGCCTGTTTTATTGACTTCAACGAGTGTATCTTTCATTAACATCAGCGGTTGAGTAATCGTATGCGTGACTTTTGCAATTGAATACAACACCAGCAAAATTACTAAAACCAGCAAAACGGAAATGACGATTAACGTTTTTATTGCTGTCGATTTAATGGCATTCGCTTCGTCCAGTAAATCACCGACTAATTTATCTTCAACTTGTTTCATCAAATTGATGCGCGTTGTTGCTGTGTCAAACCAATAGGCACTTTCAATACCAAGCGGCACGTCTAACGCCGATTCCAAAGCCTGTTTTCGCATTCTTTCGACTTCTTCAACGGATTTTCCTGTGACGGTTTGCTTGTGAAATTCAATTTACTCAGGTTTGGCAACTTGCAAAAATTGCTGCAAACTGGCATTCGCTTCACCAAAATTACTCGATAGTTTTAACAAATTTGGCAACATCAATTTATCAACGGCAAAAATACCCGCCAAAATTGCCCGTTCACGTCCAGCGCGTTCTTTCATATTCAAATAGGCAGAATAAGTATTTGCGCCGCGCATAATTTGAGCATTTTGTGACGATTTGCCCACCGTATTTGTGAGTTCTAAAAGTGATTGAATAATTGCGGTATATTGCCCCGCGCAGGCTAAACCATCAATTTCAAATGTGTCTGCTTTTTGGCGTAATGCGGTGAGTTTTGCCAACGAATCAAGCGTACTTTGAAGATTTGCATTGTCTTGTGAAATGCGCTGCTTAATCGTTTCCGTTAGCGTCACTAACGTTTTATCACTATCACTTCGCATAACAGGCAATTTGTCGGCAAGTTTTGCACCTTTGCTACTCACAAAGCCCACCGACGTGCCGCGTTCTTTTTGCAAGTTATGGGTTGTCGCGCCAATTTGGGCGAAAAACTCTGCGTCTTTAATAAGCTGTGTTGATTGGCTGACTTCTTGAAAACGCTCGAAAATAATCATGCCACTAAAAACAGCAATACTCAGTAACGGCAGAATCAGCATCAACAAAAGTTTGTGCTTAATGGGAAGATTTTTTAAATACATAATCGCGTGTTTCCAAAAGGGTAAAAAATTAAAAGTTCACGTTGCCTTGCAACCAAATTTTTTGTGTGTCGGTTGTCGCGGCATTATCGGCTTCATAATTGGCATATTTGGCTAATACTGAATAATGCTTGCCGAACTTTTTAACGGCTTGAAAATCCCATTCTTTACCATAAGAAACATTGCCTGTATCGTCGGTGTAATCATGATAAACACCTGCAACCGTCAAACTATCATCTAGCACTTTCGCACTCACTGTACCGAACACATCACGAATTCCGTTTTTAGGGGTTGTGGCAGCAAATAAATCTGCCCAACCTTGGAAAGCGTGATTTGTCCCTAGTGGCGTAATAAAAGCATTTGTGCCATTGCCATTCAATTGTTCAACCGCACCTTGAAAGGTCATGAAATACGCATTGAATCCACCCATTGCATTGTAGCGATGAGCTTCATAAGCAGTCGTTTGATGTCCATAATCTTGTTGAATGCTCCATTCTGCGGTGTAGAGCAAATTGTAATGATTGTAAATTTTTGGCGTTGCCCCGTTGAAGCGTAAACCGTACGTTTGATTCGATTTACCGAAATTTTCTTTTTCGGTGTAATCAAGCCAATAACCGTAACCAATCACATTGCCGTAATCACCGAGTTTGTAATTTACGTTCAAAATCGGCGCATCAATGTTTTCAGTGGTCGATAAAAATGTCTGCACATTCCCAAGATAACCTGCGTTGACCGTCAAATCTTTGATGGAATTATTTGTGACTAAAACTGCGTCAAACGTGGTTTCAAGTTGCCGCCAACCAACGTTACCAATAAAACGATCGTCATCTAATTTAATACGTTGACGACCACCTTTAACCACCGTGTCAAAATTTGAATACGTTATCCATAATTGATTCAACTCATTTTGCGCGGGGTCGGCAATCGGAGAAAACGCAGGTTTATTGCCGCGTCCATCGTTGTAATCAGCTTGCAAGGCGTGTGTACCTTCATATTCAGCAAAGCCTTGAAAACCGTGGAATTTCGGTGATAACACACCAATTCGTGTACGAATGGTATTCGCGTTTGCCGTATTATCTGCGCCTGCATCGCGATCAACATTTTCCCAACGATAATTAGCATCAAACTTAATCGCGCCACCATCACCAAATTTGAGTGCATCTTCAATGGTTTTATCAAAATCGGCTCTCACCACATCGGCAATAAATAAACTGCTAAAAAAAGTTGCCGTCACAAATGACACAGTATGTGTATTGAGTTTCATCAAAACGCCTCGCTTAGTTTAATAAGTAAAACATTATAAAAAGCACGCTCTATGCCAAGTTGAACAATTTACCTTACTTTCGCGTTTTTTCGAGTGTATTTTGTTTTTGTGTGACGCTTTTTTTGGTGAACAGTTTTATTTGTGGCGGGTTTAGAGACGTTTGAATCATCATGTGTTAAACACCAACGATTTACGGCAATAACCATTAGCAACGTAATAAAAACATTTAATGCGACGGGAACTAAAACGAAGTTATAACCTGAAACACTGCCCACAACAGGGGCAAGTGCAGTTGCAGCACCTGGTGGATGAAGGCAGCGAAACAAAAGCATTGCCAAAATACTGCCGCTCACAGCACTCGCACAAGAAAGTGCAAACGAGGGAATATAAAGCGCACACGTTACGCCAACCAATGCACTCGCTAATTGTCCACCGACAAACGACCAAGGTTGTGCAAGTGGACTGTGCGGCGCAAAAAATAAAATCACCAACGATGCGCCAATAGAAGCAACTAATAAAGGCGATGTTGGTGATAATTGAAACAGCGTTTGAAAATAATCTGTTGCGGCAATATCGACTGCGACACATACAAAACTTGCAATAATCAAAACGAATTGATTTTTAACAGTTAAATTGACGGAATTTTGTGGAACACATTTCGCCAAGGTTGCAGGCAAAAAACGCATTTAATTTCGAGGCGTTTTATTTACCTAACACATCATTTCGCGTCGTTTCTGCAAGGGCTAAAACTTGTGCCGTCAAATCTTCGCTAACGCCTAATTGAGTTAATGTTGCACCTAAATGTTCTAATACTGCATCAAAATGTTCATCACTCAACCCCAATTTAACCAATCTTGCATGACCATTACGCATGTCTTGACCACTGTAATTATTTGGGCCACCAAACGCCATCGTTAAAAAGGCTCTCTGTTTTGCCGCTTGTGTTTCCATATCGACGTTATCGAAAAAACGATTGATTCGATAATCAGCAAGCACTTTGCGATAAAAAACGTCCACTGCCGCATTTACAGCCGCTTCGCCACCAAGTTGTTCGAATAATGTTAGATTTGTTGTGTTTTCACTCATTGTCATAAACTCCTAAAAATTATTGTTATTAGTATTGAGTCGAAACTCAAAAGTAGTTTATAGCAATAGTCTGACTTATACAATACAATGGTTATATAAGTCATATATTTTAAATCATTCAAAAAACAATGAACAAAATCAATCAACGACAACACGAAATTCTGGAACATTTTTTAGCGCACAAACAAGGATTGAGCATTGATGAACTCACCGACGTGTTAGGTATTTCGCGCACGGCAGTTCAACAACATTTCATCGCGTTAGAAAATGACGGTTACATTGAGAAAAATACGTTTGATAAAACAGCTGGGCGACCACTTGCGCGTTATGCAATTACCGATAAAGGTATCAATCATTTTCCTAAACACTATGCGTTTTTAGCGGATTTGATGCTTGAAAATTTACTTGAAACGATTTCGAGTGAAGACGGTGAAATTTATATGACTAAATTAGGCGGAAAACTGGCGGGGCAATTACATCAATTTGCAGGAAAACCGTTGAGTAAGCGTGTTCCTATGCTTATTGAAACCATGAATGATTTGGGTTTTATCGTGCAAGAAACGCAAAATGCGGAAGGTGAGAAATGCCTGCAAGCGTGCAACTGTATTTATCACGATTTAGCGCAAAAATATCCCCAAATTTGCCAATTCGATTTAGCGTTAATTAAAACAACGCTTGGCGAATCTGTTGAACTCACTCGCAATATGGCAAAAGGCGATACGGTGTGTGAATTCATCGTTGCTCATTATTGAACATTTCAAAGCAGAAGAGGCGCGTTCTTTATTTGATAACGCGCAATCGTTAATTTTGTCTATCGAGTTTTCGATAACCAATCGCTTCGCTTAAATGTTGAATTTCAATGTCAGATGAGTTCGCTAAATCCGCAATCGTTCGCGCTAATTTTAAAATTCGATGATACGCGCGATTTGATAAACCAAAACGTTCCATTGCTTGGTCAAGCAAACGGTGGCTTGCTTCGGATAAAACGCAAAGTTGCTTCACTTCTTTTGCTGACAATAACGCATTCGCTTTACCTGCTCGCGCTAACGCCAAGTTTCGCGCAGCAATCACACGCGCTCGAATGATTGCGCTCGATTCTTCACCATCGGGTGAACCTTTACGCAATACGTCATGCGGCACGCGCGGGACTTCAAGGTGCATATCAATTCTATCTAAAAGAGGCCCTGAAATTTTCGCACGATAACGGGTGACTTGTTCTGACGTGCAATGACAACGCCCCGACGCATCGCCTAAATAACCGCACGGACACGGATTCATGGCGGCAATGAGTTGAAAACGCGCAGGGAAATCGACTTGCCGAGCAGCTCTGGAAATTGTGATATGACCCGTTTCAAGCGGTTCGCGCAACACTTCTAACACTTTGCGGTCAAATTCGGGCAATTCGTCTAAAAACAATGCGCCGTGATGAGAAAGGGAAATTTCACCAGGTTTAGGATTACTACCACCGCCAACCAATGCCGCCGCCGAAGCCGTATGATGCGGCGCACGATAAGGCGGACGCAACCAATTCGCCACGTCTAAACCTTGGTCGCTAATCGATGCAATCGCGGCGGTTTCCTGGGCTTGTTCTTCGGTGAGTGACGGTAAAATCGTGGGCATTCGACATGCAAGCATTGACTTTCCCGTCCCTGGAGGTCCGAGCATCAGTAAATTGTGTGCGCCTGCCGCCGCAATTTCAAAGGCGCGTTTAACATGATATTGCCCGTGAACATCGGAGAAATCGACATCGTGTTTTAATTCAGTCGGTTGTGGTTGTTGAAACGTGGTTTGAATCAATCCGCGCCCATTCAAATGAGCGCAAACTTCAAGTAAATGTGCAGCTGGAATAATTTCAACATTTTTAACGAGTGCCGCTTCAGCGGTATTCTCTTTGGGCAAAATGAGCTGTCGTTTGCAATCTCGCGCCGCAATTGCAATCGGTAACACGCCTTGAATCGAGCGCAATTCACCACCAAGCGATAATTCACCGACGCATTCAAATTGGTCTAAATTTTTACTTGAAATTTGACCACTTGCCGCCAAAATTCCGAGCGCAATAGCTAAATCAAAACGTCCACCATCTTTGGGCAAATCAGCAGGCGCAAGATTGACCGTAATGCGTTGGGCGGGAAAATCAAAACGACAATTTTGAATCGCGCCACGCACACGGTCTTTGCTTTCTTTCACGGCAGTTTCGGGCAAACCGACGATATTTAACGCGGGTAGCCCATTTGCAACATGAACTTCAACCGTGACAAGTGGCGCATCAATCCCAGAACGTGCGCGAGAATATAGGACGGCTAATCCCATTGGATTTACTCAGCTTTTTGTGGTTCTAAGGCTTCAATACGTTTTTCAAGAGCTTCTAAATTCGCACGCGTTTTTGCCAGTACCAATTTTTGCACTTCAAATTCTTCGCGCGTCACTAAATCCATTTTGCCTAAAGCACTTTGCAGAATCGCTTTAAAGGTTTTTTCTAAATCTTCTTTCACGGTATGCAACGCAGGTGGCAAAACGCCAGCCAATTTACTTGCCATATCGTCAATTGTTTTGGTATCAAACATAAATTTCTCTAAAAAGTTACGCCGCAAATCGGTGTTCGCGGCAAATTTTGTGGGTTTCAATTTGCCACACAGGCAAATTTGTTTCAGTGCAAATGTAGTGATTGTCGGCAACATTGAAATTGATGCACGAATCGCACGCGCCAAAACTTTTCACATCACAACCTTTTTGCAAGGTAAAAAGGGTCATTTTCAACGCATCGTCCAAACTTGCGTATTGCTTCGATAAAACAGCTTGTTGTGCTTGCTCGAAAATATCATCGTGATTCGCTTCTTCAAGCAATTTTTCGCCGTTTTTTGACAACAATAAATGCGTGACTCGTGCATCTTCATCGTCAATTTCTTTTTCGAGATACCCTTTGCGTTCTAAAACTTGCAACGTTTGTGATACCGTGCCTTTGGTCAAACCAAAATACTCCGTAATGCCAACGGCGGTGTTGCTGTAACTGTTGCAAGCGCTTAAATAATCAAGAACTTGAATATGAATGGGTTGCAAACCTAACGCCGCGTATTTTTTGCGTTCTTCAGCACGAACAATCGTGCTGATGCGTTCAATCAATTTAAAAGTAGATAAATTCTGCATCGATTACGCAAACGCCTTTTTGAAAAATTCAGGTTGCGCCATTGCCGCGTTGTGAATGTCAAGATTGTAATAAACGGTTTCAAAGTCTTTATTTGCACAGTCGTTTGCACGGAAAGTTAAGGCTTTTTTACTTGCAATCGTCGCACTCCACCAGCCTGATGGATAAATACATTGCGGGAAAAACAACGTTTGTTGATGCGCGAAACCTGCGGTATTCATTGCTGCTCGCATATCTTTGATTAAATCTAAATGCAATAACGCGGATTCACTTTGTTGAATCAACATACCGTCTTCAGCCAAACACGCCACGCAATCACGGTAAAATGCTTCGCCAAATAAACCTTCAGCTACGCCCACAGGGTCAGTGCTGTCAACGATGATTAAATCGACTGAATTCGGCGCGGCATCTTTGAGCCATTTAATACCATCGATAAATTTCAAATCGGCGCGTGAATCGCCATTTGATTCGCATAATTCAGGGAAATAAATTTCAGCCAAACGTGTTACACGTTCGTCGATGTCGATTTGCACGGCTTCTTCAACATTTTTATGTTTTAAAACTTCGCGCAATGTGCCGCAATCGCCACCGCCGATAATCCAAACACGTTTTGGATTGGGATGTAAAAACAGGGCAGGGTGGCTCATCATTTCGTGATAAAAAAAGTTATCGCGGGTTGAAACCATCGTGCAACCATCAATCACCATCAATTTACCGAACGTTTCGGTGTCGTAAATTTCTAAATGTTGAAAATCTGATTGTTCTTCGTGAAGTTTTGAGTTGATTTTGAGTGAAAATGCGGTGCCAGTTGACAACATTTTCTCGGTGAACCATTCATTTGAATTCATTAAAAATCCTAAAAAGTGATAAAAAGAAAGACTAAAATTTCAGCGTTAGTTTAACGAAAATTTAGGCGTAACGGCGCATTTTCTAACATTTTTTGGCTTTATTTGCCGCGAAACGAAGAAACAAAACAAATTCGCTGCTACACTTCGCCTGCAATTTTGCTAACTATTTAATTTTAATGAGGTGATTATGTTAGGTATCAAAATCCAAAAAATCGTGTTGTCTGTGCTTGCGATGTCGATGTTTTTATCGCCAGTTTTAACCCATGCCGAATCAACAGGAACAGGCAGCACCGCTGCAAGACAAGCTGCTGACCAAAAAGCCGCTTTAGCAAAAAAAGCGGCTGCTCAACAAAAAGCGGCTGAAGAAAAACAAAAAGCAGAGCAAGCAATTCAAGCACCTTCGGAAGCCCCGAAAGAAAAAACAGATGAAAAATAAGGTGTGGGCATTTGCGAATAACACGCTTTGAATTACACTTTGTGGGCTTTCGATACATTGAAAGCCCGCATCAAGCGTTAAGAGTGATATTTAAATCATTATTAACCCAGTCAGTCTTTTAAATTTTGAGGTTCACAGCTATGAAAAATTTGTTAAAAATTTCTGCTTTAACGTTACCTTTACTTTTCGCATCAAACATCGCTTTCGCTAAAGGCGATTACAACGATGTTCCTGTTCTTGATAAACAATATCTTGGTTGCTTAACTTATGCCGCAAACAAATGGGAAGGTGGCGAAGAAAAAAGTCCGATTCCAGGTCAATCAAAAGCAGAAGCATTTTGTGAATGTATGTGGAATGAAACGCCAGAGGATTTCAAAGGCAGTTTAGGTAAATTTGCAGACACCGCAAAAGGTGCATCAACGAACAAAACTTGTGAAAAATATGCAGACTGGGCAGGCTAGTTAGTATTTGGTCTTCTAACGATTTTCAATGTCGAGTGTCAACTTCTGATACTCGGCATTTTTTTTAATTAAAGCGAGGAATAGAGGATGAAATTAGAAAAAGCTGTTTTGCCAGAAGGCATAAAAGGTTGGTCGTGGGGCGCATTTTTACTCAATTGGATATGGGCAATCTCTAATAAAACGTGGATAGGTTTGTTATGTTTTGTACCTGTTGTAGGGCTTGTGATGCCTTTCATTTTAGGTTTTAAAGGTCGGGAATGGGCGTGGGAAAATAATTCTTGGGAAAGTGTCGATCATTTCAATCGAGTTCAAAAAAAATGGTCTACTTGGGGCGTTGGTTTAACACTGGGCTTTATGTTAATTGGCGCACTGGGGGCAGGTTTTGCAATGCTTTATCCAACGGCTTTCGAACAGCAAACCGTTTCTGTTGAAAATACGCCTACTTCACAAAGTGTCGAAGTGACAACGATTACATCAACATCAACACCAGCACCAGAAACAACACCCGCGCCTGTTGCAATACTTGCAAACCATCTAAGCGGAACATGGTCATCTGATATTGTGAACGATGTCACCCTTGAACAATCTGCAAACAAAATAACAGGTCACTATGAATACGATGATGATGACAGCGTTACGCAAAGTGGGACTTTAGATGGTCTACTTGAAGGAAATGTAATTAAAGGGAAATGGCAAGAACACCCCAAAAATGGCAAAGGTAAATCTGTTCATGGCGATTTAGAATTGACCATGTCTAGTGACATGAAAACGTTGCAAGGTTGGTATCGTAACGAAGATGACGCAACCAAAGAAACTTGGATTATGGTGCGTAAATAGTCGTTTTCATTAAAAATGAATCGCGCTTTAGCTTTCGTTCTATAGCGCGATTTATCATTCGTTTTTAATAACCAACTCGCACAGCTGCTTTTCCAAGCCAAATTTTCAACTCGTGCAGCAATTCATCCGTGGTTTCGACGCGCCACGCATCGCCAAAACGCAACGTTGCTTTTGCCGTCTCTGCAAAATAATCAACTTGCACCACAGTTTCACCGCCTTTCACAGGTTGCAACATTTCAGCGAGTTTTTCAAACTGAGCATTATTTTTAAACGTGAGCTGCAATGTTCTTCGTGCTTTTTCAATCGGATAAATTTTATCGACCGTGAGCATCGGCACATTCAAATAATTATCGAGCAGCAAATTTCCTTCGACAATCAATAATCTGTCTTTGTATTCAGAAGTGAAAAGGCTTTGAAATTCCTCATAAGTTTCACGATGGGCAACAATTTCTAACCGTGCCGAATTGTCGTCTAAAATTGCAAAACCGCGTGATTTTCCTTGTTTGTTTTGGCGCGAGCCAATATCAATTGCCAATCCAGCTACTCTGACATGATTCGTTCGTCGTTCAGGAACAATTTCCGCAATGCGCGTAGCGAGGTTTCGTTTAACCAGTTGTCGTAATTCGTCGGCGTATTGGTCAATCGGATGTCCTGTTAAAAATAAACCTAAAACGGCTTTTTCTTCTGCAAAACGAACTTTATCTGACCACGGCGCAACGTCAGCGGTATATGTTTGATTTTCAGATTCTTCATCGGTTTCATTGCTACCGCCACCTAAACCGAATAAATCGCTTTGCCCTGCGAGTTTCATTTTTGCGTGGTGTTCGGCAACACGCAATGCAGTGGGCAATTCGGCTAAATGTGCGGCGCGATTTGTCCCAAATTCATCTAATGCACCCGCTTTGATTAAGGCTTCGGAAACACGTTTATTAAATTTTCGTAAATCAACGCGCTTACACAAATCATACAAATCAGTAAATACGCCATGGTTTTTGCGTTCTTCAATCATATCTAAAAGAGCAGCTTCACCTGCACCTTTCAACGCACCTAAACCGTAAATCAATTCGCCGTTGTCGCCAACAGTAAATTTAAAATCAGAAGTGTTAATCGACGGTGGAATAATTTTGATATTCAGCGCACGACATTCTTCGATGTTGATAACGATTTTGTCGGTGTTGTCCATATCGGCAGAAAGTACCGCTGCCATAAAAGCGGCGGGATAATGCGCTTTGAGCCATGCTGTTTGATAGGCGACAAGCGCATAAGCCGCAGAATGCGATTTGTTGAAACCGTAGCCCGAAAATTTATCGACTAAATCAAAAATATAATTTGCAACGTCTTTATCAACACCATTAGCTTCCGCACCACCGACAAACACATCACGCTGTTTCGCCATTTCGGCAGCGTCTTTTTTACCCATCGCACGACGCAAAATATCCGCGCCACCGAGCGTGTAACCTGATAACACCTGCGCGATTTGCATGACTTGTTCTTGATACAAAATAACGCCGTTGGTCGGTTCTAAAATTTGTTCAAGAATCGGATGCGGATATTCGGCAGGTTTGCGTTTGTGTTTGACGTTGACGTAATCATCGACCATCCCAGATTCCAACGGGCCTGGGCGAAATAATGCCACGAGCGCAATGATGTCGTTGAAACAGTCAGGCAAGAGTTTTTTGATTAACTCTTTCATTCCGCGCGATTCCAACTGGAATACGGCAGTGGTTAAGCCTTTTTTGAGTAAATCATACGAGGCAAAATCGTCACGCGGAATTTGACTAATATCGACAGGCGGCAAGCCTTTTTTGGCATTTTGCGCGTCAATGGTTTGCAACGCCCAATCGATAATCGTCAATGTCCGCAAACCCAAAAAGTCGAATTTCACCAAGCCAACGGATTCCACATCGCTTTTATCGTATTGTGTGACTAAATTACTACCATCAACGTCGCAATAAAGCGGTGAAAAATCGGTTAATTTCGTTGGCGCAATGACCACGCCACCCGCGTGTTTACCTGCATTTCGCGCTGTGCCTTCTAAAATCAACGCCATATCAATCAAGGTTTTGACATCTTCTTCGTCGTTGTAGGCTTGTTGCATTTCGGGGCTGTTTTTTAGCGCGTCTGAAAGCGTAATGCCGACTTCAGTCGGAATCATTTTGGCGAGTCTATCGACAAAACCATAACCCAAACTTAAAACGCGCCCTACGTCACGAATCACCGCTTTTGCTGCCATCGAACCGTAAGTGATAATTTGTGAAACTTGGTCGCGTCCGTAATTATCTGCAACGTAATCAATGACTTCGTCGCGTCGATCCATGCAAAAGTCGATGTCAAAATCGGGCATCGATACCCGTTCAGGATTCAAAAAACGTTCAAACAGTAATTCAAATTCAATCGGGTCTAAATCGGTAATTTTCAGCGCGTAAGCCACCAGCGAACCCGCACCCGAACCTCGACCAGGTCCGACAGGAATGCCGTGATTTTTTGCCCATTGAATAAAGTCGGCAACAATCATGAAATAACCCGAAAAACCCATTTGCGTAATCACATCGAGTTCGATTTTTAAGCGTTCGTGGTAAGCGTTTTCATCGGGAACAGGATGATGCTTTAAACGTTCGATTAAGCCTTTTTCCGATTCAGCAATAATCAAATCGTTAATCGTCATGCCGTCTGGTGTGGGGAAATCAGGCAAATAATTTTTACCTAATACCAGCGTTAAACTGCACCGTTTTGCAATTTCAACCGTGTTTTCTAAGGCTTCGGGAATGTCGGCAAATAACGCCTGCATTTCTTCTGAACTACGCAGATATTGTTGATCGGTGTAATCTTTTGGGCGACGTTCATCGTCTAAAACGCGCCCTTGGTTGATACAAACTCGCACTTCATGCGCGGCGAATTCTTCTTGTTTTAAAAAACGGACATCGTTTGTTGCCACGACGGGCAAATTCAGAGCGAAGGCTAAATCAATCGCTGCCGCGATGTAGCTTTCTTCGTTCGGTTTTCCAACGCGCTGGAGTTCTAAATAAAATCGGTTTGGAAACAGATTTTGCCAATACATTGCAAAATGCAGCGCATCGTCTTTTTTATCCGCCACTAATGCGCGACCAATATCGCCTTGCATTGCACCTGATAAGGCAATCAAACCGTCATGATTTTGCTCCATCCATTCACGACGAATCATCGGCACACCGTCTTTGGATTGTCCTTTTTGATACGCTTGCGACACAAGTTCCGTTAGCGTCACATAACCTTTGTGATTTTGCGCGAGCAACGTTAAGCGATACGGATTATCAGGTTCGTCAGAGTTGAAAATTAAAACATCTGCCCCCGCAATCGGTTTGATGCCTGAGCTGGTCGCGGTTTTGTACATTTTAACGAGACCGAACATGTTGACATGGTCAGTTACCGCCACGGCAGGCATTTGTAATTCAGTTAATTTTTTAACTAACGGTTTGATTTTGACTAAACCGTCGATTAACGAAAATTCAGTGTGAACTCGAAGATGGATAAAAGAAGGTTGCATGAAAGTTGGCGCGAGTTGCAGTAACAATTTTTATTGTAGGGGCAAATCACATTTGCCCATCCACAACGAAGAGTTTGGTGTAGAAAAGGGCGAATATCATTCGCCCCCTACAAAAACTTAGATGATTTTAGCTGTGTAGCCTAACGAAATGGCGTTTGAATCAATCGGTGATGATTCAGAAATAGGGGCTGAGGCTGAAATTTCAACGCTTGCATTTTCTGTGTTCCCCATCGTTTCTGATTTTTTATAATCCACATTCCGAGGTCTACGACGATTAGGGCCGCGACGCACATTGTTTCGCTTGTTTTTGCGCGGTGCATTTTCAGCATTTGCCTCAACGGTAATTTCAGCCGAATTTTCAACATGAACGTCGCTTGTGGCAATTTCTGGCATGGCAATTACGTCGTTTTCTGTTTGAACAGCTGGCGTTTCGTCATTTTCAGTCGCTGTTTTTGCAGCACGTTCTTTGCCGCGTTGTTTTTGATTCCGCTGATTTTTGTTACGGCGATTTTTGCTTTTCAAACTGCGAACGGCTTGTGTCGGCGCATTGCCCGATTCGTCAACGTCTGCATTTTCATTGAATGGCACAATATCTTCTGCATCCAAATTTGCTGCATCATGGTCGCTCGCGGACACTTTTGCTAATTTTGTCCAAAAACGTTTAATCAATGTTGCCGCTTCATTTTTGTTAAGCATTGGCGCAGGGCTATCGTGCATGAATTCTGTCACCGCAGCTGGTGTAGCCGCTTGCGTTTGATGCTTGGCGTGTTGCACAAATTCTGGGATATGAATTGTTTCGGCTTTGATTTGCGAATAACTGGCTTTTTCTTCGTGATAATCGCGTTCTCGAATAATTTCAACTTCATAAGCAGGGGTTTCTAAATGCTTACTTGGCAAAATCACGATACCGACTTTTAAACGATTTTCTAATCGTTCAATTACGCTGCGTTTTTCATTGAGCAAAAAGGCGGCACATTCAATCGGCAAATGCGCGATGATTTTTTCCACGCCTTTTTTCATCGCATCTTCTTCAATGATGCGAAGCACAGATAACGCTACCGATTCGACGTTTCGAACAGTGCCTTGACCTTTACAACGAGGGCAAGCGAGTTGCGTTGAATCGCCAAGCGATGGGCGCATTCTTTGACGTGACATTTCCAGCAAACCAAAACGTGAAATCCGTCCTGTTTGAATTCTGGCACGGTCAATTTTGATGGCTTCGCGCAAATGGGTTTCGACTTGACGTTGATGTTTCACAGAACCCATGTCGATGAAATCAATCACAAATAAACCACCCAAATCGCGCAAACGTAATTGACGCGCAATTTCTTCAGCCGCTTCTAAATTGGTATTGAACGCAGTGTCTTCGATGTCTGTGCCTTTCGTTGCACGGGCAGAGTTGATGTCGATAGAGGTTAGAGCTTCGGTGTGGTCAATCACAATCGATCCGCCTGATGGCAAAGACACTTCGCGGTTATACGCGACTTCGATTTGTGATTCGATGTGATATTTGTTGAACAATGGCACAGCATCTTTATAAAGCCGAATTTTGCTCAAAAAGTCAGGAATTACTTGTTTGAGAAAACTTTTTACCAAATTAAAGGCTTCTAAATCGTCGATTAAAATTTCATCAATGTTATTTCGTAGATGGTCACGCAAAGCGCGAATAATGACGTTACTTTCTTGGAAAACGAGGAATGGCGCAGCTTGTTGTTGTGCGGAACGATCGATGGCTTCCCAAAGTTGCAATAAATAATTCAAATCCCACTGCAATTCTTCAACATTTTTGCCACAACCTGCGGTGCGAACAATCAAGCCCATATTTTCAGGAATTTCCAAAGCGTGCATGGCTTCGCGCAATTCGTTACGCATTTCACCTTCAATGCGTCGTGAGACACCGCCTGCTTTAGGATTATTCGGCATGAGTACCAAATACGTTCCCGCTAAACTAACGTAAGTGGTGAGTGCTGCGCCCTTGTTGCCGCGTTCTTCTTTTTCAATTTGAACAATTACTTCTTGTCCAATGCGAATTAAATCTTTGACCGCTGGGCGACGGGGCTTTTCGCCTTCTTCTACATTTTGATTTGAAACAGGGCGACGATAATGCGGGGCAATTTCTTTAAACGGTAAAAAGCCGTGTTTTTCTGCACCGTAATTCACAAACGCCGCTTCCAAACTGGGTTCAACATGGGTGATGATACCTTTGTAAATGTTGGATTTTTTTTGTTCTTTCGATGGAATTTCAATATCAAAATCGTAAAGTTTATTTCCATCTACTAACGCGACGCGCAACTCTTCGGCTTGCGAGGCATTGATTAGCATTCTTTTCATGCAATGTTATCCTTGGTTATGGTGTGACCTGCGCTGCATTTGCGTATGACTAAACAAAAAGCGCGTTGTGAAAGCGGCTTGCAGTTGCGCGTGAAAAACGAGAGGCGAGAGTGTCGTTTAAGCGGATTAGTCAGCGATAAGGTCAGGGCAGGTGTTTTGTAAATCGTTCGTCTTGGGTCGAACGTAAAACCCGAAAATTCTGTTTGAGCTTTAAAGCGTCTCAAAGTCGCTATTTCAATCATCGCCAAAAGGTTGCAGTTGTTTAGCGGGGCGATTTTCAAATTTGATTAAAACGCCGCCACTATAACAATCTTATGGTTTTACTTCAATTTGAAGTTTTGACGTAACTTGATAACAAAAATACTGTGGTGTTTTCTCAAAGAGCAGTTTGGTTTTTTGCTAAAATGCGAAGCTATATTTTCACTTTTTACTTTTGAGAATTTTTAATGAAAAAAGCCATTGTTTTAACGGGAATTACCACTGATCGCCCTTCAAAGAAGGTAGCTTGAAAGAGACTGGAGATATGCTTTAAAGCCTGCGTAGTAACATCCATTATTTACTTTGGAGAACAAAAATGAGTCGTCCAAATTACAAATTTAACTATTTTAGCGAAGCGGAATATCTTGAATTTGAAGAAAATAGCCTAACAAAACATGAATACTTTGAGGGTGAAGTGTTTGCAATGTCTGGCGGTAGCATGAATCATCAACTTTTGACGGGAAATGTTTTCGGCGAAATACGCAATCATTTAAAAGGTTCGCCATGTTTAACGTTTAGCTCTGACATGAAAGTTCGTGCCGATGACGGTAACAAATACTTTTATCCCGACGTAGTGGTTGCTTGTGAAAAAGAAAATAGGGAGCAGTATTTTCTAAATTCGCCGCGCCTGATTGTTGAAGTGTTATCAAAATCAACACGCAAATTCGACCAAGATTTAAAACGTCAAATTTATCAAACCATTCCCACACTTGATGAATACATTTTAATTGAACAAGACCGCGTGGAAATTACTGTTTTTCGCAAATCTGACGAATGGCGACCGACTTATTACTACATCGACGATGAAATTACATTCACCTCGATTGATTTAACGTTGCCTGTTTTAGAACTTTATCAGCGCGTTGAAAATGACGATATGCGGGATTTTTTGAAAACACGCGAAGAAAATCAAAACGAACTTTAAAAGGCATAAAATTTAAGAATCCCAATCCCAACAAGGTTAAAACCCGCCACCTTTACCGCGCAAACAACACAAACGAGGATTTAAAATGACAACCATCACATTCGACGCATCCGAATCGCTCGCACAAGAGCTTCAGTATTTCGCGCAAACAAAACAAAAATCACTGAACGCTTTTCTAATTGAAGCACTTCAAACCTATCTCAATTCACAAGAAGAGGACGATGATTATTCAGCTGTCGTTAAGGAGCGTGAAAACGATGCGGTTGTTTCTCACGAATCCGTTATTGCAAGGTTGAAAGCCGATGGCATCTTATAAAATCCAATGGAAAACGGCGGCTGAACGAGATTTAAGAGGCTTACCAAAAAACGTGATTCCGTTGATTCTGCTCGCAATTGAACAACTTGCCGAAAATCCTTACCTCAATGTTAAAAAACTCAAAGGCGTGAAAAATCTTTTTTAGAACGCGAGTTGGCGATTATCGAATCATTTTTGAAATCAAAGACCTCCAGTTAATTATTCAAATCGTTCACGTTGGCAACAGAAAAAACATTTACAAATAAAATCAAAACAGAAATCCAACATGACACCCCCAACAACGTTAAACCCCGCCACCTTTGCGCCGAAAATTTACTAATTGCGTTAAACTGAAACTTCAAAAAACAAACATAACTTTGCAGAACACGAAAATGACAACAATTAAAGGTCAATATAGTAGCTACTACATTTCAGAAGACATAAAAGGCACTATTGAAAACGATACGATTGACGGTTTAGGGGGAACAGACAATATCGATGGTGGTTCGGGAACAGATATAGCTTTGTTTTTTGATTCAAAAAATAACTTTTCGTTTGTAACGTTGGAAGGAGTTACACAAATCACGGGATTAAATTCTGCGGATGATAAATACAAAAGTGGTAAAACACTTCTAACTAACGTTGAAATAGCTCAATTTACCGATGGCACAGTCACTTTAAATCCAACCGTAACCCCACTTATCAAAAGTAAATACAGTTTTAGCACGGATGATTTAAAAGGTTCGTCTGGAAATGATTTATTCCTAGGTGGTGTTGATAATATCGATGGCAATTCAGGAAACGATACGGTTTTATTTTTTGATTCAAAAAATAATTTTTCAATAGTGACGTTAGCGGGAATTACCCAAATTCAAGGTTTAAGCTCTGCTGATGGTGATTATAAAAAAACCAAAACACTTCTTACGAATGTTGAAACACTCGAATTTACAGATGATATTGTCAATCTCAACCCCAGCAGTAAATCAATTATCAAAGGGCAATACGTTTATAGTTCAGAAGATTTACAAGGTACATCTGGCGATGACGTATTTTTGAGTGGCAACGATAATATCGATGGGGGTTCAGGAAACGATACGGCTTTATTTTTCTATACAAAAAACAACTTTTTGTTTGTCACGTTAGAAGGTGTGACACAAGTTAGCACTATCAATCCGATTGATGGCAACTACAAAAATACACAAGCACTTTTCACCAATGTTGAAACATTGCAATTCACTGACGGTGTTGTGAATTTAAATCCCACCACAACGCCTATCATTAAAAGTGAATACAGTTTCAAAACCGATGATTTGAAAGGCTCATCCACAAATGATGTATTTTTAGGTGGCATCGATAATATCGACGGTGGTTCTGGGAGCGACACGGCTTTATTTTTTGACTCAAAAAATAACTTTTCGATTGTGACGTTAGCAGGAATTACACAAGTAAAAGGTTTGAACTCTGCTGTTGATAGATACAAAGGAAACGAAACGACATTAACAAATATCGAAAAAATTGAATTTACCGATGGCATCGTTAATCTCGGAGCAACCCCCGTACAAAATGAAACACCCGTAAGTAATAATCCACTTACTAACATTCCCCCCCCCATAACTTCCACAGTAATTTCTCCAGTTGTTTCTAATAATCCTCCCACTGGCAGCGTGACTATTTCAGGAATTGCACAACAAAATCAAACTTTAGCCGCAAATACCAGTACGTTAAAAGACGTGAATGGCTTGGGAGATTTTAGTTATCAGTGGCTACAAAATGGCAAAGCAATTAGTGGCGCAACGAAAGCAACGTATACGCTTTCAGCCGATGACATTGGCACAGCTATCAGCGTCAAAGTAAGTTACACCGACGGTTTAAAAAAGCTGGAAAGTGTCACCAGTGAGGCGACGGCGTTAGTTGATATGAAACCCGAAGAAATTTTGCCGCCAACTTACGCATTAACCGTAGATAAAACCGCTGCGAATGAAGGCGATACGGTGACGTTTAAATTAGCGACTGAAAACGTGGCGGCTGATACAGAAATTCCGTTTTCATTTAGTGGCACGATTTCAAATGCCGACGTTTTGGGTGGCTTGAAAACGAACAGTTTTATCGTCGATGCCAGTGGAAAATCGTCGTTAGCGGTGAAATTTATCGCTGACAAAATTACCGAAGGTGCAGAAAATTTAACCTTGACGTTAAACAGCGGCGAAAGCCAAAGCGTGTTGATACAAGATACGAGTATTGCACCTGTTGTGACACCTGTTGATGTTGTTGAAAATCCTACGCCATCCTTCCCAAAAGAAATCACATTAGAAACCAAAAATCCTTATTTTGTTGGCAAAGACAGCAACGCTGATAATGTGCGAGGTTCAATTATTGGCGACGATATTTCAGGCAATATCGGCAATGACACGTTAAAAGGCGGTGATGGTGACGATACGATTGATGGCGGCAACGACAATGACCAAATTTTTGGCGAAGCAGGGGACGATAAACTCAAAGGTGGTGCGGGCAATGATTCCATCGATGGCGGTGCAGGCGACGATAAGTTAGAAGGTGAAGCAGGGCATGACACGCTAATCGGCGGTACAGGTTCGGATGAAATGATTGGCGGTGACGGCAATGATATTTATTTTGTCGATAATCAAAATGACACCATTACAGAAACCACAAATTCACAAGGCGGCAATGACACGGCATTCATCAACATTGGTTTGAAATGGCAAAACAATTTTAGCCTTTTTGCAGGTGTAGAAAATTTCACCTTAACGGGCGACAAACAAAATGAGTTTGATGCGGCGGGCGATGATAACGCCAACATTCTTACTGGTAATATCGGCAATAACCGTCTTTACGGTAACGAGGGGAACGATACCTTAATTGGCAATGAAGGGAATGACACGTTAGAAGGCGGTGCGGGAATTGATTTGTTGAAAGGTGGAGCAGGTGATGACACTTACGTTTTGAACAACGAAGAAGATGTTATTGAAGATAATGAAGGGACTGACAC
>JAQTXN010000120.1 GCA_028688755.1 Methylococcales bacterium | reverse complement strand
CGTAAAAACCTGGTAAATACTGACTCCCACCATTTTCAGCGGCGTTTGCCGTGACGCTACAAATGAGTGCGAGAGAAGCTAAATTTTTAATCATTCTTTTCATTAAACAGTCCCTTTTTTATTATTTTTATGATGTTCTTTACGAAACATTTGTGAGCGGCATTTTCAATTTCAACCGAATAAAAACGCGGCTACCACGTCCTAATTCGCTCTCAATACGAATTTCACCATCAAATAACGTGATAATTTCTTTCGCAAGCGACAACCCCAATCCGACACCTGGTACATTGCCACTTTTATCGACACGGAAGAAACGGTCAAAAACGTGAGACATATCCTCTTCACTCAGTCCTAAACCGCAATCCGCAACTTCTATTTCAACAAATTGTTGCTCAACGTTTTGATGAACGTTCAACGAAACAGCTCCGCCATTTGGCGAATAGGTATACGCATTATTGACGATATTTAAGAGTGCTTTTTTAAATTTCTCTTTATCTAAATTCAGCACTATCGCTGATGAAATAGGCGTATAAATAATTGGCTCGCGTCCTTGCGGCACATTAAATTCAGCCATTGCATCAGAAAGTACATGACCTAATTCGCACTGTTCAATCACAAAATCCGAGCCTGCACGTTCCTCAATTCGACTTAAATCAAGTAATTCGTTAATCATCGTCACCAGCCAAGTGGTTTGCTGGTAAATCGTTGCTATCAATTCAGGCTGCATTTCAGCTGGAATCATTCCGCCATTCAGTAACTCAGCGTAACCGTGAATCGTAGACAGTGGCGTGCGTAATTCGTGTGTTGCACTCATTAAAAATTCCGCTTTAATGCGATTCGCTTCTTCCTCTTTGGTAATGTCATGTAAAAAATAGAGTTTGCCAAGCAAATCACCATTTTGCAGATAAATTTTTCGTACACAGCAAAGCAAGCTCATCAAACGCGGCTTGACTAAATCAACGCGATACAACTCGTTTTGATTTTCAAATGGTCTGAGCGGCTCACTGGCTTGACTTTCAAGGTGCGCCCACAATGTTTGCTCATTTAAAGCGAGTAATTGGGGCATCGAAAGCCCTGTAATGAGACTAACTGCTTTATTGACAAGCAAAATTTCTTGTTGTGAATTGACTAAAACGTAACCGCTCGGACTTACATCAAAAACCATTTGCAATTGTTCAGTACGTTTATTGAGTTCAGCCGCAGCGATTTCACGCGCTTGTTTTGCCGATTCAAGCTGATTGCCCATCTCTAAAATACCCGTTGCCGTCGAATCTAATTCTTTAACAAAAAACTCGTGCTGCGAGGAAATGACACGTCCAGCGGCAATTTCTGAAACCATTTCATCCATGTTATGAAGTGGTTTTGAAAGCGATAAACTCATTTTGCGCGATTGGCGATATAGCATCGTAAAAAAGATGCTATAAAACACGAGCATCCCGCCAATCATCAGCCATGCAATAGTATTCAAACGCGCTGAAAGAGAATTACTTGGTTCAAAAATCGTATCTGTCGGCACAACAACGAGTAATTTCCACCCCGTTGATGGCACCGTTGCCCACGCTAAAATCGATTTTTTTTGCAACGTTGTATATTCCACACCGTTTTGTGCGTTTTTTAGCGTTGTGGCAATCTCAGGTTTTTTCAAATACAAGTTGTAATCATCCGTGCGAAATGTATCTTTTTTGATTGCTTCTGAATAATCAGAAGCGGTCATATTTTTAATGCCCCAATCGTTTTCACCAACGGAAGGTAATGCCAAAATTGTCCCGTTTTTATCAATCAAAACGCCGTAGCCTTTCCACGGAATTTCAAGGGCTTTAACTTCAGAAACAATGGTTTCAATCGTAATATCCACGCCGACTACGCCTTCTAAAAAATCCCCGTTATAAACAGGTGCGCTGCACGTCGTCATCCAACCTTGCCCAGCGGGGTCAATGTACGCATCCGTCCAAACGGTGCCGCGTGACGGATTGTGTTTTGCATCGGCTTCGTAATAAAAGTTATAAGAAGGAATATCCATTTTCGCGGGATATTGCGAAATCACATCAAAATACGGATAAATACGATTGAGCGAATCAAACGAATTGAAGTAAGTTTGCGCGATAAGAGGAAATGTTTGTTTAACAGATTTTAAAGCGGGATCTAATGCAGCGGTTCGCAGGGCTTTTTCTTTTTCTTTTTCTCCAATTTTGACAAAACCGCTGTAAAAAACTGCGCTACCATCAATGTCACCAAGCGCATTGCGTGTTGTGTAATAAGCTCCATCGGGGCTGAAAGCAAACCGTTTGGGATCGTCACGTTTTAATAAATTTTTTCCTGACATCACAACCGTTGAGTATTTTTGCAAATACGCGGTTGCATTCACAATTGATTCAAGTTGGTGGTTAATACCTGCTGATTCGCGCATTGCTAAATGCGCTAATTGGTCTTTCGCGACTTGCACGATGGTTTTGATATTTTCTTTATTGGCAAACTGATTGCTTAAAAAATACGTCGTAATTAAGGCAATTTCCACAACCAACAAGGGAACCAAAGAGGTTTTAAAATATGAACGCCAAATCCATTGAAAAAGCGTTATTTTTGAACTGTCAGAATGTCTTTTCATAATCGTGACGAATTTTTAGATGAGAAGTCCTTTCTGCTAAAATATAAGCGATTATCAAATAAACCCAAAACTTTTGAGTTAAAAATGACTGACTCTACTATGGCATCTGAGATTGAATTCTTATCGCGTGAAAACGCGCAATTGCGTGAAGAATTAAAAAAAGCCAACGCCCACTTTACAAACATCACTGAACAATTAAACGATGGCATTTGGGATTGGGATTTGTCTGACAACAGTGTTTATTTATCGCCACGCTGGAAAGAAATGCTCGGTTACGATAATGCCGAATTACCCAATGCGTTTGCCACATGGACAAGTTTGATACATCCCGATGATTTTGCTTATGCCATTAAATCATTAGAAGATTTTTTAAAAAGTGACCACACATTTTTTGAAAGTATTCATCGTTTAAAACATAAAAATGGGCGATGGGTGTGGATTTTAGACCGAGGTGTTGCGATACGAAATGCGGACAATAAGCCTGTGCGTGTTTTTGGCGCACATACTGATATTACAAAATTACGCACCGTTGAAGAAACCTTGATGCAACGAGAACGTGAATTTAATACTATCGTTTCCTTTAGTCCAGATGGGATTGTGACGTTTAATCAAGAAAACGTTGTCAGTTCGGTAAATCCTGCTTTTTTGAAAATGACAGGCTTTACCCGCGAGGAATTATTAAAGCTCGATAAAACACAATTTGACCAAAAAATGCTCGATATTAGCGAGCCAACACATCCATACCAAAGACATTTAACGCATGATAATTCACAGTTAATTTGGATTTCAAAAAAAGACCTTTCTACTGAATTAGCCCCGCCACATAAAGATTCTTTGAAGTTTAACTTTAAACTTCGTCATTCAAATTATCGCGTGCTTAAAATGACTGCATATTTGTCAAAAGATGCCAGCTTGCCTGTGATTATTTATTTTCGAGATGTCACGCTAGAAGTCGAAATGGATCAAATGAAAAATGAATTTTTATCTGTTGCCGCGCATGAATTACGAATGCCCATTTCAAGTATTTACGGTTATAGCGAATTATTACTCATGCGTGATTTTGATGAGGTAACGCGGCGGGATATTTTGCAAGCCGTTCACGGGCTTTGTAATAACGTTGTGGAGCTTATCAATCAACTGCTTGATTTAGCTCGAATTGAAGCGCAATGCTCGAATGTATTTGAATTTGAAAATCAACCGATTACAAAATTGATTAAAGAAACCCTTGATAATTTCAAAATTTACGGGGATTTTCGCAAAATCGAAGTCCATTATTTTGTTGATGAATTTGCTCAAATTTACGTTGATAGCGATCAACTTAAACGGGCATTGATTAACATTTTAAGTAATGCCATTAAGTATTCGCCAAATGGTCAAAATGTTGAACTGGAAATTCGAATGCGGACTAATTCAAACGATTGCGAACAAATTGGCATTATTGTCAAAGACAAAGGCATTGGCATTGCAAAGGAGAATCTCGAGCATATTTTTGACAAATTTTGGCGTGCTGATAACGTGAGCGATATTATTGGCTCTGGGCTTGGCATGGCGTTGGTTAAAGAAATCGTCGATTTACATCACGGAGAAATTGACGTACAAAGCACGCTTGGAAAAGGCACAACCGTTGCGCTGTGGTTTCCCGTTTCTCACCATTTAGAAGAGCAAAACGATGACAAAAATTAAAATTCTTGTAGTAGACGATAATGCACAAATGCGAAATTTATTACGTCTTACCTTTAGTGCCTATCCGCAATACATCTTTTTGCAAGCACAAAGTGGTCAAGAAGCCATTGATATTATTAAAGCTGAACATCCCACTATTATCTTTTTGGATATTATGATGCCTGGTGATATTGATGGTTTAGATGTGTGTGCATTTGTGAAATCCGCTGAAGAATTTAAATCAAGTGTTGTTGTATTGCTCTCTGCAAAAGGACAAAAACAAGATATTGCAGCAGGTATGCAAGCGGGCGCAGATAAATACATCACAAAACCTTTTAGTCCAATTGCATTACTTGATGTGGTGACTGAAATTTGCGCGATGCAAACTCAATGAGAGAGGCATCTTTTTCAACGTTGCCGATGATTGCCAAGTTACGCCGTCTGCAAATGCTTTCGGTAGGGATTGCCTTATCAGTCACGTTATTGTTTTCAGGTGTGAGCCAATTCATTATTGAGCGCGAGCAGCTAGTTCAAGAAAGTTATTCGCTTGCTGAGATGCTTGGATTTAATGCTTCGGTTGCCTTATCGTTTCAGGATAAAAAAATCGCGCAAGATATTTTAAATGCGTTGCGTGGTAGAGATGATGTACTAGCCGCACAATTATTCACAAATACAGGCAATTTATTTGCTCAATATGCCAAGCAACCGCAAACACCCGACACGCCACCATTGACGTTACAAAATCCAACACATCATTTGGATTTGCACCAATTAACCCTTACTCATCCCATAAAAGTAGGAAATGAAACGATTGCAACGTTGCTTTTAGTTATTGATTTGCATCCACTTTGGACGCATTTACTTTGGCAACTCTTTGGCATTTCGCTGGTTGCGTTCGTCGCGTATTGTATCTCGTTCATTTATGGACGACGTTTAGCCGCGCAAATTGTCGCGCCATTGCAGAATTTGTCAGATGTTGTCACGTCGGTGTCTTGCGAGAAAAATTACCATTTGAGGGCAAATGGTGAAAATGACACTGAAATTGGCAAGTTGGTTCACAGTTTTAATTGCATGATTGAGCAAATTGAACAGCATGAAGAGGAATTGCAAAAACAAAATGATTTGCTTGAAACCGAAGTAGAACGTCGCACAACGCAGTTACGCATTGCAATGGAAGAAGCGCAAGCCGCAAACAAAGCAAAATCACAATTTTTAGCCACGATGAGCCATGAAATTCGCACGCCAATGAATGGCATTATTGGCATGTCGGACTTGCTCTGTAACACACCGCTCAATCAAGAACAAAAAGAATTTTCCGCTATTATCTCAACCTCCGCTCAAGCCTTACTTGCCATCATTAACGACATTTTAGATTTTTCTAAAATTGAAGCAGGACAGCTCGAACTTGAACATACCGATTTTTCACTACCGACGCTTTTAGAAAATTGTGCAGACGTTGTTGCCAATAAAGCGTATGAAAAATCGCTTTCGCTTATGACCTACATTGATCCGCTCATTCCGACCAAATTATCGGGCGATCAAGTACGGCTGCGTCAAATTTTGCTGAATTTTTTAAGCAATGCCGTGAAATTCACCGCAAACGGTTCCATTATCGCAAGAGCGACGTTAATCAATAAAAATGCCGACAGAGTTCGGGTGCGAATAGAAGTGAGCGACAGCGGCATTGGTATTTCCCCTGCGACGCAACAAAAATTATTTCAACCCTTTTCGCAAGCAGACAGTTCGACAACCCGAAAATATGGTGGCACAGGTTTAGGGCTTTCGATTGCCAAAAAACTCACTGAATTGATGAACGGTAAAATTGGCGTTCAGAGTCAGGAAGGTCAAGGTTCAACATTTTGGATTGAAATTCCCCTCAAAATTATCACGCAACAACACGTTTTTCCCATTGAAGAATCACAAGGCAAACGTATTTTTGTGTTCGGGAAAGATGACGGAAATCATGACATTTATTTAGCGTATTTAAGTTCATGGGGCGTATTGATTAACACCTCGAATAATATCTATGAAATGCTATTTTTACTTCGTGAAGCCCGTTCGTTAGAGCAACAATACGACGGCGTTTTGATTACCGAATTAGAACCAAAAGAATTAGTGGAAGCGGTAAATGCGGTTCGAAATGACTTTACTTGCGAGCAACTGCCCATTGTCACTTGCCAAGACGTAATTGATAGCGCGTTAAAGCAAAAATTATTTGCGAGCGGCGTATCGAGCGTTTTAACAAAACCAGTGAAACAATCGAGCTTATTTAATGCAATGATTGCCATTTTTCATACCCACTCACCTGTAATACCGACTGAAAAAAGTCCTACTGATGAAGCAAGCGTTGAAAATAATGAAACGTTCCAGCCGCTGATTTTACTCGTTGAAGATAATGTGATTAACCAGCTCGTTGCGAAGACGATTCTCACAAAATTAGGTTATCAAGTTCACGTTGCTCATGATGGCAAAGAAGCCGTTGATATTTTAGAACAACAAGAATTTGCGGCGGTGTTGATGGATTATCAAATGCCTGTGATGGACGGGTTAGAAGCAACTCGCGCTATTCGTTTAAGAGAACAAGAAAGGGGCAGAAAAAAAGCCGTGATTATTGCAATGACAGCTAATGCGATGAAAGGTGATAAAGAAGATTGCCTTGAAGCGGGAATGGACGATTATATTGCAAAACCCATCGATGCAGAATCGCTTGCTGCAACGTTAAAAAAATGGCTCTAATTTCACCAACACCAAATTTATGCAATCACTACCTTTAAAATTAAAACGCTTTTCGCAGTGGTTTTCACTTGTTGTAACACTTGCACTAGGGGCAAATGCCGTTTTTTTATTCATGGTACAGCGAGCGTACAACGATGTGGGGAGCGCACAAGAACATCGTCAACAAGCGATGGCATTAGCTTACGATTTGCGACAAGAAACTGAGCAATTAACGCTTTTAGTTCGTGCTTATACCAAAACTGCACAAACCCGTTATTTAACGTATTACTACGATATTTTAGCGATTCGCTTAGGTGAAAAACCACAACCCGACAATTACACGTCAGCAGATTATTGGGATCAAGTTATCGCAGGTGAGATTGAACATAAATTTTCCACAGGTAAAAAACAAGCTCTTGCCGAACGCATGAAATTATTGGTTTTTAGTGAAGATGAATTTGCCGCACTTGACCGTGTAACGAAAGCAACAGAGGAAATGAAAAAAATTGAAATGATTGCGTTTGCGGCCACACAAGGGCTTTACGACACAAAACAAGAAGATTTTGTCTCTGACGGAAAACCCGATTTAGTGTTTGCCAACCAATTAGTTCACAGCGATAAATATAATCAACTCAAAGCACAATTAGCCCGCGCTGTGACACAGTTTGTCTCAACGATCGATAACAACACCAAAGCCACCATTACGCAGGCTTCAAATACATTAGAACGCTGGATTTTATTAGGTTTAGCCAATGTTGCATTTGGTTTTGCAATGATTGTGATTGCCGCACAAGTGATGCGTCGGCGCGTGTTAAAACCCATTGAATTACTATCTCAAGCCGCAGCGAAATTAGCAAAAGGGGATT
>JAQTXN010000119.1 GCA_028688755.1 Methylococcales bacterium | reverse complement strand
TCTTGCCAAACCTGAAGATTTTGAAAGGCTGGCGCACATTCTGAAACATGAAGAAGCCAATATATTTTGTAATTTGCCGATGGCTTACGGCAAAACTGAAACCACTGATCACATGATCCAAACGGTTCTACAGGACATTAGAACGCTGTTTGTGTTGCCGCGTGTATCACTGGAATCAAGCATAGCGTCAACTTTTGGCATTAGCAGTTACAAAGACGCAGGGCGTGAAAAATTCAACGCGCTACATTGTGCGTGTGTGATCAACTCGATGGCTGATTACGTTCGCACAATGCCTGAGGTGGTTATTTGGGATGAGATAAGGATCACTTTCGAAAGTGTGATCGATGGCGGCACAATGAAAAAAAATCAGCGTGAAGTTTTCGCGTGCCTTCAAAAAGTCATAGCAGAAACTCGCGTAAATTGGTTTTTAGATGCTGATTTAAATTCACCAACAATGTCATTTACACGCAAACATTCACCTACCAAACCCTGCTACATTGTCACAGATTCGCGCCCCCGCAAGTACCCATTGCCACCTGTAACGTTTAAAGGCGATTGTAACGACAATTTGCGCTGTGAAATTTTGGACGACATAAAAGCAGGTAAAAATGTTTTTGTATGCAGTGATTCCAAAACAGAGCCAAAGAAAACAAAAGTTTTTTTACATGGTGATCAAATCTTTGAAGCGGATAAAAAAGCAGATAAAGACGTGGATAAAATACTCAAAGACGCTAAAAATTACTTACGTTCACATGGCGTTAAACGCTTGTTACTGGTGACACAGGAAACAAAGGACGATGACGACGTAAAAGCCTTTTTAGCTGATCCGAATAATGAAAGTAAGCACTATTGTTGCGTTTTGGTATCGCCGACGATCCAGGTAGGTTTCAGTATAGTTAATGGACATTTTCACAAAACATACGGCTTGATGGGATCGGGTGCGTGTTCATCAAACGAAGTTGTTCAGAGCTTATACCGCGTGCGTAACGTGTCTCAAATCGTGTTAAGCATCAAAGAACGCCGCAACAGTGACGAATTGGCACACATACCAACCGCAACCATGCGGATCAATGGACACTTTGAAATTCAAAGAGCATTGAACCCTGAAGAGCTTAAAGAATTCGCCAAAGATGACGAACTGGCATTACTTTATTACCAACAAGCTGAAGCACGCGCCAAAGACAAGGCAGATTTAGCAAACAACATTCTTCTGCATTTAGAGGGCGTTGGCTTTACCGTCACTCATAACCGCCCTGCTGAGATAAAAACGATCAAGCATTTAGCCGAAAAGGTTAAGCAACAAGACTTTGAAGCGATTACAGATTTAAAAATTAAATCCGTTTCAACTGAATTCGCCAAAGAACTCGAAAAGAAAAAACAATCAACTGGGTTAAAGAGTTGGGAAAGCGTGACACTTGCGCGGCATTACGTTGAAGTTTTCGCAGGTGTGGTAGGTTTCACGGATTTACAGGCGCAACAGCTAAACGATCAGCGGGAACGCGGCAACGATCCAATAACGCGCGAAGTTTTCGACGATTACGGCAAGCTATCAAAGCAAGTTACAAACTACGAAAAAACCCTTATTGATCGTGAAGAACTTGTTGAAATTGACCACGATAACGACCGCGTAAGAATCACCAAAAAAGAAACTGAGGAACGTGATTTGTTTGATGATCTTAGTTTTGCAATTACAACGCACGGCAAACATCAACGAAAAATGAACAAGGCGCAAACCGAAGTTATTGCTGAAACCTATTTTGCTATTAGCACTACTGAAGCGGCGGAAATTTGCAATGAAATCCTGAAGCCACGCGCCAACAAATTAGCGGCAAATGGTCACACCAACTACGCCCGCGAATTGCCCAAACCGATACAGATTTTAAAAAACATTTTCATCCGTCATGGTTACGATCTGAAATCATTTAGGCGTGATGGAACAACCAACCGTGTGACGTGGTACGAGTTAAAACTAAACTCGAAAGTGAAGCACTACGCGGATTGCAGGGCAGAAAACCGCAAGCGATCACCGCAAGCAACCTACCAAACCCCGACATTATAAAAAAACTAACAAGGCAACATGGCAGGTCAACCAACGCGAAAACATACCTAAGCCGCCCTCCCTCAAAAGGTGAGCATAGAAATGGCTTACCCTGCGTGCGTTTTAAAACTTAGTGAAATAAAAAAAACGAAAAGTAACAAAGTTCCATGAAATGAAACAACCAAAACCAATACAGACAACATTGCTAAACGCTGAAATTCCTACGGATTCAATCCCACCTTCAATGCGTGTGAATTGTGCCACGTTGGCAAAAGTGTTGAATGTCAGCCGAACCAGCGTGAAAAGGTTTGTTGATAGCGGTTTGATTGAATTGGACGCTGAGGGATTGGCGGACGTTAAGCAAGCCACCAGCGCAGTTTTAACGAATTCAACGCACGTCAAAAAGCGGTTGCTGAAATCTGAAATTGACGAAGCTAACGCGCTAAGAAAAGAGATTACAGAACTAAGAGCAAATCTATTTCACACCCGCGCCAAACTTGATGCAACGCAAGCCGAATTAGAACGGATTACAAACTTAAGTGACCAAAACAGTGACGATTACTTTGCTCTTGATGACGCAATCACGGCGTTTATTGATGCTTTGGTGAATGATGAAAACTTAAAAACGGCGGTGTTTGAAGGCAACCGCCATTTTATCCAAGATGCCTTCGACAACTTATTGGAGCTTGAAAATGAGAGCAACTAAAAAACAAATCAATGATTTTTTGAAATCGCACAATTTACAGGCGGATGATTTACTCGCGCATAGATCGTGCCTTGAAATACGAACAGCTTACAAATGGGCAAAAGTTGTTTTAGGCACTAAGCACATGAAATGGGGTTTTTACAATGTGAAGGATTTTAAAGAGATGTACCGCATTGAACCAAACGACCCGTGCATTATGACGGCAACAACTGGACAAATGTTTTTGCTAAACGGCTAATTATTTTCACTTGACCAAAACGGATAACGGTTTGCTAGTTGGTGGACGTTATCCGATTGCATTGGCATAAGTGAATCAATGCCAAAAACGATGATGATTTAGCGTTCACGAAACAAATTTGCAGTAACATTTACAGTAACTTTTTGAAGTTGTCGCCATAACTCCTGTAAATGCTATAAGTTCGGATGATGGTACAGCACACGAATTACTTTTTAGTGTAAAAATTGAGAGCGAACCACCACCATTTTGACAGGTGAATTTTGAGCAACATTGAACTGGCGACGGTATTTTTGACGGTATATTTTAAAAACGCTTTGTAAAAATCCATATTATTCATGGCTTGTAGCGGTTTGTTTGGTTGAGGTGATAGCAACAGAACGCAGAAAAATGGCATTTTCGACGATGTTTTTTACAAATTCGGTTGTGTATCATGACGTATCAAAATAATTTTTAATGACGTGTCATGACGCAATGATTGTAACAATTCAAAAAGCAACAGAACTAACGGGAAAAAGTCGATCAACGATTGAACGCCATATTAAGGCTGGCAAAGTTTCTCGCACTGGTGACGGTATCGACACCAGCGAATTGTTGCGTGTTTATGGTGCATTCAAATCTGACAGCGACACGTCAATCAATGCGTCATTTGATGCGTCAATGACGGATCGTGAACAATGGTTAATGCGTCAAATTGAAGACCTAAAGCGTGAACACCTTGAACGTGAAAGGCAATTTTTAGAACGTGAACAAAAGTTAATGGCGTTGCTGGAACATCTACCCACAAAATCAGATCAAAATAATTTGTGGCATCGAATTTTTAAGGGCAAAAAATAGCGGTTTTTCGCGTTTGGTTGCTCACACATCAACAGAACAATCTGCCACAAGCCGCGAATAAATTGCATTTTAAAAATTATTTTAAAAAATGTACCCCCATAAATACCCCCGACAGTTCAACGTTGCCCCATTTTTCAGTTCGTTTTTTCATTTCAAACCATCATGCGCGATAATCACAAACATCATTCAAACATCGAACCAACGGGCAAACCAACATGACCGCAATCACTATCGACACTTACGCCTTAATTACCACACTCAAAGACGCGGGTATTCCTGAGCAACAAGCAAAGGCGCAAATTGACGCAATGGCAAAGTTTGCTGAAGTAGCGCGTGAACAAATAGAACACGACCACAAACTTGATGACACAGCATCTAAGCGTGACCTGAAGGAATTAGAATTAACTTTGAGCGCAAAGCTACGCGAATCAGAATTAAAACTTGAGGCGAAAATTTCAGAATCCAAAGCAGAATTGGTGCGTTGGGTTATCGGTGCGGGTTTCATGCAAGTAGCGTTGATTACAGGTTTAATCCTGAAGCTATCCGATAAAATCTAAATGTTGCCGACAAGGCAAAAGGTACTTCCTAGCTATTTTCGTCAAGGCGGGTTCAAAAGCCCCGCCAACCGTGTAATCAGCAATATAAAAAGTTACTGAAATTTATGATGTTTTTGAATTTTCAGATAGCCATTTGTTTATAACATTAGCTGTCCAACGCGGAGAGCGACCAATCATGCAAGATGGCTGTGGGAATGGCGCACTAAATTCTTCGTCATCTTCTTTGTTTCCAAAAGCTCTAGCAGCAGCCCCAATAGTTGCACCAACAGAGCGCAAATCCGTCAATCCTCTCATTCTTTCAAAAGTGCTTCTACTAATTGATAATTTTTCGCAAATTTGTTCAATGTTAAGTAAAGTGTCTTTAGTAATATCAATCTGATTATTCATAATTATTGCCTTTAGGTTTTATATGTTTAATTGCATCATTAAGCATCAATATGCTTTAATATGCGTCAATAAACAGTATAAAATTTATCAAAAATATGTCAACAACTAAAAACGAGGGAGAGATTTTGCCCCCTCATTTAGCAATTACTCACTAACAACGTGAACTAATGGAACATGACAGCGAATTAACCGCCGCAATAAGAAAGCAAGTTGAAAACTTAGGCGATTTAATTGATGACACAGTGCCTTATGTTTTTGAACACGTCGATTTTCACATGATGATTGATAGTTTGATTCAACGCGAATTCAAAAGAGACGGATTTAAACCGCTTGATTTAAGTTTGTTCCCACCTGCAATGCTTATTGATAACGGCGTTCCAATTCCATTAGAACAGTTTTTTAACTCAGATTATTTAGACACCGACAAAAAATTTAACTGTGCAATGGCGGTTTTTTATTGGCGTGAAATAAACAAGTTAATCAAAAAAAACGATTACGTTAGCGTAATGCCAATGCTTGTAACGGCTTTTGGGTTAATCGGTTTTGCAGTTGAACGCCACGCGCTAGATATAGAAAGCAAAATTAAGGCAAAAGAAAACGGCTCGAAAGGTTCTGCCAATCGTCATGCCGCAAGCAACGCGGATAAATCCAAAGCGATTAAACATTTTATTGAACATTTAGCGGATAAATTTACAAGCAAAGATAAAGCGGCTGAATATCTGCATTCACACGGGTTTGAAGCCTATGAAATCAGTACAATTCGTAATTGGTTGAAAGGCGTTTGACCTGTAGTCTAGGGTGCTAGACTGCTATTCAAGATTAAAAAAAGATTGTCTTATGTTGGAAACAGATTTGACGGCGGGGAACAAAAAACCGAAAATCCCGTCCAGTTACAGAGCTGGAAACTCATGTAACTGCAAATCCAAATCCGAGCAGCGGACAGGACTAAACGGGAATTTTCTTAGGTTCAAATTATAGAGCAAATCCCTTTTAAACACCTTCAAAAATTGGCACACGCCAAATCCGTAGTCGGGTTTTAATTTCAATCATTGAATGAGAAACCAACATGACAAACCAAAACAAAGTTATTCCTTTCACCTTTCACGGTGTTGCATTCAACGTAGTACCAACTGGCAACCTCGATGTTGATTTCAATATCGGCGCGCTTATGTCTGTGCTGTATTTGAAGGTTCAACGCGACAACTACAACGAAGCGCAACCACTGCCACCTAATAAGCCCTTATTGCCTGAAATCGTTTTGAAGCTGGCACACGATGCGGATTTTGCAGACGTGTTACACGGTTTTATGTTTGCGCTCGATATGTTTCTGCAACCGCTATCGCACGCAGCGCGAAACGGACTTGACCACCTAAACATTGAAAATTTAATCGCAGACATTGCGAACCCGAATTTAGATGATGAAAACTTAACATCGTTGAAAAATGTAGCTCTAAATTTAGGCGAATAAACGGACTTAGCAACGTCTGTTTAATTGGCAGGCGTTGCGCCAATTGGTGCAAATATGAATCAAAATTTTGAATTCCAACACGAACATTTCGGCGTTATTGCAGATACATTTGCATTATTGCCTGTAGATCCTAAATTCATTTTTGAACAGGCATTGCTTGGAGAAAATAAAAAAGGTGTAGAAGTACCTGTATGGGCATTAGATAACCCAAAAGATGATAAAGGAAAATTTAAGGTATTTTTACACGGCGATACAGACAGTAAAGGGAATAAGCTTTTAAGACTTAATGTAAATGGTTTTAAAACTGGCAACATTAGCCTTAGATCGAAAGACGCGCATTATCAGTTAAAAGGCGAACGTCCCAACTACGCGCCCCGCCCTCAAATTAGCGAAGCAGAAAAAGCGCGAAGAGAAGCGCAACGCCTGAAGCACGCTGAAGACGAAAAACGACGCGCTGAAAATGCCGCAAAGTTGATCGCACAACATGACACCGCACCACATGAATTAGGTGAATTTCCCTATTTGGTACGCAAGGCAAACGGTCATGAAACTAACATTTCAAGCAAAGATCAGCACCTAAAACGCGGCGATTATTTCGGCAAACCCGCGTTAATTATTCCGATTTGCAACGAGTTACAGATCGGAGTTTTAACGCGCTACAAGCAAGGCGTGCAATTCATTCTCGAAGACGGTACAAAGCGTATTCATGGCGCAAAGGATAGTGGCTTTCATTATTTTGGATTTTCAACAAAAGTAAAAAGTGATACGGCGATCCAATTTGCAGAAGGCTATATGTCGGGAATGACTGCACATTTAGCCAACAACAAACCAACTGTAATTGCTTTTGATGCTGGCAACTTGCAAAAGGTCATGACGAAATTTGCGGATCAAGGTTTTAGAAACTTTGAAATTCTGGCAGATAACGACCTTCACAACGACGATCCAAAAAAAGAAAACACGGGTTTAAATGCGGCATATAAAGCGGCAATCGAACTCACGAAAAAATATGAAGGTTTGAAAATTAAAATTTTCGTTCCTGATCTTGATGGTAAAAAATGTGATTTTAACGATCTGCTTATCGCAAAAGGATTAGACGCGGTTAAGTGCCAACTGGCAGACGATCAAGCCGTTTATTTTGAGAACGGCAAACCTACCACACCTGCGAAATACAAAGCCGCAACAACAGGCGCGAAAGAGAAAGCATTAACAGCACTTGAAAGAATTGAACACGCAATCCGTTATAACCAACTACGTTTGCAAACCGACAATAACGACAGCAAAAAGTATTGGTCTGGTAGGTTACTCGATGAACTAATGAAAGGTTGCCCAAAGTGGCGGACGGCTGAAGAATGCGTTGAAAGGCTTATTAAGGCGAATCCTTATAAACCCGTTGAAATCATACGGGCAGAAGTTGAACGCCGCTATAACGAAAAATTAGCGCGTGTTAAGTGCATAAATTCACCAGCACTAGCGGATTTAATCGGTGTAACACCGCTCGATCTTGCCAAACCTGAAGATTTTGAAAGGCTGGCGCACATTCTGAAACATGAAGAAGCCAATATATTTTGTAATTTGCCGATGGCTTACGGCAAAACTGAAACCACTGATCACATGATCCAAACGGTT
>JAQTXN010000118.1 GCA_028688755.1 Methylococcales bacterium | reverse complement strand
ATTGGGTTGACCATTCACAGGTTGATTGGGTTGACCATTCACAGGTTGATTGGGTTGACCGTTCACAGGTTGATTAGGTTGACCATTCACAGGTTGATTAGGTTGACCGTTCACAGGTTGATTAGGCTGACCATTCACAGGTTGATTGGGCTGACCATTCACAGGTTGATTGGGCTGACCATTTACAGGTTGATTAGGTTGACCGTTTACAGGTGGTTGACCGTTTACAGGTGGTTGACCGTTTACAGGTGGTTGACCGTTTACAGGTGGTTGACCGTTTACAGGTGGTTGACCGTTTACAGGTGGTTGACTGTTTACAGGTGGTTGACCGTTTACGGGTGGTTGACCATTTACTGGTGGGTTGGTAATTGTATCTGCCATTGTCGTATCCTCAAAAATAGAAAACGTAAAAGATTCAAATCTGTATCTTGCACCTACGGCTTTGATTCTAACTCAATAATTATTACAAGTGTAGTCTGTAAAAACAGACTTTCTTATTGAAAACCTTGAGATTTTAAATATGCAAATTTGGGTTGATGCCGATAGTTGTCCAAAACCAATTAAGGACATTTTGTTTCGCGCTGCGAATCGAACAGAAACGCTCACAACATTGGTCGCGAATCAATCGTTACCGATTCCGCCATCGCGCTATATCAAGATGTTGCGCGTTCAATCAGGTTTCGATGTGGCAGATAATGAAATTATCAAACAATTGAAAATCGGCGATTTAGTGATTACTGCTGATATTCCTCTTGCAAATGAGGTTCTGGAAAAAGGTGGTCACGCCATCAATCCACGCGGTGAGCTTTACAGTTTTGAAAATATCAAAGAACGCTTGAATGTCCGAGATTTTATGGAAACTTTACGTCATAGTGGCATTCAAACAGGTGGTCTAGCTCCTCAAAATACACGCGATGTTCAAAAATTTGCAAATCAGCTGAACACCTTTTTGACCAAGCACAAACGATGCTGAATATCTAAAGCCAATTACTGAATTAGCAAACTTTTTGCCATCCTAAAACAACAATCTGAATACTGATGATTACCGCGATTAAATTAAATGGCATCGTTATTGATGTGACACATAAAAAAATTAAAAACATTCATTTAAGTGTTTATCCAAATGGGCAGGTCAAACTTTCTGCACCTTTGCACATGAATCAAGAAACGTTGCGGTCTTTTTTGATTTCAAAATTAGACTGGATTAAACAAAAACAGAGTAAATTCCAAAGTAAACAACGCGAAACACCGCGCGATTGTATCAACCGTGAAAACCATTACGTTTGGGGGAGACGGTATTTACTCACAGTAATTGAACACGATGCGCCACCCAAAATCGTTTTAGGTCACAGTGAACTACTGCTTTATATTCGTGCCGAATCTTCGCAAGATTATAAACAAACGGTTATTGATGAATGGTTGCGGCAGGAACTCAAGAAAGCATTACCACCGCTACTTGAGAAATGGCAACCGATTATGGGGGTACAGGTAAAAAAGTTTTTTATACAAAAAATGAAAACGCGCTGGGGTAGTTGTAATTACACGCAAGGTAACGTGCGTTTTAATTCGGAGTTAGCAAAGAAACCGCCCGAATGTTTGGAATATGTGGTTGTGCATGAATTAGCACATTTGCTTGAACCTTCGCATAACGCCCGTTTTCATAGTTTGATGAGCCAATTTATGCCGAATTGGAAATTGATTAAGGTAGAGTTAAATCGGTTGCCAATTGCCGATTTTAAAATTCCGATTAGCTAATTCGCTGATGAATGCTTATGTCAACGTACATAAACTATACGCCCAAAGAAAAGCAAAACAATGACAATTTGTTGTTATGTGTTGCGGTTTGTTATGGGACAAAGCTGGGACATTTTTAAAATGTGAGAAGAAAATTTTTTAGATGCTCTACAAGCCTTGTGGAATATGGAGCCAATGACGGGAGTCGAACCTGCGACCTACTGATTACGAATCAGTTGCTCTACCAACTGAGCTACATCGGCAATGGAGGTTGCGAGCGGAGTCGAACCGCTCTAGATGGCTTTGCAGGCCACTGCATAACCGCTTTGCTACGCAACCGAAAGAAGATAAACAAAAAAGCCGCGAAATTCGCGGCTTAGAATTTGGAGCGGGAAACGAGATTCGAACTCGCGACCCCAACCTTGGCAAGGTTGTGCTCTACCACTGAGCTATTCCCGCGTTTCAATGTTTGAAACGATTTGAGTATGATAAATATTTTTTATTAACTCGTCAACCTTTTTTATAAAAAATCTTAAAGATTGATACCTAACACCCAACCAATTGTGCCACTGCAACTGCCTTCATCGATTTGAACTTTTGCATAAGTAACGCTGCTTTGCTCTTGCTTATCCAAAACAGTGACATTTGTACCTACAGGGAATTTACGGCATTCTTCGGTTTTGTTTTCATCGTCATCGAAAGCAGCAATTGCGCCTGGTGTTGCAACAAGACGAATAGTCGGTAATTCCGCTCCATCCGTAACGACATTTGGACTTTTTAGCGTATATTTTTGTCCCGCAGCCAAACCTTTCGATTCAGCTTTTTTCAAAATTTCATCACTACCGCCAAATCCTAATGCTAACAACGTCACAACAATCGCGCCAACACCGCCAATAATCCCATAAAAAACTGGTGCATTAGTGTCTTTTAATCCTAAAAATCCCGCTAACGCATTTTCTTTTGGCTCTGCCGCCGTTGCAGCTGCAACCGTTTCGGTTTGGGCAGTTTCTTCAGGTGCAGATGTTTGCGTTTCTGGTGTTTCGACATTCAAATTTTCTTCACTCATCGTCGTATCCTCACTTTATGTTTTTGATTTGTTATTATTAAAGCCCATTTAAGAGCCAACGCATTTTACCTGCTTAACCCTTGCGCGTCATCATTCCTTTCGACGGGTTGTAGCCAATAATCGCTGCTGTCATAAACAGTACGAATGCTCCAACTGTATAAGCCAGCGCGAAATAATTTGATTGTCCATAAAGCGCAAACCGTATCAGTTCGACAGCTTGTGAAAATGGATTGTATTGCGCTAGCAAATATAAAAATTCACTCGATTCTTGCATTTTCCACAAGGGATATAACGCGGTAGACATGAAAAATAGTGGAAAAATCACAAAATTCATCACGCCCGCAAAATTTTCAAGTTGCTTAATAAATGACGAAAGCAACAATCCCAACGCCCCTAGCATCAAGCCCGATAAAATGAGCGGAAAAATCACCCACAAATACCCTTCAAGTGGCGGACGAATATCGTAAGCATAAGCAATGGCTAAAAAAACATACGCCTGAATAATCGACACCCCCGTTCCTGCAAGTAATTTACTCAGCAATAAAAACCAGCGCGGCAATGGGCTGACAAGCAGAATTCGCATACTGCCCATTTCGCGGTCATAAACCATCGAAAGCGAGCTTTGCATCCCGTTAAAAAGTTGAATCATGCCAATCAAACCTGGTGTGATATAGACTTCGTACAAAATATACGTTTCGTAAGGCGGCGTAATCGCAAGTCCTAATGCAGCGCGAAAACCCGCTGCAAACACAAATAACCAAACCAACGGACGCACTAACGCTGAAATAAATCGTTCCCGTTGCGTTATAAATCGACTTAATTCTCGCCCGACAATTCCACCCATTGCGCGTAAATAGTGCATCATTTTTACTCCGTTAAATCGTCGATTGCGCGTCTAGTAAAAGCATCGTTTGCGCTTGAATAATTGCCGCATCTTTTTCACGCGGAGCGCGAAGATAAGTCCCATCGGACTGCAACAACCATGCTTGCGAATTGTCACTTAAATACCAATCCAGATTTCGCAAAATACGCCCCGCAAGTTTTTTATTTTCAATTGGAAAACACACTTCAACCCGTTTGAACATATTACGATTCATCAAATCGGCACTCGACGCATAAACCTCTTGATTACCATCATTTTCAAACGCATAAATCCGCGAATGCTCTAAAAACCGTCCAACAATCGCGCGAACTTCGATATTTTCTGAAACGCCTTTAATTCCTGGGCGCAAACAACACATACCGCGCACAATCATTTGCACTTTCACACCTGCTTGAGAGGCGCGATAAAGGGCTTGAATCGCTTGCGGTTCAACGACAGCATTAACTTGAATGGTAATTTTTGCAGTCTTACCTGCTTTCGCATGCCGAATTTCACGCTCAATTTTTTCCATCAAACCACTATGCAACGTGAACGGTGATTGCAGCAATTTATTCAGTTTGGTCACTTTGCCCAAACTGGTTAATTGCGTGAACACGCGCCGTACATCTTCGCCCAATTCTTTGTCGCTCGAAAAAAGCCCGTAATCCGTATAAAAAAAGGCGGTTTTGGGGTGGTAATTTCCTGTGCCTAAATGAACGTAGTTGCGAATTTGTTTACCTTCGCGGCGCAACACTAGACACATTTTGGCGTGCGTTTTATAGCCAACAACCCCATAAACAACGTGAACCGCTGCCTCTTGCAATTTTGACGCTAAATCGATATTTGCTTTTTCATCAAAACGCGCACGAAGTTCAATGACCACCGTTACAACTTTGCCATTACGCGCCGCTTTGACTAACGCATTCACAATCGGCGAATCTGAACCTGTGCGATAAAGCGTTTGTTTAATCGCCAGCACATCAGGATCAACGGAGGCTTGACGCAAAAAATCAATCACGGGTGCAAAGGATTCAAAAGGTTGATGCAGTAAAATATCGTTTTTACGAATCGCCGCAAAAATATCTTTTTGCCGTGTTAAGTTTGCGGGAACGATAGGCTTAAACGGCACGAACTTTAAATCAGGTCTATCCAAAATGAGCGCGTTAATCTCTTGCACACGACTCAAATTCACAGGTCCATTGACTAAAAATAACCGCTCCCTTGTCATGCCAAAACGTGCAACTAAAAAATCAACCGTTTCATCAGGGCAATTTGCATCAATTTCTAAGCGGACTTCATCGCCATAATTTCGCATAGCAAGCTCACCTTCAACGGCAAGCAATAAATCATCAATGGCATCATCGTCAACAAAAAAATCGCTGTTACGCGTGACGCGAAATTGATAGCAACCTTTCACATTCATGCCGTGAAAAAGCTGGTCAATAAAACCATGAATAATCGATGATAAAAAGACAAAATCATTTTCGCCGCTACCCGTTTCTGCGCTAGGTAATTTGATAATGCGTGGCAATGACCGTGGAGCTTGCAACACCGCGCGACCGCTATTTCGTCCAAACGCATCTTTGCCTGTGAGTGAAATAATAAAATTTAAGCTTTTGTTCAAAATACGCGGAAACGGATGCGCTGAATCTAAGCCAACAGGTGTTAAAAGTGGCAAAATTTCTTCATTAAAATAACCTTCAAGCCATTTACGCTGCGATTCCGTCCATTCATGACGGCGAACGAAATGGATATTTTCTTTTTTTAATGCAGGCAGCAAAATGTTGTTAAGCGTGTCGTATTGGTCATTAACAAGTTCTCTTGCTTGAATCGAAATTAAATCCAACTGTTCTTTTGGCGTTAAACCATCCGCACCGCGTGTGTGTGGATCGATGGCGACCATTTCAATCACACTCGCCACGCGAACTTCAAAAAACTCATCCAAATTTGAACACGAAATGCACAAATAATTTAAACGTTCGAGCAGCGGCACGGTTTCATCTTTGGCTTGCGCTAAAACCCGTTTGTTAAATTCGAGCAAACTCAGTTCGCGGTTAATGTAAAGCTCTGGATTTTTTAAATTTATTTCTTCTGCAAGAGTTGTCATAGTTGTTTTTACTCAAAAAAGAGGGCGTATTTCATGATAATCTAAGTCTATTTAATCCTTGTGACAAGGCAATAACCTCGTCAATTTACCATTCAAACAAAAACGAACAATGAAAACGCTGCAAATTATTTTTGTGATTGCTCTACTCGCTTTAACCGCAGGCATTGGGACGCGAATGTTTAATCAATGGCAACTCGAACAACAACCTATGCCATTGCCGACGTTTTCTTTCCCTGATTTGAACGGTGCCGCGCAAAGCGTCACGCAATGGCAAGGTAAAGTTCTTGTGGTGAATTTTTGGGCAACGTGGTGTCCTTCGTGTTTAAAAGAAATTCCCGCGTTTATGAATTTACAATCGCAATATGGCGAAAAATTACAATTTGTGGGCATTGCACTCGATGATGTTGAAGCCGTCAAAACGTTCCAACAAAAAAATGCGGTAAATTATCCTCTGCTAATTTCAGGAGATTTTGAAGGCTTTCAACTGGCAAAGAAATTGGGAAATATCATTAGCGCAATTCCTTACACGGTTGTGACTAATCGTGAAGGAATCGTTGTTTATCGCCATTCAGGGGAACTGTCAGCAAAAGAATTAGAAGCAGCTTTAAATCCGTTGCTGACAAATTAAAAACTGTGTTGTACCGTTGGAAATTCGCCACTTTTAACGGCTTGAACATAATTTTTTAAGGCAGATTCGATTGAGTTTGTGTCACTTAAAAAATCTTTTGAAAAACGCGGGCGTTTTCCCGTACTGATGCCGAGCATATCGTAGACAACTAACACCTGCCCGTCGCAGCCATTTCCTGCGCCAATTCCAATAACGGGAATTGTCAAACTTTCAGTAATTTTCCGTGCTAAATCAGCAGGTACGCATTCCAAAATCAACAATGTTGCGCCTGCATTTTGCACCGCCAACGCATCAGCAAGTAATTTTTCAGCCGCTTGCGCTAATTTTCCTTGTACTTTATAGCCGCCAAGTTGATGAATAAATTGCGGCAATAAGCCCAAATGCCCACAAACACAAATCCCTTGCGTCGTTAAAAATTCAATGACATCAATTTTTGCGCCTTCTAATTTCACCATTTGTGCGCCACCATCTTGAATCAACCGCACTGCATTTTGTGCCGCGAATTCAGGCGTGGCATAAGTCATAAACGGTAAATCTGCAATCACCAACGCGCATTTGCTTGTTTTTGTCACGCAACGGGTGTGGTAAATCATGTCGTCAACTTTTACAGGCAACGTGGTCGAATTTCCTTGAATTACCATGCCCAGCGAATCACCGACTAAAATGACCTCACACCCCGCCGCATCAATCAATCCACTAAAACTTGCATCGTAAGCCGTTAAACAAGCGATTTTTTCACCGCGCTGTTTCATGGTAAGCAAATCCAAATGGGTCAGCGTTTTCATTGTGTTTGAACTTAAATAATTATGCGACATCAGACAAACGCTCTAAACCATCTAAAGGACAACGAGAAACCAAATCGGCAAGTTTTCCGTGCGTTGGAATTTCTAAGTCAGGGGCAATTTCAAATAAGGGATACAGCACAAAAGCGCGTCCTGCCATGCCGTAATGTGGCACGATTAAATCAGGCAAATTCAACACTTCGTCACCAAAAAGCAAAATATCAATATCTAATGTGCGTGCGCCCCAGCGTTCTGAGCGAACACGACCCTGTTCATTTTCAATCCTTTGCGTGACGGTCAATAATTCCAACGGCGATAATTCCGTTTCAATTGCCATCACGGCATTGACGTAATCGGGCTGCTCTTTTCCACCCATCGGCGGACTACGGTACAAACTCGAAAAACCCGTTTCTGAAATTCCATTCACCGCTGCAATCGCGGCGCGTGCAGCGCGTAATTGCTCAACGGGAGATTCTAAATTACTGCCTAAACCTAAATAAACTTGCATGATGAAATATGATTTGTTTCTAAAAATGTGTGAAAGGAATTTCAACGGTTTTATTTTTTATCGTTTAAACAAAGCTGTGTAATTTGCTCAAACTGATAACCTTTTGCTAATGCCTCTAAACTGTCCGCCATTTCAGGTTCGAGAGCGCGAATTTTCACAATAACGGCATCGATTGCTTCGGTATCGAGTGTCAACGTTGCTTCATGTAATTCTTCTTGCAATGCTA
>JAQTXN010000009.1 GCA_028688755.1 Methylococcales bacterium | reverse complement strand
CAAGTGCATTTATTTGTCAAAGGCAGCGACGAAGCGGCTGAAAAATTAGCCAAAGAATTACCCAGCTCAACGTCAAAAGATTATGGCAAACCGTTTGCGGATATTTTCAAAGCCTACGAATACGATTTTTTCAAAATCGACGCGATGTTATTTAGTCCTGCAAACGTGATTGTTACAGCGGTTGAATCAGGTAAATCATTCCGCGCAGGCAAATTAGATAATGCGCTTTTAGATTTGTCATTTGGCGCGTAAATCAATACAAATCCACAGGATCGACATCGATCGACCAGCGCACTTTGTTTGCTAGTTTCAACATCGAAATTTGTGGCACAAGTTGCTTTAAAAGCTGCTGCAACGCAGCGCGATTGGAATGTTGAAACAAAAGTTGAAAACGATACTGCCCCGCGCGTCTCGCCATTGGGGCAGGAATCGAACCCAAAATTTCTACGTTTTGTACATTTAAATTTCGCGCTAATTCAGCAACGGATTCTAAAAATTGCTGCGGCGTTTCCTCTTTTTCAGCGTGAGCGCGAAGCAACGCTTGATAACTAAACGGTGGCAACATTGCCGCTTCTCGTGCGAGCAATTCGGATTGAGCAAATTTTGCGTACCCTTCACGCAATAATTCATTCAAAAGCGGATGATTCGGCTGATGCGTTTGTAATAACACTTTGCCGCGTTTTTGTTCACGTCCCGCTCGACCTGAAACTTGCACAATTAACTGCGCCAATTTTTCACCCGAATGAAAATCGGTGCTAAACAAACCGCTATCCACATCCAAAATTGCTACCAGCGTGACATTCGGGAAATGATGCCCTTTTGCGAGCATTTGTGTCCCTAAAATAATATCGACTTCGCCTGCGTGAATTTGCGTTAAAAAATCTTCCAATGCCCCTTTTTTTTGCGTCGAATCGTAATCCAAACGCAAAATCGTTTTGTTTGAAAAAATCTCAGAAAGTGCGAATTCTAAACGTTCCGTACCTTGTCCAAGCGAAGCGAGTTCTGACGATTGACACGAAGGACAGCGCGAAATTAACCGATGTTCTGTGCCGCAATGATGACAACGGAGTAAATTTTTATGACGATGAATCACCAAATTTGCGTCGCAATGCACGCATCTCGCTACCCAACCACAACCATGACATATCAACGTCGGCGCAAAACCCCGTCGATTTAAAAACAGCAAAACTTGTTCATTTTTTTCCAGCACGGCGCGAATTTCAGTAATCAAACGCTCCGACAAACCTGCTTGCAATTTTTGTTGGCGAATATCGAGAATTTGCACCAACGGCGGCAACGCATTTCCTGCCCTTTCAGGCAATGGCAAATGTTGATAACGTTCTAAAAAAACGTTGTACAAACTTTCGAGCGACGGCGTAGCGGAACCTAAAACCACAGGCACATTTGCCAATTTTCCCCGCATCACGGCAACGTCACGCGCTGAAAAACGAAAACCTTCTTGTTGTTTAAACGAGCTGTCGTGTTCTTCGTCGAGGATGATTAGTCCGATATTTGGCAATGGCGTGAACAACGCAGAACGTGTGCCGAGTAATAACGAACACGCGCCACTTTGCATGAGCAACCACGCATTTTTACGTTGCAAGTCAGTGATTTTAGAATGTGAAATTGCAATGTGTGTGCTGAATCGGGCTTGAAAACGCTGTTGCAATTGTGGCGTTAACGTAATTTCTGGCACAAGAACTAAAACCTGCTGACCTCGATTCAAAACCGTTTGAATTAGTTGCATATACACTTCAGTTTTACCGCTGCCCGTTACACCATCTAGCAAAAAAACCTTGAACTCATCGAGCGACGCAGTAACGGCATCAATGGCGTTTTGTTGACCTTCGTTGCAAATAAGTTGCGTCGTTTTGATTTCGGTTTCGGGGGATTTAGGAAGTTTTTTAATGACCGCTTCTTTGCCTTGTCGCAATGCCACAGGAAATGCTGCACTCATTACTTCGCCAATTGGATGATGATAATAACTTGCCACCCAATGCAGCAATTTCAAATCAATTTCAGCAAGCAATGGCGCGTCATCAATTACGCGCGTAATTGGTTTTAATTTTTCAATCGGGAAATCGCTTTCAGAACTGATGGCGAGTAAAAATGCTACTTTTGAGGTTTTGCCAAACGGGACTTCGAGGCGAATTCCCGCTTGCAGATTGTCGCCATTTTCTGGCGCGAGATATTCAAATAATTGAAAAAAAGGAACAGCGGGAATAGCGACTTTGAGAATCTGAGGGTTAATCATGATTCCAAATTTGTAAAATACTCAAACTCGCAAGCATTAAAAAAGCAACCAGTGTCCACGCAGGCATTGAAAAACCAAGCATCGTCCAATCAACTTTCGCGCAATCGCCTGTGCCTGAAAGCATCAATTTTACCGTTTCAATCAACGGGAAATTTTGCAGCATGTATTCCAAAGCAGGTTTGCATTCAGGAACTTGATCAGGTGGCAAATGTTGAATCCAAACATGACGAGTGGAAATTGACGCGCCACCTAATGCGGTTAATGCGCCAAAAATCGCGTAACGGTTAATGCCTTTTTGTTCTTTGGGATTATGGACGACGGCAACCATGAAAACTAAGCCCGTTAAAAAAATCGCTATGCGTTGTGAAATACACAGCGGACAGGGTTCTAAGCCTTGATTAAATTGAAAATACGCACCCATGCTCAGTAAAAATACGCATCCCAAACTGCCAAGTAAAAACCAAAAACGTGGTTTGATAATTTTAAGCGTTGTCATTATGTCCATTGATATTCCACCTCGTTTCTAAATAATCGGCAGCCCCGACTCGGTCCCATGACAACGAGTACATCGCCTGCATTGAGTACATGGTCTGTTTCACCATTGGTAAAATGTAGCTGGTCGCCAAGTTCACGGTCAACAACTCCAATCAAAATTAAATTGTATTTTTCACTTTTTAAATTCAATTCGCTAACTCGCACACCTTCCAAATAAGATTCCAACGGAATTTCAATTTCAGCAATTTTTAAATCATGTCGCCCAAAAACCGTGTGGTCAAGCACATTACTAATTTCAGGTTTAGTCAGCATTTCATGCACTTTTCGTCCACAAATTTCATACGGATCAATGATTTTATTTGCGCCAGCAGCAAGCAATTTTTCTTCTGATTCACTGTCATCAACAATTGCAATAATCGTCAAACTTCTATCCAACGCGCGTGCTGAAATCGTCAAAAACACATTATCAAAATCTTTCGGATAAAAACAAAAAATAATATCAACACTTGTACCGATACCAACAGAAATTAAATCTTCATCATTTTTAAAATCGAGTACGCGCGTTTCAAAGCCTTTTTCTGCAACGATTGCGGCTTCGGTTTCATCTGCGGCAATAAATAAAATGCTGCATTCCTCGCGTGGCAAACGACTCATTGCCTCAAGCGACATCACGCTATAACCAAAAACTAAAATTCGTTTCATATCTATCATTTAAAAAATGGTTTCACAGGCGTTGTCACTGCCGCGCAATTTGTACCAAAACACGGTTTTGTCGCGGCATTTGTTGCAGCTTGCGTAGCGGTTATTCGTTTGAGCTGATATTGTGATTTATCAACACAGGTTTTATCACTAGCGTCGTCGCACGCAGATGTCACCACCAAATAATACGTTGGAGAATCTTTGGTGAGCGAAATAGCATAAGCCCCTGTGTCACCACTTTGCCCCATTGCACACGAACTGCCGTTAATTATCGTGGTCGATTTCAAGGTTTTTGCACTGTCATAAATAAACAGTTCCCAGTCATTTTGATAACGCATTGAATTATTACAGCTAAACGTTAAATTCGCGTTTTCGGTTCCTGTATCGACTTTATAAACTTTCGAGTCGGTTACGTCGTTGATTTGTCCCGTTTGCAACGTTGCACCCAGATTTATTTTTGTGGTTAGCCAATTTGGGTCAAATGTTCCTCGCGGCGGCGATACAGGTGTTGGAACAGTTACAGGTACAGGCGTTGGAACAACAGATGCTGTGTTCGTATAAACTAGATCACCTGTTTGATTTTCATTTATATAAAATGTATCAGTCCCCCCGCAATGAAAATCACCGAAATCGACTTTTATCGGAATTGAGACAGAATCAGGTCTGTTTTCAGGATTCAAATTTACTAAATCTAAGCCTGAACCAGTCAATGTCACTTTTCCTTTTGCTACACCACAACCACTGAGTACCGCAGATACAGTGTCTTTAGCGATTACCGTAGAATCCAAAATTGTGCTTGAACTCTCAATTGTTCCAGACAGTGAATTTGCAATAATCGGGTCGCTTGTTTGGCAAGCCACACCACCAATTTGAACTCTGACAGGTGTTAATTTTTTACTCAAATTTACGTTTTCAGCTTTAATTGCAATAGTTGCATTTGTATTTGCGCCGCATTTCGTGAGCTTAAAGTTTGCTGTTTTTGTGGTAACCGTTTTCGCCGAAGCTAAAACACCTGTGTAAGTTTTGATTACATCTCGCGCAATGTTGTAGTTCGATGTATCTACAGCACAATCGGCTGTTGTACAGGTCGATTTAACAGCAAGATAATAAGTCGCGGAATCGTGAGGCAATGTCAATTTTTTCCCACCTTTATCACCAGTAAATCCTGAGCCACAATCAGAGCCATTGATTGATATTGGATTGCTTGGCATTGAAGTTACTAAACTTCTTGCATCGTTATAAATACTTATCGACCAATTCTCAGCTTGTCGGATTGCCATAGGTGAACAAGAAAAAATCAATGGAATATCATTTTCCCCATCACTTTCAACGCTATAAACAATTTGCTTATTCACAGAATCGATGTGTCCAGTTTGCTCATTACCCAATGCTACAGTGTTGGTAAAATCGGTTTTAGAACCAACACTAATCGTATTTTTCTGAATCGTGAAATCTGCGGTATTTGGCAAACATGCAATGCCTGCTCCCGTAGAGTCTTTATAATACTCCAACAATGAAGTTGTATCTTTGGGCGGTAAAATACAAGATGCTTGAACACCCAAATAATAAGTGGACGTATCGGGTGATTTAATTTGAATTGAGAAAGGCGTTGTTGATGAGCAATCTGTTGGTGAAATCTGATGATTAGATACCAAAATATCTGGTTGCGCGTGTTTCCACACAGAAGCAACCCAACCAGAGCTACTGCCTTGAGCAGTATTTTGTTTACAAGAGAAACTCAACGAAATGTCTTTGCCTGTTGTTCCATTTATTTGAAAAAAATCAAAATCTGACTCATTTCCTGTATTACCAGTCGCGACATTAAAAGAGTCAAATTGATTAAGTTTTGAACTATGCGAAATATCTTCATAAGGTCGAGTTACAACGGCATCTCGTATCGTATAAGTTGCGTTATTACTGGTAGAACAACCGTTATTTGCTCGACTTCCAGCTGCCGTTGCGGCATTTGCGGCGGCAATATCTGCATTCACAGTTGTGTTTAAAACAGTAACCGCATCAACTAATGCCTTATTTGCTTCGCCGAGTTTTGTCTTTGCATCGGAATCGTCGGTTGCAGCGGCGTTTTTTGTATCATCAGCATTCGTTTTAATCGTTTTTAATCGTGCGACTTCTGTATCGCTTGGAGCTAGTTTTGCTAATTCGGCAGTAATATTTGCAGCAGCAATTTTCGTTGCTGTATCAGCATCATTAAATAACTGATGCCGCTGGAGAGAAATTAGCATCGCATCAGCCATAATTCCAACAGCTTTTGCAGTCGAACTCACCGCGTTAATTGTTGTAACAGCCGTTGTAATGCCAGCAGCTAAATCTGTTTCTGCTTTATTTGCAATATCCATTGCAGCCAAAAGTGCATCACTAGCTTGAGCAATACTAGCGTTTGAACCAATCACCGAAAAATTAGCATCATTTAATGCTTTTATAGCAAAATCAAGAAAAGGCTGTGCCTTGGCGATTTCAGCTTTTGCAGCATCAATGTTGGCTTTTGTTGCGGATGTCGATTGTACAAACGTATTTAATCCGATTACTGGATTTGAACTTTGAGGAATAGTATAAATTGGCACATGGCAATCGCCTACCACAGACAAATAGTACTTTGCGTCAGGTTTTAGCGTGTTATCCCCCAATAAAGTTGAAAACGTGAAACTGTAAGGACCTTGCGAACCTGACGCACCAACCATGCAATCACTGGGTTGTACCTGATAAGTATTTTGTAAAACTCCGTTTGAATCAAAAAGTCCTAAATACCACCCACCTTTACCTACTGCAGCTCGACTATTACACGAAAATGCAAGTGATATTTCTGAGCGGTATTTAATTTCACCTTTTTTCTGAGGCGGAACAGCATTCAAATCGTCAGCAGTATATTTTGCACAATCGCCTGCTTTTATTACTTTAGACGTATCGGTTTTTTCATCATCTGCAGTGTATTTAACACAGCTATTCGTAATCGAAAAAAAATCAACATCGCCACCGCTGCTAAGTTGCCCAACGTTTTCAGTTCCTAATGGATTTGCTTTACTCGAATCATTATTAGGTTCCACTTCAATTCCTAATGCAGACTTCACCAAAATTAACAAAATGGCGGCTGATAATACTTTTTTGTTATACATAATTTTGTCTCGTCTGCTTTTGGAAATTGAAATCTAAATTTTTAACCTGGTGGCCAGAGCATTTGTCGCCCAGCTAATAAATGAATATGCAAATGATAGACCGCTTGCCCACCCGACTCATTGCAATTGATAACAGTGCGATAACCCGCGTCAGCAACGCCTAATTTTTTAGCAAGTTGCGTAGCGGTTTGCATGAGCTTACCTAACAATAATGTATCGTCAGTCTCATTCAAAGTTGAAATGTGTTTTTTCGGAATAATTAAAATATGAATCGGGGCTTGTGGCGCAATATCGTTGAACGCCAAAATGTCGTCATCTTCGAACACGATGCTCGGCGTGATTTCACCCTTTGCCATTTTACAAAATAAACAATCACTCATAATTTACTCCGAAATTAAAACGGCAAACTAAAACCTGCTGGAAGCGGAATCCCCGCCGTGACACTCGCCATTTTTTCCTTTTTCATTTTGTCAGCTTTGTGAACGGCATCGTTGATTGCAGCAGCGACTAAATCTTCGAGCATATCTTTATCTTCGCCAACGAGTGACGGATCGATAGTCACTTTTCGTGCTTCACGTTTGCCTGTCATGACAATACTAACCAAACCACCACCTGATTCGCCCGTGACTTGCATTAACGCCAATTCGTCTTGCACGGCTTTTAAATCATCTTGCATTTTTTGAGCTTGTTGCATCAAATTACCTAATGCGTTTTTCATGTGTTTTTCTCCTAATTTTTGAAAATTAAAACGGTTCAATCGTTTCGGGCAAAACCTGCGCGTCGAAATGACTTTGCAAATACGCCACATTCGGATCTTGATAAATTGCCTCAACGGCAGCTTGTTGTCGATGTTCTTGCGCTTGAATAATTTGTTGCGCGGGCGTGTGCGTTGCCAACGCTTTTACATCAATCGTTAATTTTAGCGGTTTGCTAAACATTTCTCGCAACGCAGTTTCAATTTTTGCCGTGACATCGCCATCAAGCAAATTCGCTTTTTCAGGATCTAAATTCAAACGACATTCCGAATCATCAAGCGATTCTAAAACGCAATGCTTGGCAAATTCTTTGACAAATCGCCCAACATTTAAATTCGCTAAAATCGTTTCCCAATTATCCGAAAAAGTTGGCGCGTTTGAAACTTGCGGCGCAGATTGTAATGGTTGAATCGGTGCAACTTGCGGTGGTGAAATTTGGACTTGCGGACGCGCTTGAATTTGCGGTGCAGGTTGTTGAACTTGAACAGGTTGTGCGTTGCCAATTTGGACGGGGCGAAACGTGAGCATTCTGAGCATCACCATTTCAAAACCGCTGCGTGGATCGGGTGCAAGTTCTAAATCTTTTTGTCCAAGCAAGCCAATTTGATAATAAAGCTGCACATCTTCTGGCGACATCGTTTGCGCCAAATGCGCGACAATTTCAGCATCTAAATCATGCGTCAGCGTCGTCGGAACGTGTTGAACCAATGCAACACGATGCAAAAATTGCAAAAGCTGTTGCAACAAATCACTGAAATCTGGACTGAGCTGACTTAAATCATCAATTTGATTCAAAATCGCAGGCGCGTCGGCTTTCGCCAAAGCGTGTAAAATTGACTCGACAGGTTGCTGTGCAATCGAACCCAGCATGGCATGAACTTCGTCGTTACTGACCGCGCCATTTCCGTACACAATCGCTTGATCGAGTAAACTCAACGCATCACGCATACTGCCATCCGCCGCGCGGGAAATCAGTTTTAGCGCATCGGGTTCAAACGCAATGCCTTCTTGTCCCAAAATAAAACCCATTTGCGTAAAAATTTCACTCGGCAAAAGGCGTTTTAAATTCAGCTGCAAACAACGTGATAAAACCGTAACGGGAATTTTGTGCGGGTCAGTCGTTGCGAGTAGGAATTTAACGTGCGGTGGCGGTTCTTCAAGGGTTTTGAGCAGCGCGTTGAAACTATGCCCTGAAAGCATGTGAACTTCGTCGATAAGATAAACTTTGTAACGACCTTGATTTGGCGCGTACTGTGCGTTATCGAGCAAATCGCGCGTATCTTCGACTTTGGTGCGCGAGGCGGCATCGACTTCGATTAAATCTAAAAAACGACCTTCATCGACAGCGCGGCAAATGTCACATTGTCCACAGGGATTAAAATCTTGAAGGTTTTCACAGTTCATCGCTTTGGCTAAAATTCGCGCCAACGTGGTTTTTCCTACGCCGCGCGTGCCTGTAAATAAATAGGCTTGGTGCAGACGTTGGTGTTTTAATGCGTTGGTGAGTGACGTGATAACGTGAGCTTGTCCGACGACTTCTGTGAAATTATGCGGTCGCCACTTTCGAGCTAAAACCTGATAATTCATGACGGGATATTCGTATTTGGGGGAGTTTTGGGTGGTAATTGTACCAGCTACATCTCGGCACACGAATCTGCTGTTACCGTTGCTTACTTCCGTACCTGGCGGGGTTCACAGCGTATCGTTGCGAGAGAACCGATACAACTACCATAATGATGTCAGCCGATTGGCTGAAGACCAGAGTATTATTGCCCAATAACACCATGATGACAACTGAATTCTTGGTTTTTGTTTTATATTTAATTTCAATTCACACAAAATTTTAGGAGAAACAATGTTTAAAGTCGGCATGATTGGTTTAGGGGCAATGGGTGTTGGCATGGCAAAAAATTTAGCCAAAGCCGATTTTTTAACCGTTATTTACAATCGAACCATCGAAAAATCACAATCACTCGCGCAAGAATTAAACGTTTCGTCCGCGCTTTCAATTGAAGAACTTGCCACGCAAGTGAACGTTATTTGTTTGTGTGTTTCGCGTGACGAAGATGTTTTAGAAGTCATTAAAGCAATTAGTCGAACCGTTTTGCCAAATACCATTGTTGTCGATATGTCTACGGTAAGTTCTCACACGGCAAGACAAGCTGCCGCGATATTGGCATGCAAAGATGTTGATTTTCTCGATGCGCCTGTTTCAGGTGGTGTGGAAGGCGCAAAAAATGGCACGCTTGCCATGATGGTTGGTGGTGATGGAGTTGTTTTAGAAAAAGTACGTCCAGTTTTAGAAACAATGGCAAATCGCATTGTTCACATCGGCGAAACAGGCAGCGGTCAAGCAACGAAAGCCGTGAACCAAATTATGGCAGCGGGAATCAATCAAGCTGTAACGGAAGCGTTAGCGTTCGCCAAAACGCAAAGTTTACCGATGGAAAAAATTATTGATGTCATTTCAGGTGGTGCGGCGGGAAATTGGTTTTTACAACATCGCGGTGTGAGCATGACGCAAGGTTTGTATCCTGCGGGTTTTAAACTTGCGCTGCATCACAAAGATTTGAAAATCTGTGAACAAATGGGTGAAAAAGCAGGCATAAATTTACCACTCACCACACAAACACGTTTAGATTATGAAAAGTTAATTGCAGAAGGTTTTAGCGATTGTGATATTTCGGCGTTATACCATTTAAAGGTGAAATGAATTAAACTTAGCACACAAAAGTCGCCGTGAGGCGATTTTTCACACAATAATAAAAACGCTTCACTGCCCAAATTAGGAAAATTTAAATCACATGAACAAAGTCAAAGTTAACGTCGCTTTAATCCGATTGTTTCAATTTGTTATTTTCGTTTTATTCACCTTCATGGTGCTTGCTTACACTTTCGCGCTCATTTTATTGCCACTCGATGCAATTGTGATGCTCATTAAAGTGTTATCAATTGTTGGTTTAGGCGGCATTATCGGTGCAATTATCGCTGTGCCAGCGGTAGCTTATTTAGGTTTGCAAGTTTATAAAATTCCAGGCTTGACAGATTTACTCATCGAAATTGCGGTTGATTTAGTCAACACAGGCAAAGCGCGTATCGACGCATTCAACAAAATCATTGAAACTGTTAAAGCGTAAGAATTAACAAAATCCAAAACCGCCCCGAATGCAAAATGACGGGCGGTTTTTTTGTAACCAAATGTTGGAGAATTTATGAATACTCACCCTACCCTTTTGAAAAATTTAGACAGCGTGTTAGTTATCGTTGATATGCAAGGTAATTTATCCGCTGTTATGCCAGAAAATGACGCGCAAGCCATGCACGAAAATACGATTAGTTTGCTCGAAGCGGCACAAAAATTAACCATTCCCGTTTTAGTTACCGAGCAATATCCGCAAGGTTTAGGTGCGACTGAAAAATCAGTGCAAGACGCATTGCCTAATAACGCGCCAATTTTTGAAAAAACGTCATTTTCTTGTTACGGCGCAAGCGGTTTTATGCCTGCGCTAGAACAAACTAAACGCAAACAAATCATTTTAGTCGGACAAGAGGCACACGTTTGCGTTTTGCAAACCGCTTTAGATTTAGCCGCACACGATTATCAAGTTCACGTTGTCGAAGATGCGATTTGTTCACGCAAAGCCGAACATAAATTCTATGCGTTGCAACGTTTACAAACACAAAATGTGATTATCACCAATTACGAATCCGTGTTATTTGAATGGTTGCGTGACGCAGCACATCCTGATTTTAAAGCAGTTTCTGGTTTATTACGTTAAGAGGTTTTCTATGTTATTGAATGATTTTTTAACAAAAGTAAAAGCGGGCGAACCTGTTAATTTTGCTGACACAATTGCCGTCATTACTGAAAATTACATTTACACACCAACCGCATTTCGTAATGGGAACGTTGAAAATGCAGCGGGACAAAATGAAGGATCATGCAAAATTTTTGCGTTTGCGAAATTGAATCAGTTAAACGAAAGCGAAACATTGTCATTATTTGGCGATTATTACCGCATTGACGTGTTGCAGAATCCTGATGCAAGTGACCATCAAAACATTCGTCAATTTATTCAAAATGGTTGGACGGGCGTGGTGTTTGAAAGTGAAGCATTAAAAACTAAATAAAATGCTGACAAAGGTTTATTCGGGGCAACCGTTTTTCGACGGTGTTTTTAAAATTACCGAGCAAGTTGGCGACAAACGCTCTTACGGTTCGGGCGTTTTGCTTGCTGGTGGACAATATATTCTGACTGCCGCGCATTTATTTTCTGACAATCCGTCAGTGTCAAACGTTCACGTTATCAATACAAATGGTCAAAGTGTTGGCGCGGTTGAACAAATTTTTACGCATCCACTTTGGGATAATAATCCCGCCGATTACAACCACGATTTAGCGTTAATCAAACTCACGCAGCCATTGACACAAACCGCTGGTTACGAAATTTACCGCAACAAAAACGAAATCGGACAAACTTTCACGCGCGTCGGTTTTTCTGACAACGGTTTGGTGTCAGGAAAAAACACTTACGACGCGCTAACTGACAAAATTAACGCTGCTTTTGGAACGCGCGTTGAAACAGGTTCGCAACTGCTTTACGACTACGATGACGGCACATCGCAACACGACGCAATTGGGCAACTTTTAAATTTACCCAATTTAGGTTTAGGCAATGAAGAAACGATGTCACAAGCGGGTTTATCAGGTGGCGGCACATTTATCGATAATAAAATTGCAGGTGTGGGGAGTTTCATTTTCCGCTCCGATTTGTCAGACATAAATAGCGTCATAGATTCGTCAATTGGTGAATTAGGCTCAGACACGCGCGTTTCAACGCATGCCGATTGGATTGATTTTATAACACGAGGGAATCCAGTTTATAACGCACCTACGTTGGCATCCGAAGTTATGAAAAATGTACCAGAACCCAATTTTGGCAGCGTGGTGAATTATTTTTTAGCGTCATTTAGCGAACCGCTCACACATGACATTTCGTTTGATTTTCGCACAGTTGATGGCACGGCGATTGCTGGAATAGATTATCTTGCAACGCAAGGACAAATCGTTTTACACGCTGGGCAAAACCATATTGCAATTCCCGTTACGATTTTAGGTGACAAAATTGCTGAGATGGATGAAACCTTTTCATTTGAAGTGAGTAATCCTGTCGGTTTTAGCTTTCTAAATAATGCCCTTGTTTTAACAGCAACACACTCCATTATTGATAACGATGCGGTCATTTTCTAAGCACCCTCTTTTATAGAAAGTCCTTATAAAATATGCCATAATGACAACAATTATAAGTAAATTCTAACTTTTTACACATGAAAACACTCAAGAAATCTGATTTAGAAGAAGCTCTAAAATTATGCAAAGGCGCATTTATTTCTGCGGCGGGTTTTAGTTTGGTGATTAACATTTTGCAACTTGTTCCAACGATTTATATGTTGCAACTTTACGATCGTGTTGTACCGACGGGCAACCATACAACGCTGGTAATGCTGACACTAATCATGATGATTTTGTTTGTCACCATGGGAACGCTTGAATGGGTTCGATCACAAATTCTTGTTCGCGTGAGTACGCGCCTTGAAACATTGTTAAATGAACGCTTATTTAAAGTTGCTTATAAACAAGCACTTTACACAGGTGGTCAACGCGCCTCTTCACAACCACTCGACGATTTAACCGCCTTGCGTCAATTCATGACAGGTAACGGTTTATTTGCTTTTTTCGATGCGCCTTGGTTGCCAATCTACATTGCATTGATGTTTGTTTTTCATTCAATGTACGGCTGGATGGCTGTGTTTACCGCGATTTTGCTTATCATCGTTGCCATTGTTCAAGAAAAAGCGACTAGCAAAATGCTTGGGGAAGCCAATAATTTGGCGATGGCTGGACGTGGTTTAGTGAATAAAAATCTTCGTAACGCCGAAGTTATTGAATCAATGGGGATGTTAAATAACATTCAAAAACGTTGGTTAAAAGGTACAAACCAAGTTCTAGTTTTACAAGCAACGGCCAGTTCTCGCGCAGGTTTAATTAGTGCAACGTCAAAATTGATTCGTTTATCTTCACAGTCTCTCATTCTTGCCATCGGTGCTTATTTGGTTATCGAAAACGAAATCACCTCAGGCTTAATGATTGGTGGTTCAGTTTTATTAGGTAGAGCGTTAGCACCTATCGACATCGTCATTGGTTCTTGGAAAGGCTTTATTGCTGCTCGTGGTCAGTATTCACGTTTAAACGAAATGTTGCTACAAATTCCAGCCGACCCAGAACGTATGACATTGCCTGCCCCAGAAGGTACTTTCCAATTTGAATCAGCGGTTGTTGCCCCACCAGGTGCGAAATCGGCCGTTTTAAAAGGCTTAACTTTAACTATTAGCAAAGGTGATGTCGTTGGTGTCATTGGTCCTAGCGGCGCGGGAAAATCAACTTTTGCGCGGGCTTTACTTGGCATTTGGCCTTGCAATCAAGGAAAAATTCGTTTGGATGGTGCAGACGTTTTCACATGGGATCGTAATGACTTAGGTCCTCACATTGGTTATCTGCCACAAGACATCGAATTATTTGAAGGCACAATCAGCGAAAACATCGCGCGTTTTGGTGAAATTGACCCTGAAAAAGTGGTTAATGCAGCGAAAATGGCAGACGTTCATGACTTGATTTTGCATTTACCCGAAGGCTACGACACGATGATTGGTGCAACAGGCGGCAATTTATCAGGTGGTCAACGTCAACGTGTAGGTTTAGCGCGTGCGTTATATGGCGAACCTCAAATCGTTGTCTTAGACGAACCAAATTCAAATTTGGACGAAGTTGGCGAAGCAGCGTTAGGTAATGCTATTCAACGTTTAAAACAAAAACGTGCAACCGTTATCGTGATTACGCACAGAAACAATGTGTTAGCAAATGTCGATAAACTGCTCATTTTAAATGACGGATTAGTGTCTGTTTATGGACCTAAAGAACAAGTTATCGCGCACTTGCAACAACAGCAAGCACAAGCACAAGCCGCTCAATCGGCTGCAATTGCTAACTAAGGCGGCAAAAAATTATGAAAGTAGAAACAGCAAAAATTCATCCTGATCAGTTAAAAAAAGACGAGCCAAAAAAGGAATTGGATGTCTCGCTAGTCACGAACGATATGCCAATTCGTGCAATCGGTATGGCAGTTTTAATTAGCACTGTGGGCGTTTTAGGTACTTGGAGTTATGTTGCGCCGATTGCAAGTTCAGCCGCTGCGCCAGGTTTTGTGACGGTCAAATCACACAGTAAAACCGTTCAACATTTAGATGGTGGAATTGTTAAAGAATTGATTGCCAAAGATGGTGACGTTGTCAATGAAGGTGATGTACTTTTGATTTTGGATGGGACTGACATTAAGGCGCAGCTCGAAATTTTGCGTGGTCAACAAATCACACTATCCGCACAAGTCGCACGTTTAACAGCTGAACGCGATCGTTTAAATTCGGTGGTTTATCCGCCAGATTTACAAAATCTAAGCGACCCGCGTATTGTTGAAGCGCGTCAAAGCGAGAATCAAGTTTTCACCGCGCGTAAAAACGCACATGATGGCGAAGTTTCCGTTTTAAATCAGCGTATTAGTCAATTAGGTTCGCGCATTCAAGGTTTGCAAGGTCAAAAAACTAGCAAGCAACGTTTAAGCACGTCTTATTCTGAAGAATCGAAAGATTTGAAAGATTTACTTGATGAAGGCTTTGCAGATAAACAACGTTATCGTGACATGGAACGTAGTTTGACAGCAACAACGGGGGAGATTGCGTCGCTTACCTCAGAAATTGCAAGTAGCGAAATGCAAATTGGTGAAACACGATTGCAAATTTTGCAAATCCAAAAACAATTCCAAGAAGAAGTTGCAGATAAGTTAAGCGAAGTACAAGCCCAGCTTTATGATGTAAATCAACGTTACAGCGCAACGAATGACAAGGTTAATCGTATTCAAATTAAAGCCCCCGCTGCGGGTCGAGTAATGGGAATGTCTGTGCATAACATTGGCAGCGTTATCACACCAGGTAGACCGATTTTAGACATTGTTCCGCAAGGTGAAGAATTAGTTGTTGAAGCGCGAGTATCACCAATTGATATTGACCGTGTTCACGTTGGTTTAGTTGCAGAAGTTCGTTTCAGCGCATTCAAACAAGCTGTAACACCTAAAACGATGGGAACATTGATTGGTTTATCTGCTGACAGAATCACCGATGAACGCACGGGACAACCTTATTACACAGCAAAAATCGAACTTACCCCAGACAGTTATGCAAAATTGGGTAATTTAGAATTGTTACCAGGTATGCCAGCTGACGTACTAATCAACACAGGCGAACGCACAGTATTTGAATACTTAATGCAGCCTATTACAAACGCTTTTGCCCGCGCCTTTATTGAAGACTGAGTATGAAAAAATTCAAATTAAAACAATTAGTCGCTTGCATTATTTTGGCGCAAGCTCCAAATGCCTACAGTGAAGATTTGATGACAATTTATCATCAAGCCTTAGAAGCCGATCCAGAATCACAAGCGGCTGCAATAAATGTAGAAATAGGAAAAGAGCAAGCCCAAGAAGCATTAGGACAAATGCTGCCACAAATTAGCGGAAGTGCGAACTGGTCGAAAAATAGCCAAGATAACGGACACCCATCGACAAAAACAGCACCAAATCCTAGCAACTACAACGGTACTCGTTACTACGTTTCTTTAAACCAAACCGTGTTTGACTTTGCAAAATTTTGGAATTGGCGCAAAGCAAACTCAGTTGAAGAGCAATATGCAGCAGCTAACCTTGCAGCGCAACACACTTTAATGCACAAAGTAATCGAAAAATACTTTGCCGTTTTGGAAGCAGAAGACCAACTGTATTTTTATCAAACAGAAAAAAATGCGATGGCAAAACGCTTAGAACAAACCCAAAAACAATTTAGCAAACAGCTAGTTAAAATCACTGATGTGTACACAGTCGAAGCAAGATTAGATCAACTTAAAGCCTCTGAAATTGAAGCTGAGACCATTGTTGTCACAGCAAAAGAAGCCTTAAAAGAACTTACAAATACGCCATTTTCGGATTTGTATAAATTACGCGATAACGTCAATTACAACCCCCTTGATGGAAATCTTGAGAATTGGCTAGAAGTTGCTAAAAGTGAAAACCCCAGTTTAGCAGCACAATTAAAAGCCATTGAAGCCGCCGCTAACGGTGTGACTGTTCAAAAATCGAAGTTTTTACCTCAAGTTGATTTACAGTTGAATTATTACGATACCAATACGGGTTATCAAAGCTCAAATCTTGGAACTAATTATTCCACACAAGTTGGGGCAATCAATGTATCTGTACCTATTTTTGATGGGGGCGTGAGTATCCATCAATTGTTTGAATCAGAGCATCGTTTAGCACTTGCCAAAAATGAGAATGAGGCAAAGATTCGTGAGTTGGTAAAGGAAACCAGTGATTCATTTTTGAGTTCTAACGCAAGTGTGCGCCGAATTGAGGCCTCTCAAAAAGCGGTCGCGTCAGCAGCCAAATCACTCGAAGCAACAGAAAAAGGTTTTGCTAAAGGTGTGGTGACAATGACGGACATATTGAATGCACAACAAGAAGAATTCAAAGCAAAACGCGAATTATCACAAGCAAAATATGCTTATATCAAGAATAGAGCGCGGTTTATGCGTTCAGTTGGAATGATTACAGAAGAAAACATTGTGGAAGTTAATTCATGGTTGCAACCGAAATTATCAACACCAATTGAACAAAAAGAAAATCAAATAGAAATTAAACCGTCTGTTTAATTTATTGCGGTAGCGTAATAGGCTTTTACACATTTTTGACCTTGCGCTACCGTTTGAAATTCCTTAAGCAATTCCATTTTTTTAGATAAAACAGCATCTATGAATAACTTGTCCATTGCTTGAAACGATTCTAATATACGTTGCTCTTCGACAGTCAATTGAGTGTTTGAAAGTGACTCCAAACGCGCTTGACGAACTGTCAAAATCGCCGAAAGATCTTCCCAATCATTTAACTCTATCGCTTTCGTGATTTTTAATGAAAACGAATCCAACTCTTGTAACAACGTACTCATTTTAGCGATGTTCTTCGGGAATTGCGTCCCACGCTTCTTTCACAGAGCGCATCAGCTCACTCACCTCATCTAAAATTTCAAGGCTATTTTCAGCACTTGCTTGAAATAACTTTGCGTTAATGTACTCATACAGGCGAGTTAAGTTTTCGGCAATTGAACCGCCACGTTCCATATCAAGACCATCAATCAAACCACCGATGATAGAAATTGCACGTGAAATATGAGTGCTTTTTGCTTCCCAGTTATTTTGAGCAATTGCCCCTTTTGCGGCATTCACCTGCATCAAAAAACCACCCATTAGCATTTGGATTAACGCATGAGGTGTCGATTCTTCGACAATACTTTCTGTATGTACAGACGCATATTGATTTGCATAGCGTCTGTTATTCATTACTGCTGCCATAACGTACTCTTAAAATTTTGTGTTAATTAGTTGGTTTTCGCTGCAAATGCTTGAGTTAAATATGAACCCGTATTCTTAAATTGTGCAACGGCAGCGTCCATTGCTGTAAATTGGGCAAGTAAACTCTTTTGTGTTGCATCTAAACGTTTCTGCACATCAGCTTTTTGTGTGGTCAAATCCGTCAAAGTTTTATTTAACGTATCTTGCTCTAAACTCAAAGCCCCTTTAGCATCCAAGAATTGGGTAAGTTTCGTATTTAATTGTGTTGCCACACCATTTGTAGAAGCGAATACATTACCAACAGACGTTAAATTTTGTGAAATAGCAGCTTGTAACTTCGTACTATCAAGCTGCATTACGCCTTTTTTATCAAAAGTTATACCAAGCTGATTGAGCGAATTAAAATCGCCTGTCGCAGAGGAAACGTTGCTGTTAATAACGTTTTTAACCTGATTGATGACCGTTTGAACAACTGAATCTCCAAGCAATGGTCCATTAGAGCTATCGCCAGGACCAACATAATTTGTCAATTGCTGTAATGATTTATTTAATGTGTTGTAAGCATCAACAAACGAAGTAATTGGCTTAGAAATACTTGTTTGGTCTTGTTGAACGTTAATATCTACAGAACCTGTCGCAACCAAATTTAATGACACGCCAGGAATTGCATCGCTAATTGTGTTTGAACTACGCGTTACAACCTGTCCACCATCATTTGCATTAGTAGCGTCTGTTGTATCAAAAGTCGCAACCGTTGTCGTATTCTTAAAATTGTCTGGGGCGTTAACAGCATCGAGGGTAAAGCTCGTGTCACCTTTGCTGCCATCGATAGAGAAACCTTTGTCTGCCCCAGCATTTAATGCAGTCAAAACGAGTTTTGAAGTCGTGATACCTGGTGTGGTAACTGTTATTGCATTACCTGCAGCATCGAACTCGCCCGTTTCAGTAGTCGTTGCAGGAGTCGTTGTACTGAGGATACTCGCCCGAACTAATTTATTTTCTGGATTATAGTTAATCGCATTTTTTAAATCTTCTAAAGTATTATTACCTTTGACAGTTTGCGTCGTAGTCGCAACAGGATTGCCATTTGCATCAGTTGGAATGACAAGATTGCCATTTTCATCAACAGGAATCTCATTGCCGCTTGGATCAAACGTTTTCGTTATATCAGCGGTAATATCTACGGAAAATTTCGCCGTCCCCGTTGTGTCTTTGAACGTTAACGTTCCAGGTGCAACTTGAGTTGTATCGGTAAATTCTTTTGTTGAAATAGATTGTTGCGCGTTCGCTGGAGATGAATCAAGAGTTAAGCGAACATCGCCTTTAGACGCATCAATTGAAAATTTATTGTCTAAACCAGGTTGTTTTGCAGTAAAAACTAATTTTGAAACGCTTGTGCCTGGATTTATTTTTGATTCAACATTGATAACACTCGCAATAACACTGTCGTTACCTTGGGCAGTGTTAATAGCATCCATGGCGGCAAAAATTTTATCATTGCCTCCTTTAACGATATTGACTGAAAATTTTTCATTTCCTGCCGAATCTTTAAAAGAAAGAATTCCTGGTGCAACAACATCTGTACCTGTAAATTCTAAACTTGCAACAGAACGCTGTGCAGTTGCGCCAACGGGTTGTGGATCAATAATGACACTGGCATCGGTCGCGTCAGTCGTCGCGTAGTTTGCAGGTGTTGTAACGTTATTTAAATTAAACCGCGCATCACCAATTGAGGCATCAATTGAAAATGAATTCGCACTACCTGGTGTTTTTGCTGTTAAAACTAATTTTGAAACAGTTGTACCTGGTGATGTTTTTGAATCAACATTCACCACACTGGCGACAACTGAATTATTTCCTTTTGCATTATTGATTGCATCACGCAAACCTGTGATTGAATCATTCACCCCTTTGGTAACAATTGCTGAAAATTTGGGCGCACCTGTGTTGTCGTTGAAAATTAACACGCCTTCTGACACCACATCACCCGTTTTAAATTCTGCATTTGACACAGATTTTTGTGCTTTAGCTAATGCCACAACTTTAATTGTATGTGCAGCTGCCGTAGACGAGGGATCTACTGTTACTTTCAAAATTTTCTCATCGCTTGATGTTATTTGTTGTGACTGAAACGTCGTACTTTGATCAAGCTGTTTAACTGCATTCTGAAAAGAAGATAAGGCACCTTTTAAAGTGCCTAGTCCACTGAGTTTGGATTGAGAGATAGTTGTCTTTGCCGCAATTGCATCAAGTTGTGGCTTCCCTTCCGCTGCCGTTAAACTGCTAACGGTTCCGTTAATATCGATACCACTACCGACACCTACTGCACTTGTTATGGCCATTTTCTGCCTCCAATCTCAAAAATAAAATTACGCTTTATCCTGATAGAGCCTACCAGCATTCGCTTCTTGCTCTTTCATTACTCGAATAAAGTCGAGTATTTCAACAGAGGGAATTTGACGAATCACTTCTCCCGTTTTGCTGTTGACAATTTTTACAACAACCTGCTTCGTTGCATCATCGACTTGGAATTGCAAATCCTTGTTGATTGTTTTAAGCACGTTATCACCTACCGCTGCAGCGGCTTTAACTCCTTCCGTCGTTAGCTGTTGCTGCTTAGCTGCATCCTTCGTCGCATTTGCTGTTAAGGTTGTAGTTGAAACATCAGCCACACGGACTGCCGAAATAGCAGATTGTACTGATTCGCCTGCCACACCAGATGACTGGCTTCTCGTTGAAGCTGGAATAGTAGTAGGCGTTATATTTAAATTTATATCGCTCATGACACCCTCTATTTTTTTGCATCTTGCGTGAGAACCAGTAAGGTCTCACGCAGATTTGATTAGGAACCTAATTCTTTATTTGCCTGAGCTAGTAAAAACCAACCCTTGCTTAGAAGTATAGAACCTTATCTCAATAAAGTCAGTACGCTTTGACCTGATTGATTTGCTTGTGCAAGCATTGCAGTACCAGCTTGTTGCAAGATTTGACCTTTGCTCAAGTTTGCTGTTTCAGCAGCAAAATCAGCATCCATAATGCGTGATCTAGCAGCTGATTGGTTTTCAACACCATTTTGCAAGTTTGAAATCGTTGTTGTGAAACGATTTTGTGTTGAACCCAAGTTTGAGCGTTCTGTATCGATTGAAGCAATTGCTGCGTCAATATAGTTAATTGCAGATAATGCGTAGTCAGTTGCAACGGCATCTGCTTTTACAGAAGCATCAACAACCAATTTACTGTTATTGATGAAAGAAGCTTTACCTGTTTCATTTGCAGTTGTTGTTGCTAATGGATCATTAACATAAGATGCGCCAGCAATAGCTTTAGCAATTTGCAAACCTGCTAACGATTTTTGTGCTTCTCTATCACCTAAGAATGTGCCAGGAACAGCTCTGTTAATTGCATCATTAAGCGTATTAGAAGTTGCAAGTTTGCCTGTTGTTGCATCTAAGGTAGTTGCAGGTGTTGTTAATGTATCACCAGTCAACGAATTCATCGTTACCGCATAAGCATTTTGACCTGCTGATGTTACGTCAGCTGCCGCTGCAGCTGCTAATTGAGTTGCAGTTGTTAACAATGAAGCAGCTTGAGCCGCATCTGTTGATGTGCCAGCTTGAACCGTTGCATCAGTTGTTGCAATTGCAGTTGCCGCAGCTACGTTTGAGCTGTTTGCAGCAGTCACTGCATTATTAAACGCATCAGAAACTAAACCAGCTGCTAAGTTAGTAGTGGTTGTCCCCAAAATGTTAGTAGATGAAGTAGAAATCGCACTTGCCGCAGCCAAGTTCGCAGCAGATGCCGCTTTTGCTAAAGCAACATCAGCAGGAGCAGCAGCAGCAGCCTTCGCAGCAACTACTGCAGCGTTTGCCAATTTAGCCGCCGCATTTGCCGCTGATAATTGTGGATCTGCCGCAGCAGTAGTACCTGCAGCCAAATTAGTTACTGTTGAAGCTAATGTTGAATCAATTGCTTGATTTTGTGGTGCTAAAGTACCTTTAGTAACAGGTGTTAACAAATTAGTCATGTTAGAAACAGCAACGCTAATACGGCTGTTTGTATCAGTAGTTGCACCAACTTGAATGCTTAAACCACCAGCTAAGTCACCATTTAAGATTTTTTTACCGTTAAATTCGCTGTTTTGAGTGACACGAATTAACTCATCTTGTAATGCTTTGAATTCGGTGTCCATTTTAGCGCGGTCAGTTGCCGAAACACCTGCGTTGCTTGATGATTGAACAGCTAAGTCACGCATACGTTGCAACGTGTCAGTCAATGAACCTAATGCACCTTCAGCAGTTTGAGTTAATGAGATACCGTCGTTTGCATTACGCACAGCAACTGTCATACCGCGAATTTGTGAACTCATACGATCAGCAATAGCAAGACCTGCTGCGTCGTCTTTTGCATTGTTAACACGAACGCCAGAAGACAAACGTTGCATTGAAGTTGCAAGACCTGTTGCTGAACCAGCTAGATTTTTTTGACCATTGATTGAACCAAGGTTTGTGTTGATTACGAGTGCCATGATATTTCTCCAAAAGCCTATCGAGCGAAATTGCTCAAAAGTAAATTAAATTAAAACAACAAAAAGTTTTTATATCGCAAAAAAGTTTGTAGATTTCGAAACTCACGCGGGTTATCGGCGCATTTTTTAGTTACTTTAATTTTTTCTTTATGCGATGTTGAATGTTAAAAGCCTCACAACAAAATCTATTCTGTCATAAGGTCTTTTGTACTTTAACGAAGCAGTGTTAACACGCCTTGTCCAGACTGATTTGCTTGCGCGAGCATTGCCGTACCAGCCTGTTGCAAAATTTGAGCGCGACTCAAATTCGCGGTCTCTTGTGCAAAATCAGCGTCAACAATGCGAGATTTTGCCGCCGACTGGTTTTCAATACCGTTGCGTAAATTCGAAATCGTCGTGTCAAAACGATTTTGTGTTGACCCCAAATTTGAACGCTCGGTATCAATTGCTGCAATAGCGGCATCAATATGATTGATTGCTGATAAAGCATAATCTGCAGCAATTGCATCCGTTTTTGCAGAGGCTTCTTGTGCAATTTTGTAATTAGCAATAAACGATTTTTTACCCACTTCGTTTGCCGTTGTCGTCGCTAACGGATCGTTCACATACGATGCGCCAGCCACTGCTCTTGCAATATCTAAAGCAGCCATGGCTTTTTGTGCTACGCGATCCGCTTTAAATGAACCTTTTTCAGCAATTGCCACCGCTGAATTCAAAATGCTGGTAACGCCTGTCACGCTAGAATCAGGAACGGCTAACGAATCGCCCGTAATTGAATTCATCGTGATTTCAAACAAATTTCTTCCCGCAAACTCAACGTCTTTTGCCGTAGATGCGGCAAGCTGTTTTGCCGTTGTTAAAAGTGCCGCAGCTTGTGCTGCATCGGTACTTGTACCTGCTTGGACGTTGGCATCGGTTACACCAATAGATGCCGCATTTGCAACGTTTTGGCTGTTTGCCGTTGTGACACCATCGACAAATGCGTTATCAACTAAATTACTCGCCTGATTTGCAACAGTCGTTGCAAGGATATTAGTAGACGAATTTGAAAGCGCATTTGCTGCTGCAAGATTTGCTGCGGATGCAGCTTTTGCCAACGCTAAATCAGTAGGAGATCGCGCTGCTAACGTTGCTGCAACAACTGCGGCATTTGCTAATGCGGCGGCTTGATTAGCTGCTTTCAACTGCGGATCGGCAACAATAGTATTTGACGCATTTGAAACAGTTGCAGCAAAAAACGTTGCATCAACTGATTCATTTTTAGGATTCAAAGAGTCTTTTGTTACAGGTGAAAGCAACGTTGCCATATTTGAAACAGTAACGTTTATTCGATTGTTACTATCTGTATTTGCACCTACTTGAATGCTTAAACCACCTGCCAAGTCGCCATTGAGAATTTTTTTACCATTGAATTCACTATTGTTTGTGATACGAATTAACTCGTCACTTAATGCGCGAAATTCCGTTTGTAATTTTTCTCTATCCGTTGCCGAAACGCCTGCGTTACTTGAAGATTGAACTGCCAAGTCACGCATTCTTTGCAACGTATCGGTAAGCGAACCGAGTGCGCCCTCAGCAGTTTGTGTGAGTGAAATGCCGTCATTAGCATTTCGAACGGCAATGTTCATGCCGTTAATTTGTGAACTCATACGATTAGCGATAGCAAGCCCTGCCGCATCGTCTTTCGCATTATTGATACGCAACCCCGAAGACAAGCGTTGCATTGAAGTTGAAAGCGAACTACCAGAGCCGCTTAAATTTTTCTGCCCGTTAATTGAACTTAAATTTGTATTTATGACCATTGCCATGTGAAACCTCCAAAATGTTTCGAATCAGTATTGTCTACTTTTCTTGCTGGGTAAGATTACACGCAGCTGTAACACTTATCGTTTCAAATGGCGTTTTCTAAAATAAAAATTACGATTAAGAAATAAATTCGTTGTTTTGATTTTGATTTTTACTTGACGATAACGCGCCAAGAAAACTTGATGAATATAGCTATTTTGCTACTTTGCGATTGATTGAAATTAGGTAGAACCGTTCAAGCGGTCTAGCGTTTCAAGTAATCGCGCCACGTCATCAAAGTCATGCAACGCCGACAACGTAATTCGCAAACGGGCTTTATTTTTTTGGACAGTTGGTGGACGAATGGCACTCACTAAAAAACCCGCATCTAAAAGTTGCTGACTAAGTTGCGTGGTGCGAAAACTGTCACCAATGAGAATGGGTTGAATTGGTGAATCAGATGGCATGATTGGCAAATTTAACTGTGCTGCACCTGCTTTGAATTGTGAAATCAACGCTTGTAATTTTTCACGTCGCCACGTTTCAGCAATGATAATTTTCAAACTTGCACGAGTTGCTTCTGCTACGGCAGGTGGCAATGCCGTTGTGTAAATATACGTTCGAGCTGATTGGATTAAGGTTTCAATCAACATTTCCGAGCCAGCGACAAACGCGCCAAATGTCCCAAACGCTTTGCCGAGTGTTCCCATTAAAATCGGCACGTCATCAGGTGTTAAATTCAATTCTTCAATTAAACCGCCACCCGTTTTACCTAAAACACCCAAACCGTGTGCATCATCGACCATTAACTGCGCGTGATATTGTTTGGCAAGTTCTGCTAATTCGCGCAGCGGCGCAACGTCGCCGTCCATGCTAAAAACGCCGTCCGTCACAATCAGTTTTTCACCACAGGTTTTGCTTAATAATTTTTCAAGGTGCGGCAAATCAGCATGTGGATAACGCTTGAAATTTGCACCTGAAGATAAACCGCCATCAAGCAACGAAGCGTGATTAAGTTTGTCTTCAAAAACGCTGTCACCACGTCCAACGAGTGCGTTAATTGTGCCGACATTTGCCATATAACCTGTTGAAAAAAGCAACGCCCGTTCGCGCCCTGTGAATTCGGCAAGTTCTTCTTCGAGCAAATGGTGTGCTTTCGTGTGTCCACAAATTAAATGTGCGCTGCCGCTGCCTACACCATAAAAGTCAGCGGCATTTTTGAATGCCGCAATAACAGTTTCATTTTTAGCTAAACCTAAATAATCGTTACTGCAAAAATTGATGACACTTTTATCGTCAATAATTCGTCGTGTTCGGTATAAGCCTTGGGCTTTTAAGTTTTCAAGTTGGTTCATGTAATAGCTATAACAGTAATTCGTGCGAATTTACGTTTCCCAACTTGATAAACATGTTGCGAATCGACGGCGAAGTCTAAAATCATGCACGTTTTTGTTAAATGTTAGACAAATGCTTTTATAAAAATGAGGATGTGTTTACGGTTTTAATTTGCATATTGTCGAAGATATAACTATTTAAGTGGCGAATTTAGATACTTCAACACAGTAGTGCGGACTAATTCTTCAATTTCATTAAGTGAATTAACAAGAATTCTTATCTCATCGTTACTCATAATTGCATGGATAAGCATCTGTTCTAGTTTCACAGGAGAAATAGAGTTTTTATCAATGTTATTGGCTCGGAAAAATGACATTGCGTTATTTTCGATAAGACTAGTCAGCCTTTTATAACGGTTTGATTCTACTATTTCACTATTTATCAATCTCATTGGCATTGTTTCACGTCTTAAAACAACTCGTCTTAATTCCTGAAGTTCTTCGATAATAAAATCTTCCTTTGACATTTCCTTTGTTTCTAAGTGAGCAACGGCAAATTTGCCAAAATTTTTTAAGAAAGTTGTGTAATTTTTATCTGTACTTGCACGACTTATTGTTGCTTTTACTTTTTCACCAAGACTTTTTTTAAAGTCTACAATTTTTGAAAATCTAAGGTCTCTAGGGTATTCAAGGTGTTCAATTGGCGACGTATCGAATGAGTACGAGGTTTTATCATCTTTAATGATGATTGTGAGCTTATCAAACGCAAGTCGCATACCTAACTCAAACATCACGTTTGGATTTTTTCCACTAACATCACAAACTACGATTGGATTGTCATAAAGATTTTGGATTATTCGTTTCTGAATAATTCCAACATCATCAGCATCACTTACAAGACTCGCGGTAAAACCGACTTCTTCAACCGCATCAGTGATGATCGTCTTGACTTCACTCCAATGTTGTTCTGTACATGAATCACACGCAGAAATTGGCATTATTATTCCGCATTTTGGTTGCTCAGTTGTCGAGTTCCGCTTGGCTTGATTTGTCATATCTTCTTTCACTTCTTTGGTCATTCCAGTTCCTATTATTTTTTAATACACTACAACAACTCTAACTCGCGCAAATTTCCGTTTCCCAACCTGATAAACATGCTGCGAACCAGCGGCAATTTCCAATTTAGGATTTTCGACTTTTTCGCCGTCGATTTTTACTGCACCTTGGTTAATCATGCGAATCGCTTCAGAAGTGCTAGCGGTTAAATTCGCTTCTTTTAACAAATTCGCAATTCCTAAGTTTTCGCCTTCAATTTTCAATTCCACTTCATCCATTTCATCAGGAATCGCGCCACGTTGAAAACGCGCTTCAAAATTTTCTAACGCTTTTACCGCCGCCGCTTCGTCGTGGAAACGTGCAATAATTTCTTGCGCTAATTTCACTTTGTAATCACGCGGATTTGCACCGTTTTCACATTCTGAATTCCATGCCGCAATTTCAGACATAGGACGGAAACTGAGTAATTCAAAATAACGCCACATCAATTCATCACTAATTGACATAATCTTGCCGAACATTTCATCAGGCGCATCGGCAATACCAATGTAATTACCAAGCGATTTCGACATTTTTTGCACACCGTCCAAACCTTCCAAAATCGGCATCGTCATGACAATTTGCGGCTTTTGTCCGAAGGCTTCTTGCAATTGTCGCCCCATTAACAAATTGAATTTTTGGTCAGTACCACCAAGTTCCACATCTGCTTTCATCGCAACGGAATCGTAGCCTTGAATCAATGGGTACAAAAATTCATGAATCGCAATCGACTGATTATTCGTAAAGCGTTTGTGAAAATCGTCACGCTCAAGCATCCGCGCCACGGTATTTTTTGCCGCGAGCTGAATTAACTCCGCTGAAGACATCGCATTCATCCACGTTGAATTGAACATCACCGTGGTTTTTTCTGGGTCGAGAATCTTAAAAATTTGCTCTTGATAGGTTTTTGCATTCGCTTCAACATCTTCACGCGAAAGCGGTTTGCGAGTGACATTTTTCCCCGTAGGGTCGCCAATCATGCCCGTGAAATCTCCAATCAAAAATAAAATTTCATGTCCTGCATCTTGGAATTGTTTGAGTTTGTTAATTAAAACCGTGTGACCTAAATGCAAATCGGGAGCGGTGGGATCAAAACCCGCTTTGATGCGAAGTGGGCGATTTTCAGCGAGTTTTTTAATCAATTCGGCTTCAACTAAAACCTCGTGCGTGCCGCGTAATAATTCGGTTAAATCAGTCGTGTTCAAAAGAATTCCTCAACATGTAAAGTAATAAACAGCGCGAAAACAGCGCATTTGCGCGAAATTATAACAGTTGACGGGGTTCGATTCCTTATTGGATTTACGTTAAACTTGGCGCGTAACATCTCAAAATCATTCACTGGGGAACGCGATGGAAGAACTCAATATCCAATACACCAATGCACAGATTGAAAAAATCCGAGAACAAGGTTTCATTTATATGTGTGCTTGCCCCAGTCAGGTGAGCGAGCAAATCGCCAATTTACGCAGATTGTTCAAATATCAACGTAACTGCATCACCAACGGTGAGGAGTTGCTCAATTTAAAAACCCACAAAATGATTGCCGAAGCGACAAGTAAAGCGCATGACATCATGCAACAATGTTTGCACGACGTGTTAATTCATGAAAAATGGGATTTGGAAACGCTTGAAATGCCTGCAAATTTGCGTGAAGTATTAGAACAAACATTACTTAACGACTAACGTATGTTGTTAAATCTCTCTATTTTAGATTTAGCCATCGTTAAATCCTTGCAACTCGATTTGTCGCAGGGCATGACGGTTTTAACGGGTGAAACAGGTGCGGGAAAATCCATTTTACTCACTGCACTGGGTTTAGCATTAGGTGAGCGGGCGACGGCGGATTATGTTCGCCCCAACTGCAAACGCGCCGAAGTCAATTTAGAATTCGATTTAACAGCAATGCCGATTGCGCTGACATGGTTGCAAGAAAACGAATTTGATGAAAATGGACATTGTTTAATTCGTCGTGTTATTGGAAGCGACGGACGCTCAAAAGCGTTTATCAATAATCGCCCCGTCACATTGCAAACATTGCAAATTTTTACTCGCCAACTCGTTGAAATTCACGGGCAACACGCACATTTAACCTTGCTCGAAAGTGAAGAACAACGCCGTTTGCTCGATAATTACGGTAAAACCACGCCACTACTTGAACAAGTGAATGCTTGCTTTAAAAATTGGCAAGTCGCGCAACACGAATTGCAACAGCTACAAAAAAAACAATCTCAAGCCCAACAACGAGAAGCCCTTTTACGTTATCAATTAGAAGAATTAGAAGCCTTAAATTTAGGGCAATTTGATTACAACGCACTGTCTGAAACGCATAAAAAATTAGCTAATTTAGAGCAAATTTTAATGACGGGACAAAATGAACTCGACGCACTTTATGACGCAGACAAATCGGCATTTCGGCAATTAAAAAACTCGCTCAAAGCCTTAACGCAACTTGAACAATTTGCGCCCGAATTGCAATCTGTGAATTCCCTTTTGAACGAAGCGCAAATTCAAATCGAAGAAGCCATGTATGAATTGCGTCATTTTTTAGAATCGCAAGAAGTCGATCCCGCACAATTTCAAGAAATTGAGCAGCAATTAGGCGTTTTGCAAACATTAAGCCGAAAACATCACGTTAAACCTGAAGAATTATTTGAGCTGCAACAAAATTTAGAGACTGAACTCGCGCAACTCAATCACAGAGGGGAACGAATTATCGAATTAGAAAATTTAACCACGCAATATCAACAAGCCTATTTTCCGCTTGCTGAAAAATTAACGGAGCAACGTCAAAAAAGCGCGAAAAAGTTGCAACTACAAATTTCCAAAATGATGAAAGAATTGGGTATGCCGAATGGAGAATTTTTAGTTGAAGTCAATTCACTTGCAGGTGAAACGCCAAAATTAAATGGCAACGATAATGTCACTTTTTTAATTAGCGCGAACGTCGGTTTGCCACCCAAACCGTTATCAAAAGTCGCGTCAGGTGGTGAATTATCGCGGATTAGTTTGGCAATTCAAGTCACAACAGCGAGTGATAAAACCACGCCGACGATGATTTTCGATGAAGTTGATTCGGGGATTGGCGGTGGAATTGCTGAAATTGTTGGACAAAAATTAAATCAATTGAGCAACAAGCGACAAGTTTTATGTGTGACACATTTACCGCAAGTTGCCGCGCAAGCACACCAGCATTTGTATGTTGAAAAACAACATCACGAAGACATGACTGCGTCACGGGTTCGATTGCTTGAAGATGAAGAGCGCGTTTTGGAAACAGCGCGTATGCTCGGTGGTGTTGAAATTACTGACAACACGCTTGCTCATGCACGAGAAATGCTGACAAAAAAAAATACAAAGAGGAATTAAAAAATGGTTGAGTTTGCGTTGCCGAAAAATTCTGTAGTGACAAAAGCAGATTCGCCCTCCCCTTCTTCAAAGGGCAAAGATTTTCAGCGAGTCGAAATTTATCGCTGGAATCCCGAGTCAGGCGCAAATCCGCACATCGACACGTTTGATATTCAAAAAGATGAATGTGGTTCGATGATTTTGGACGTGCTACTCAAAATTAAAAATGATTTAGACAGCTCGTTGACATTTCGTCGCTCATGCCGCGAAGGCGTTTGCGGTTCGTGTGCCATGAATGTAAATGGCAAAAATACGCTCGCTTGTACAAAATCGCTTGCCGATTACGAAGGTGACACGCTGAAAATTTACCCCTTGCCACACATGACAGTCGTGAAAGATTTGGTTGTGGATATGACGCATTTTTATGAGCAATACGCCTCGATTAAACCGTGGCTAGAAAATTCAACCAATCCTGAACGTGAACGTTTGCAAACTGACACGCAACGCGCGGCGTTGAATGAAATTTATGATTGTGTGCTTTGTGCTTGTTGCTCGACAAGTTGCCCAAGTTATTGGTGGAACAGCGACCGTTATTTAGGGCCAGCAGTGTTGTTGCAAGCGTATCGGTTTATTGTCGATAGCCGCGACGAAAATACGAATGAGCGTTTAGATGCACTTGATGAAAGTTTTAAATTGTATCGTTGCCACACGATTATGAATTGTGTCGATACTTGCCCAAAAGGTTTAAATCCTGCCAAAGCAATCGCAGAAATTAAAAAACAATTGGTGCTGCGCGGGTGAGATTTTCACAACTTTATTGGCAATGTCGGCGTGGAAATTTAGAACTCGATTTGCTGTTAAAAAATTATCTTGAAAACGATTATCCCAAAGCCAATGAATTAGAGCGTCAACAATTTGTCGAATTATTAAAGCTAGATGATATGGATTTATTGCCTGCTGTTTTAGCTTTGCTTAAATCTAAGACATAAAAAAAACGGTGAGTAGCTTTTGCCACTCACCGTTTTTTTTTGAAACGTTACGCTTTTTCTTTCACAGGCGGTTTAACCAAACGGATTCCCAACTCTTTTAATTGTTCATCGAGAATTACCGCAGGCGCGTTCACTAATGGACACGCAGCAGATTGTGTTTTCGGGAACGCAATCACGTCACGAATCGAACTTGACTCCGTCATCAACATGACTAAACGGTCTAAACCGAACGCTAAACCGCCGTGTGGTGGCGCACCGTATTTGAGTGCATCGAGTAAGAAACCGAATTTTTCACGCGCTTCTTCTTCGCCAATGCCTAAAATTTCAAACACAATTTGTTGCATTGCTGGGCGATTGATACGAATTGAACCGCCGCCAACTTCTGTGCCGTTCAAAACTAAATCGTAAGCGCGAGATAAAGCTGTGGCTGGATTTGCTTTTAATTCTTCAACTGAGCAACTTGGCGCAGTGAATGGATGATGAATTGCGGTGAAACGTCCGTTTTTGTCGTCCCATTCAAACATTGGGAAATCCACAACCCAAACAGGTTTCCAATCGCCTTCAATCAAATTCAAATCATGACCGAGTTTGACACGCAACGCCGCCATTGATTCATTCACAATGCTGGCTTTATCTGCGCCGAAGAAAATTAAATCGCCATCTTGTGCGCCTGTTTTTTCCAACACTTTTACCCAAACTTCAGCTGGTGCAAATTTCACAATAGGTGATTGCAAACCTTCAACGCCTGCGGTCAAATCATTGACTTTAATATATGCCAAACCTTTCGCGCCGTAGTTACCGACAAATTTGGTCAAATCGTCGATTTCTTTGCGCGTCATGATGTTGCCGCCGTTTGGTACACGCATCGCTGCAATGCGACCTTTTGGGTCATTTGCAGGAGCAGAGAAAACTTTGAATTCCACGTCTTTCATGAATTCTGCAATATCAACGAGTTCTAACGGAATTCGTAAATCTGGGCGGTCGATACCAAAACGTGAAATCGCTTCAGCATACGTCATGCGTGGAAAAACAGCATCGAGTTGAACGTTAATCACTTTCGCAAACAACTGACGAATCATTTCTTCCGTAACATTCATGATTTGGTCTTCAGTCATGAACGACGTTTCAAGGTCAAGCTGCGTGAATTCAGGTTGGCGGTCAGCGCGTAAATCTTCATCACGGAAACAACGCACAACTTGGTAATAACGATCAAAACCTGCAACCATCAACATTTGTTTATAAAGTTGTGGCGATTGTGGCAAGGCGAAAAACGAGTTTTCGTGTGTGCGACTTGGCACAATGTAATCGCGTGCGCCTTCTGGCGTAGCTTTGGTTAAATAAGGCGTTTCAATTTCAAAGAAATCATTGTCATCTAAATAATTACGCATAATTCGGGTCACGTCACGACGAACACGCATTTTTTCTTGCATCGACGCTTTACGCAAATCCAAATAGCGATAACGTAAACGTAATTCTTCGTTTACTTCGATGTCGCTTTCAATCGGGAAGGGCGGTGTTTCAGATTCATTTAGAACCACGATAGCTTTTGCCAAAATTTCGATTTCACCCGATTTCATATTTTTGTTAATCGTGCCTTCAGGACGACGACGAACAAGACCTGTAATTTGCAAAACGTATTCGCTACGAACGTGTTCAGCAATCGCAAATTGTTCTGCTAAATCAGGATCAAAAACGACTTGCACTAAACCTTCGCGGTCGCGCAAATCAATAAAAATCACACCGCCGTGATCACGACGACGATGAACCCAACCGCAAATCGTGACGGTTTGATCAAGTTGTTCAATTGTTGTGTCGCCACATTTGTGGGTACGCATAATTTTTTCCTGTGTTACTAAAATGTTAAATGGACATTATAAATAAAAACGCCACGTTATTTGCGGCTTAATTTTTGAAAAGTTGTTTGCACAACGCGGGAATTTCGGGTGTTTTTTCAGGCTGAACATTTTTAGGTGCTTTGGGATTTAACGCATCGACAGAAAACCACCATGCCAAATCCTCGTCACAACCATCGCCCGCTGGCAACGGTTCTTGATGTTCACAATTCGGGCTATCTTTAGGACAACTCAAACGCACATGAAAATGGTCATCATGTTTCCACCACGGACGAATTTTTCTAAGCCACGCACGATTTGACGGCTCGGCGTTTTTACATAATTCACGTTTAATGACAGGATTGACAAAAATTCGTTCTACGTCAGGCATTGATGCCGCTGCTTTCAAAACTTGTTGATGTGTAAAAGTCCATTCTTTGAGCGCAATTTTGTCGGCACTTGAAAGCATTGACGTTGCACTTAGCGTTTCACGTTCGTGTTCCGTCAGCGTACTTGCCGTCGAAAGGGTGAACCAAATATCGACATCTAAACCATTTTGATGGCTGCGGTGTCCGCTTGGTGTACGCCCACCTTTTAATTGTCCTAAATCACCAATCAACAAATTACTACCGTGCTGCGTCGCAACATATTCGCCTAGATTTTGGATAAAGTTGATTAAATTTGGATGCCCGTAAAGACGATTGCGCGACAAGCGCATCACTTGATAACCCGTGCCATCAATTGGCAATGCCACCGCGCCGCTCAAACAACCATTTGTGTATGTACCGATGCTTTGCGTGTTTGGGTAATTTTGTAAATTATCCGCTTCAGGTGCATGTGTCGTGGCAAACGCATTGCTGATTGAAAGCAAAATCAAGCAACAAAACAAACGAAGTTTCAGCATAAGAACTTACGCACCATCCCAATTCAAAAAATTCGCCAATAATTGCAAACCCACTGTTTGACTTTTTTCGGGGTGAAATTGCACCGCGAAAACATTTTTTTGCGTCAACGCGCAAGCAAATGAATTCGGATAATCACTTGTTCCAGCAACAATTTCAGGACTTGAAGGTGCGGCATAATAACTGTGAACAAAATAAAAACGGCTTTCATCGGGGATATTTTGCCAAAGCGGATGCGGTGTTTGTTTGACTTGATTCCAACCCATGTGCGGAACTTTTAAAATTTCGCCATTTGCATCGAGTAACGGTTCAGCGAATTTCAAAACATGACCGTCTAAAATTCCTAAACAATCCGTGTGTCCGTTTTCTTGACTGTCATTTAACAACGCTTGCATTCCTAAACAAATCCCTAAAAAAGGTTTTGTTTGTGCGGCTTGTTTGATCACTGAAATCAAATTCAAATCGTGCAATGCTTGCATACAATCCCGCATTGAGCCAACACCTGGAAAAACCACATGGTCAGCATTCAAAATCACATCTTCTTGTTCTGACTGTGAATCCCCAAGATTTGACGCATAAACACCTGGTAAATAAACCTCAACTTCTATTTGTGCAATTTCTGCCGCTTTTTCTAAGGCTTTTGAAATTGAATGCAAATTACCCATGCCATAATCAATTACTGCAACGGTAGACATCACAAAACTCCTTTTGTTGATGGCATAATGCCACTCATACGTTCATCTAACGTCATCGCATTTCGCACCGCACGACCAAAGGCTTTAAACACAGTTTCAGCAATATGATGTGCATTGCCGCCTTTGATGTTATCGATGTGTAACGTCACGCCCGCATGATTGACAAAGCCTTGGAAAAATTCGCGCAACAAATCTACGTCAAATTCACCAATAAACGCGCGATTAAATGTCACGTCATAATACAAACTGGGACGACCTGAAAAATCTATCACTACGCGCGATAATGATTCATCCAAAGGAACATAAGCATGACCGTAACGAGAAATTCCTTTTTTATCGCCCAATGCTTTGGCGAAGGCTTGCCCTAACGTGATGCCAATATCTTCAACAGTGTGATGCGCATCGATGTCCAAATCGCCTTTGGCATGAACGGTTATATCAACCATACCGTGCCGTGCAATTTGATCCATCATGTGATTCAAAAATGGCACGCCCGTTTGAAAATCTGCTTTTCCTGTGCCGTCTAAATTTACCGTAATGGTGATTTGAGTTTCGAGCGTATTGCGCTCAATGGTTGCAATGCGTGAAGTCATAATTTTTTTGAATTAAGCTGAAACAAAAAATGCGATAACATTGCGTGAAACAACGTTATCGCTGTATTTTTTACCGAAAGATAACTATCGCAATAATTCTAAAATATCTTCGAGTTCACCAATCATTTGATGAATGAGTTGCTTGGTAATCGTCGATTCACTTTTAGCGTTATTGCTTGATAAATGCGCTTTTGCACCACCAATCGTATAACCTTGTTCATAAAGCAAACTGCGAATTTGGCGAATAATTAGCACGTCGTGACGTTGGTAATAACGGCGATTTCCACGTCTTTTGACGGGACTAATTTCGCTAAATTCTTGTTCCCAATAACGTAGAACGTGTGGTTTCACACCACATAATTCGCTCACTTCACCAATACTGAAATAGCATTTGGCAGGAATTGCAGGCAATTCGTTATTATTACTCAGCTCCAGCATACGCTTCTACCCGTGCTTTAAGTTTTTGACCTGATCTAAATGTCACCACACGGCGAGCGGTAATGGGGATTTCTTTACCTGTTTTTGGATTTCGACCTGGACGCGAGGTTTTATCACGCAATTCGAACTTACCAAAACCTGATAGTTTTACTTGTTCACCATGATCAAGTGAGGTTTTGATTTCTTCAAAGAATAAATCCACGATGTCTTTCGCTTCGCGTTTGTTTAAACCTAATTGGTCAAATAAATTCTCTGCAAAATCTGCTTTTGTTAATGCCATAATTTAATCTCTTAATTTTTTGCCTATTTTCACGGCTAAAGTCTGTCGGAACGTGCTAACTATAGCATCAATTTCATTATCTGTAAGCGTTTGTGCTTGATTTTTCAGCACTAAACTGAATGTAGCATCTTAATTATCAGCAAATACTAAGCCAATTTCAAAAAATGTTCGAATCTAACAAACAAAAAAGCCCGATAAAAATTTATCGGGCTTAATCGTAAAAATAAGAGCTTGGCAATTCCCTACTTTCGCATGGCAAACTGCCACACTATCATCGGCGCTAAGCGGTTTCACTTCCGAGTTCGGGATGGGATCGGGTGGTT
>JAQTXN010000117.1 GCA_028688755.1 Methylococcales bacterium | reverse complement strand
AAAGCTCTCATTACGGCAATTAGCAAATGTGGTGCGCTCGTCAGTGTTGCGATAACAACTTTTGCCGTCACGCAGTGGCATTTAGTCGATCAACACGTTGCAGTGGTGGGTTTTGTTCCAACAGGTTTTCCCTCGTTGCATTTTGATTTTTTCGACCTAGAAAAATGGAAAGTGTTATTTCCTTCAGCAAGTTTTATCGCGTTAATTGCGTATGTAGAAAGCATTGCGATTGCAAAAGTGGTTGCGAATTTACGCAATGAGAAGATTTCTCCAAATCAAGAATTGGTTGCGTTAGGTATTGCCAATATCGCATCTGCCATTTCAGGAGGAATGCCCACAGCAGGCGGTTTAAGTCGCACGATGGTGAATTTTGCAGCGGGAGCTTGTACCCAAATTGCCTCTGTGATTGCTACCATTATTTTGGCGTTGGCGGTTATGTTTTGTAGTGAATGGTTTTATAACATTCCCAAAGCAACACTGGCTGTCATTATTTTGATGGCAATTTTTCCACTGGTAAAAGTACGCAACATTTGGCACACATGGCATTACGACAAAGGCGACGGCATTGCTGAACTCATTACATTGCTGGGTGTTTTAGCGTTAGGGATTGAAGAAGGTATCATGCTCGGCATTTTCTTAACATTTATCAGCCACGTTCGAAAAACCAGCCGTCCACATATTGCCGTCGTTGGCAGACTTCCAAATACCAAACATTTCCGAAACGTAAAACGCCACAAAGTCGAAACATGGGAAAACTTATTACTCATGCGAATTGATGAAAATATTACTTTTACGAATGTGAATTTTATTGAGGAGTTTATCGAAACTGAATTGCGTAATTCCCCAAAAGTCAAACATATCGTGTTGATTTTTACGTCAATTAGCGACATTGATATGACCGCCATTGAAGCCTTAGAACAACTTAGCCAAAGTTTAAAAAATGTCGATGTGACGCTCAATTTTGCCGAAGTAAAAGGCTTTTTGCGTGACAAATTAGAAAAAAGTGAACTGTTCGCGCATCTGAATGGAGAAGTCTTTTTTGATGCTCAAGAAGCCGTTGAAAAATTAAATGTGCTGGAAAATTGAAAATGTTAAACACAAACCGTTTTTCTTGTGAAATCACCTTTGCCATCATTATCAAATTCACGTTGTTTGGTTTGGTGTGGTGGCTTTTTTTCGCAGGGCAGAAAATCAAAGTCGATGAACAGCAATTAACAAACCGCTTACTCGGCGACACCGTTTCAAAACAGGAGAAAATTCAATGATTAGCAATGAACTCGTTGAGCTGTCACGTTTGCAATTTGCACTGACGGCAATGTATCACTTTTTGTTTGTTCCGCTGACGCTGGGATTGTCGTTTATTTTGGCGATTATGGAATCGGTTTATGTGATGACAGGCAAAGAAATTTACAAAGACATGACCCGCTTTTGGGGAAAATTGTTCGGTATTAACTTTGCGATGGGTGTCACAACTGGGCTAACGATGGAATTCCAGTTCGGCACAAACTGGGCGTATTACTCGCATTATGTCGGTGATATTTTCGGCGTACCGCTTGCAATCGAAGGTTTAATGGCGTTTTTCTTAGAGTCTACATTTGTCGGTTTGTTCTTTTTCGGTTGGGACAAAATGAGCAAATTACAACATTTATCAACAACGTGGTTGCTAGCTTTGGGAACGAATTTGTCGGCATTATGGATTTTGATTGCCAATGCGTGGATGCAAAATCCTGTAGGGGCAGAATTCAATTACGACACGATGCGAATGGAACTCACCAGTTTTGCGGACATCTTTTTTAATCCCGTCGCCCAAGTTAAATTCGTTCATACGGTTGCGGCAGGTTATGTCACTGGGTCGATGTTTGTGTTAGGAATCAGTGCGTTATATTTGCTCAAACATCAAGACGTGCCTTTTGCGCGACGTTCATTTCGGATTGCGTCAGGTTTTGGACTCGCGGCAATTTTATCGGTAATCGTTTTAGGGGATGAAAGCGGCTACACCGTCGGCGAGGTGCAACGCGCCAAACTTGCGGCAATTGAAGCAGAATGGGAAACCGAAGAAGCTCCCGCATCTTTTACGTTAATTGGTTTTCCAAATGAAGAAACGCGAACCACTGATTACGCGATTAAAATTCCGTATGTTTTGGGGTTGATTGCCACACGCTCTATTGATGAGAAAGTGGATGGACTTGATACGATTCGAGAACGCAAACGTCATCGCATTGAAAACGGCATGATTGCGTATGAAAATTTCCAAATTTTGCGCGAAGACAAAAATAACGAAATCGCAAAAGCGATTTTTGAAAAACACAAGGTCGATTTAGGTCACGGTTTGCTGTTGAAAAAATACACAGAAAACGTCGTTGATGCGACACCCGCACAAATTGACATGGCAATTAAAGATTCAATTCCCAAAGTTGCGCCGATGTTTTGGACATTTCGCGGGATGGTGTTTTGTGGCGTGTTGATGTTGTTCATCTTTGCCGCGTCGTTTTATTACAACATGAAACGCGATGCACACAATCAACGCTGGCTTTTGAAAATGGCGTTATGGGGAATTCCATTGCCTTGGATTGCAGGTGAATTGGGTTGGATTGTTGCCGAATACGGTCGTCAACCTTGGACAATCGCGAACATTTTGCCGACACATTTAAGCACCTCAAGTTTAACCAGCGGACAGCTTCACGGCAGTATTGCAGGCTTTTTTGTGATGTACACCGCGTTGCTTATTATCGAATTATTTTTGATGGTCAAATACGTTCGTTTGGGCGCAAGCAGTTTGCACACAGGCAACTATCACTTTGAAAAACAAGGAGCAAGTCATGTTTGATTATGAAACATTGCGAATCATTTGGTGGGCAATTTTAGTCTTTTTGATTTGCGGGTTTGCCGTGATGGATGGTTTTGATTTTGGCATTGCAATGTTGTTGCCGTTTTTAGGCAAAACGGATGACCAGCGGCGCGTAATGCTCAATACGATTGGTGCGACGTGGGAAGGCAGTCAAACGTGGCTCGTCACGCTTGGGGGTATTACCTTTGGCGCGTGGTCGATTGTGTACGCGGTGCTGTTTTCAGGCGTTTATGCGGGTTTACTTTTATTGTTATTCGCGCTGTTTTTGCGTCCAGTTGGATTTGATTATCGAAGCAAATTAGCCTGTCCCAAATGGCGCAGTTTCTGGGATTGGGGGTTGTTTGTCGGCGGAACTGTGCCAGCGGTAGTTTTAAGTTTAGCAGCTGGGAATTTAATGCTCGGTTTGCCCTTTGAACTCGATGGCGATATGCGCTCAACGTATAACGGCGGGTTGTTTGAGTTATTTACGCCATTTCCGTTGCTTTGCGTATTAGTTGGTGTTTCATTGTGTTTGATGCACGGCGCGACGTTTTTGCATTGGCGCACAGAAAATGAACTTGCTGAACGCGCGCAAAAAGTGATTCAACTTAGCAGTTTGGCGTTTATTGCGTTATTTGTGTTGGCAGGCGTTTATATCGCGTTTGGCGTGGAAGGTTACAAAGTGACTTCTGTGATTGATACAAACATTACCGCAAATCCATTGCATAAAACGGTCGAAAAAGGCATAGGATTATGGCTTTCAAATTACAGCACTTATCCGTTATTGTTGCTTGCACCACTGATAGCAATGAGTTCTGCATTGTTTACACCATTTTTCAGTGCAAAAGGTCAATCTGCAATCGCGTTTGTGGCAAGTAGTTTGGCAATGATTGGCGCGATTATCACGGCAGGCGGTTCAATGTTTCCGTTTGTGTTGCCATCGAGTTTGAACGCTATCAGCAGTTTGATTATTTGGGATTCAAGCGGAAGTCATTACACATTGAAAATGTTACTCGCCGCAACCGTTGTGTTTATGCCAATTGTGTTGGGTTATACGATTTGGGTTTATCGCATCATGCGTGGCAAAGTCACAGTTGAGCAGATTCAAGCGAATCAGCATACGTTGTACTAAAAACAAAGGTCGTCATGAGTTCGCAAAATCATCAAGTATTATGGGACAGTTATTTTCCTGAATTTGTTGCCCACAAAGACAAAGGCATCGAATTATTGATGGCATGTGCGAATCTTGTGACGATTCTTTCGGGGCAACAAGTTTTTTACGCAGGCAGTCAATGTCAAAATTATTTGCTGGTTTTAACGGGCGCGGTAAAAGTGCAAATTTTGTCTGAAAGAGGACGTGAGGTTTTGTTGTATCACGTTCAATCGGGTGATTCGTGTGTTTTAACGACTTCGTGTTTGTTAAGCGGTGACAATTATCCTGCTGAAGGCATTACCGAAAGTGACGTTTTAGCGTTTTCGATTCCGTCACATGCTTTTTATCGAAGCATGGAACAATCGGCATTTTTTAGAGAATTTGTGTTTAAAAATTTTTCGGTGCGACTTTCTAAAATTATCGGGCGCATGGAATCTGTGGTTTTAAATACGATTGACCAACGCATTAGCAAAGCTCTTTTGGAATCAGGTGAAACAACGTTGACAAAAACGCATTCTGAATTGGCTTACGAATTGGGTACAGCACGAGAAGTAATTTCGCGGCATTTGAAAATTTTTGAAAGTCAGGGGTTAATCAACTTAAAGCGTGGTGTAATTGAAATTGTTGACCGCCGCGCTTTAAGTCAAACTTAAATTTATTTGGCTTCAACTTCGTCGTTTCTGTCGCCCATAAAATGAAAAACAATTGTTGAAACCAAAAAGCCAATAAAAATAAAAAGTAATAACGGCAAGGCAAACGGAATATCGTGGTGGTCACGCATATTCATTCCTAAAACAGAAGAAAAAAGTTTTAACATTAAATCAACCATGTTGCTCTCCAAAAGGTAAAAAAACGGTGAGCAAATAGTACGAAAGACAATACGAAAAATTTGGTGACAAAGTCACATACTAAAACAAATCTTTTATACGATGATGACATCAAAGAGACTAATTAAACATCTGTGTTTCATCACAATGCTCGTGATGAATTATTCCGTTTTGGCAGAATGGACTTTCAAAGCTGATAACGCAGGTTATTACACCGATGATGTCGCGTTATTTTCTGCCACGCGACGACTTTCGCTAAAAGATGATCCGACACAACCTAACATCGATAAAACAGGTCAAGGCAGTGATTTTGTTTATGAACCAAGCATTGAAGGCGAATGGAAAAGCGAAAATGCGTTAGGTGAAATGAGTTTTGAATTTGATGCAGGTGGTTATGTTTTTACAAATCAAACAGCTTTTACGCACGGATTATTTGATTTTGAAGCGGCACAAGCGTTTGAAACAGGTACAAAATTGAGCTTGCATTACAACTTTGTGCCTGATTTGTTTTTAGGTCGTAACATGTTTATGCAGCCAACAGGCGAAGAAGCGGAACACGATGAGATTTTAACAAGTCATTATTGGTCTCTTCATGTTGACCAGAAATTGACTAATGATTTTATGGTTCGTTTGCTTAGTCGTTATGGTTTGAGAAATTACAATCAACCATTTCAACATCGAGACACGCAATTTTGGACAATCGGTTCTCATGCGGAGTGGGAAATATCAGAAAATGTTGAATTATTAGTCGGTTATCATTACGAAAGAGGCAGTGCCGAACATCACAAAGCGGCACATTTTCCTGATGATTTATCTTATGTAAATCATTACGCTTCGGGTGAATTGAAAGTGAAATTGCTAGAACAATTAAGCGCAAATTTCATTTTTGATTATGAACACAATGCGTCGATGAGCCATCGAGAAGAAGATGAACGTTTCGGTGCAAACGAAAATATCTATCAAGGTGAACTTGAATTGGAATATGAATTAACACACGCAACACAACTCAAATTAGGTTGGCAACACGGGAATCGTAAATTAAGTACCGAAATGGCAAATGTAAAAAATAATAACGTTTGGCTTGGGTTTGAATACAAATTTTAAAAACGGAGAAAAATCATGTGGTATTTCGCGTGGATTTTAGGGGTCAGTTTGGCGAGTTCACTTGCTATTATCAATTCGATGTGGCTTGAATTAGGGGATGATGTAGATGTTGATTATTAACAAAAAAATGTTATTCGTGGGGTTGCTCAGTGCTTTATTTTTAAACGCCTGTAACGAAATGGAACAATCAAAACCTGCCGTGCAAAAAGCTGAAAAGTACACCGCAACATCGGTTTTACTTTCTGGTAAAACGCAAAATGGTTCAAGTGTTGATGCGGTTGATGAAATGCAAAATGTAATTGCTTCTGCGGCTGTTGAAAATGGTCGATACAAACTCGAAATTCCCGCGCAAACAAAGTTACCAATCGTGTTGCGTTCGGGGAAATTGGTTTCGGTTGTTGTTGATACCGAATTAACCCGCTATGACATTAACGATTTAACGACTAAAATTGCCGCCGCTGCAAAATCTTTAGGCGGTTACACACGGCAAAATATGACGTTAGCTGCCAGTAACAGTGTTAACGTCCCCGATGCAAATAAAACGAGTACAGGTTTTCGGGGCGACCCAACCTCGCAATATGGAGGTTGGCACTAATCCTACTTTTTACCTTAAACCATGAGAATTTATGCCAACTAAACGCATTGAACATATCGACGTATGGCGATTTTTTGCCGTAATGCTAGTCATTCAAGAACATGTTCTACTTTTCAGCGGGTTAGACGTAAATTTTCCCATTATCGAAACCTATTCATTGCAAATTGAACGCTTTGGTGAATTGGGTGTGCTGATTTTTTTCAGTATCAGCGGTTTTGTGATTTGCATGGGCTTAAATTCTGAAAAAACGAAAACGGGGCGTGTTTGTTTGAGTGCGTTTTGTGTACGACGATTTTTTCGAATTGTCCCGCCGTTGTGGTTTTATTTGGCTTGCATAACCGTTTTAAGTGCGTTTGAAATGGTCAACATTAGCAACACGCAACTTTTCACTTCAGCGGCATTTTTATGTAATTTACCGTTTGAAAAAGGCTGTTCTCGGTTTGCGGGACATACTTGGTCGCTCGCTTATGAAGAACAATTTTATTTGTTCTTTCCGTTGTTATTTTTGTGGGCATTTCGTGGCAATAAAGCGGCGCGAATTTTGGCGGCAATGGGCGTTTTAATCGCTGGCGCGTTGGCGTTAATTTATGTCAAACAGCCGTTTTGGGCAGATTATTGCACTTATTTTTTGTTTTTATTAACGGGTTGTTTCACCGCATTATTGCCTGAAAACGTCATGCAAAAATTGAGGAATTTACCGTTTTCAATATGGTTTTTTGCGGCGATTTTATTGGCTAGCTCGATGAGTTTTCTTGCAAATGAACAAGATATGTTTTTAAAAATTTTAGCGTATCCGTTTTTAGTGCAGGTTATTGTTTTTGGCACACCTACCCATTTTGCGTGGGTTAAACGATTTTTTGAAAATGCGAGTTTGAGTTATTTAGGACGAATTTCTTACAGCGTGTATTTGTGGCAAGAATTAGCAACGGCTTATTATCCGAATACAAATTGGTGGCAAACGTTGAGTTATTTGGTTTTGGTATTTATTTTTTCTGCCGTCTCATTTCGTTATTTTGAAATGCCGCTGCAACGTGTGGGGACGCGGCTTTCAAATAATTTGAAAGCCGCTGCGTGAAATTACATAGTGATAATTTCTTGACCTTTGCTCACTAACACAATGTCAGCTGGGCGAGCAGAGAAAATGCCCACCATCACAACACCTGTGATGTTGTTGATGAGTTCTTCCAATTTTGTTGGGTCAATGATGCTTAAATTATGCACGTCTAAAATCACGTTGTGATTGTCGGTAATGCAATGTTCGCGGTAAATCGGTTGACCACCTAATTTCACCAGTTCACGCGCTACATAACTGCGCGCCATTGGCACCACTTCAACAGGCAAAGGGAATTTGCCGAGTACATCGACTAATTTCGTTTCATCAGCGATACACACGAATTTTTTACTTGCCGCTGCAATGATTTTTTCGCGCGTCAACGCTGCGCCGCCG
>JAQTXN010000116.1 GCA_028688755.1 Methylococcales bacterium | reverse complement strand
GAAAGCCAATCATCATACCTTCGTAACTTATCATTTCGATTTGCGGTAACGGTGGTAATAATGGCATGACAAGAAAACTGATAACGCCTGCAAGCATCACGCGTACACGAGCAGGTGCGGCTTTAACGCCAAAAATAGGCATCGATACAAACATCGCGCTAATTCGCATTAGTGGGAAGGTTAGCATCGCTATGGTATTGAGTAATTGCGCTTCGGTGAAGTTCATCGAAATCAACCGATGAGAGAGGGAATATCTCGAATTAAATCTTTAAAATAATCTAAAAACATTTGCAACATCGCGTGACCTGCTAGCAGCAAAACGCCACCAATCACAATCACTTTAGGAACAAATGTCAGCGTTGCTTCGTTGATTTGGGTTGCAGCTTGAAACATCGCCACAATCAAACCAACGATTAACGCAGGCAACAGCACAGGCAGAGCCATTTTCACAGCAATCACCATTGCATCTTGACCGACAGCATAAATAATTTCGGGTGTCATCGCTTTGACGCTCCGTTAAGTGCCAACAAAAAAACTCGCCGCGAGCATTTCCATAATCAGCGACCAGCCGTCAGCGAGAACAAACAGCATAATTTTAAAGGGCAGCGAAATAACCATTGGCGAGAGCATCATCATACCCATCGACATCAGAACGCTTGCTATCACTAAATCGATAATCAAAAACGGTAAAAATATCAAAAAACCAATTTGGAATGCCGTTTTAATTTCGCTAGTAACGTAAGCAGGTAACAGTAATGAAAAAGGAATTTGCTCTGCATTGGCGTTTTCCAATTCCGCCTTGCCTGAAATTCGCACAAAAAGTTCTAAATCACTTTCACGGGTTTGTTTGAGCATAAATTGCCGAAAGGGAATGGATGCTTTTTCAATCGCCTGCATCGCATCAATTTTTTCTTCCATGTATGGCTGAACGGCTTCAACGTTCACTTTTTCAAACACAGGCATCATGATAAAAATGGTCAAAAACAGCGACAAACCGAGCAAAACCTGATTGCTTGGCACTTGACCCGTACCTAACGCTTGGCGCAATAAACTGAACACAATCATAATTCGCGTGAACGCGGTCATGGTCAAAAGCATTGCAGGCAACAGCGTGAGCAATGTCATCAATACCAAAATTTGCAACGTTACGCTGTAGGTTTGTCCGCCTTTTGGATTTCCCGTGACCGTCAACGCTTCAATTCCCGCAGGCATTGCAAACGCTGCGCCTGTTAAACATAACGCAGAAATGGTGAGCAAAATCAAAATCACGTTACGTCTACGCATCGACTTTTCCTTTCATGACTTGTTTTAATTTGGCAGCAAAACTATTTTCGGGCGCAATTTGCGTCATTTTATTCAAACACTCGTCACCTTCTAAAACGTGTAACGTTTCGATTCGACTTGGCGTTACACCTAGAATGAGCTGTTTTTTACCCGCTTGAACAAGCACGATTCGCTCACGCATTCCAAGCGACAAACCACCGACAATTTGCAAACGTTCACCGTCATGAAATTGTTGCCGCTGTAATTGCTTAATTGCCCAAACGCAAATGGCAAAAATGGCTAAAACAACCAATAAGCCTAACGTCCAATTTGCAAAATCAGAGCCTGAAATAATGTCGTTTTGTCGCATTATGCCAAGCGTTTAATGCGTTCAGACGGACTAATTACGTCAGTTAAACGAATGCCGAATTTATCGTTAATAACAACGACTTCGCCATGAGCAATGAGCATTCCATTAACTAACACGTCTAATGCTTCACCTGCAAAACGTTCCAATTCGACAACCGAACCTTGGTTTAATTGCAGCAAGTTACGAATGCTAATGTTCGTGCGTCCGATTTCCATCGAAATCACAACAGGAACATCTAAAATGACATCTAAATTAACTTCTTCGGGATTTACCGCACCGTGATGTTCTTCGTGATCTTCAAACTCTTTGAAGGCAACGGTTTCAACATCATAATCATCATCCATTTGGCTCATTTTCTTTCTCGCTTAAATTTTTAGTTAATAATTCGATCTGTAATTTGAATCGCATAATTGCCGTCTGAAATCCCAACTTTACCTTCAAAAATAGGAACTCCACCTGCTCGTAATGCCACAGAATCAGGCATATCAATTGGAATTACATCACCTTTTTTCAGGCTAAGAACGCTACGAATTGACATGCTTTTTTCAACCAGCAAACTGTTGATAGGAATATCAATACGCAACGCTTCACGATAAAGCGATTCGTAGAAATTCTCGTCAACATCGTCTTGACTAGTGTTAATCACGTCGAGCAAGTCACGAATCGGCTCAAGCATTGTATAAGGCAATGCAATATGAACGTCACCGCCGCCGCCTTCTAAATCAACGTGAATCGTTGACACAACGATTAACTCTGATGGCTCAATAATGTTGGCAAAACGTGGATTGATTTCTGAGCTTAAATACTCAAAATCCAAATTCATCACAGGTTTCCATGCTTCTTTTTGGTCTTTGAAAATCAATTCAACAATCATCATCACAATTCGCATTTCAACCAGTGTGAATTCTTTACCTTCTGATGGGGCATTATCAAAAAAGCCACCACCACCAAAATAGTTATCCACAGCGGTAAAAATCAAACTTGGATCCATCACAATCAATGCTTTTCCACGCAACGGATTGACGCGAATCACCGTTAAACTGGTCGGGACGAGTAAGCCTTGCGTAAATTCAGAAAACTTTTTGATTTGAATCCCTGAAATATAAATTTCAGCCGAACGGCGAATAAATTGGAAAATCGACACCCGCAACATTCGCGCAAAACGTTCGTTAATCATTTCGAGCGTCGGCATTCTGCCGCGCACGATACGTTCTTGATGAACTAAATCGTATTCTTTAACAACGCCGCGCTCGGTGAGTTCTTCAACGACTTCTTCGGAATAGACGCTTGATTCTTCTTCGTCTTCAATTCCGCCACTAAAATCGTCGCCACCACCATTCATGCCATTTAAAAGGGCATCAATTTCTGCTTGTGAAAGTAAGTCACTCATAACGTTATTGCATAATCAATGAGGTGAAAAAGACTTCTTTGATTTCTGAGCCTGGCGAGGTTTTTTCAAGCATCGCTGACACATCATCAAAAATTGCGTTTCGCAAGGCAATTTTGCCTTCATGCGTTTTTAAATCATCCGTATTTTGCCCGCTAATGAGCATGAGCAAATTATTCATAATCATCGGTTCATTTTTCTTCAAGACAGCAATGGTTTCTTCATCCCCCGCTGAAATTGACAGTGTAATTTTCACTAATCGCACAGACGAATTTTGCGGGAAATTTACGACCAGTGGTTTTGAAAGTTCGTTATAAATTGTCGTAATGACAGGTGGCGGCGGTTCAGCACAGGCTTCTTCAACCTTATGCTCAACTTGTTGCTGCATAAAAAAGAACATCCCCCCCGCGCCTGCGGCTAACGAAATAACGACAGCGAGAATTAAAATAATTAAGGGTTTTTTTGACGGTTTTTCAACCGCTTCTTGTTCCATTTGAGCCATATCGACAACCTATACGTTTTGTTTTACTAAACTTAGACAGCAAAAAATGCTGGCGATTATACCTTTAAACACATAACGGCTAATGGCGTTATTGTTTTTGCAATTTTAAAAGCAATGTGTGTGCCAAATGATTTATATGAAATTGATTACTGCATTGCTAGCAACATCAATTCCACAAATCATGTCATAATAATGGCATTGTAATTTTGCTGATTTTTCTATGAAACTCCATGACGACGCATTGCGAGAATTAGGTCTTGCAGTCATTCAAACCGAAGCCCAAGCCATTGCCGATTTAAGCAAACGCATTGATGCCAATTTTGTGGCGGCATGCAAACTTTTGTTTGCTTGCAAAGGTCGAATTGTGGTCACAGGTGTAGGAAAATCAGGGCATATCGGTGGAAAAATTGCAGCAACGCTGGCAAGTACGGGAACGCCTGCTTTTTTCGTGCATTCGGGTGAGGCAAGTCATGGCGATTTAGGCATGATTACAAATCACGATGTCGTTTTAGCCTTATCCAATTCAGGTGAAACGACTGAAATTTTAGCGATTTTACCGCTGATAAAACGTTTGGGAATTCCGCTCATTGCGTTAACAGGTAATTCACAGTCTACCTTAGCTAAATTTTCCAGTGTGCATTTGGATGTTGGTGTGTCTCACGAAGCCTGCCCTTTGGGTTTAGCCCCGACTTCAAGCACAACTGCCGCGTTAGTAATGGGCGATGCGTTAGCCGTTTCGCTACTCGAAGCACGCGGATTTACCCGTTATGATTTCGCGTTTTCACATCCAGGTGGACAATTGGGACGGCGTTTATTACTCCTCGTCAGTGACATCATGCACACCGATTCAGCAATTCCAATGGTGCGAGAAGAAACACTTGTTGGCGCAGCTGTTTTGGAAATGACGGCGAAAAAATTAGGCATGACAGCCGTCGTCAATAAAGAGGATGAATTGCAAGGTGTATTCACTGACGGAGATTTGCGGCGACTACTTGGCGCAACGTTGAGTTTGCCAAATTGCCCAATTGGCGATGTCATGACACGCGATTGTGCTGTAATTCATGCCGATTGTCTTGCCGCCGAAGCGATGCAAGTAATGCAACAAAAGAAAATTAGTGCGTTGTGCGTCGTTGATGACCAGCAACGTTTATGTGGCGCGTTAAATATGCACGATTTGATTCGTGCGGGGATAGTGTGATGATACCAGTTCGAGTAATGGAACAAGCCCGTCAAATCAAACTTTTGATTTTAGATGTTGATGGTGTTTTGACCGATGGAAAATTATTTTTTGATTATCAAGGCAATGAATTTAAAGCCTTTCATGCTCACGATGGGCATGGCATAAAAATGTTGCAACAAACAGGCGTTGAAATCGCGGTTATTTCAGGACGTGAATCTGTCATCGTGACAAAACGAATGGAAGAATTAGACGTAAAACTTGTTTATCAAAATCAACGTGATAAACGCGCGGCGTTTGCAGAACTGTTACAAAAATTAGATTTAACGCCCGAACAAGTCGCTTATGTAGGTGACGATGTGGTCGATTTGCCCATCATGACGCAAGTTGGTTTGGCGATTGCCGTCGCAAATGCCGTTGAAGCGGTGCAAGCCTGTGCCGATTGGACAACGACGTTAAGCGGTGGCAATGGCGCGGTGCGTGAAGTGTGCGACGTGATTATGCAAGCGCAAGATTTTTTTGAACCGCTTTTAAGTGAATATCTTCAATGAAACCAAAACATAACGCTTTCTATGGTTATGTAATTGCTTTGGCAATCATGAGTAGTTTATTGGCAAAAATTTTCATCAATGATGATATTGAACACCGCGAGGCCGTGCCACACAGCGCAGACTTTTTCAGTGCGAGTTATGAAAAATGGCAAATGAATGAACAAGGTGATTTAAGTTCACATTTAACCGCCAATAAAATGACGCATTACAGCGATGACGGCACGACTCATTTAGAAAATCCGCTGATGTTTTTTTATAACGCGCCAAATCCTGCGTGGCAGATTCACGCAGAAACAGGACAATTAGAAAAAGGCGGCGAAACGCTTTGGTTAAATGGCAACGTTGAAATTGAACGTGCCGCGAGTTCACAAGGACGCGAGTTAATAATTCATACCTCGAATTTGCAAGTTTTTCCGAAAACCTCTTTCGCGCAAACCAGCGAATTTACTGAATTAAGAAGTGGCAACAATATCACAACGGGAACAGGCATGAAGGCAACGTTTAGTACGCCTGTTCACTTAGAATTACTAGCAAAAGTACATGGCAATTATGATAAAAAATAAACGAGTTTGGCTATTTGCAGCTCTACTCTACGGCACAAATGTTTTCGCATTAGAAAGCGACGCAAAACAACCGATTACGATTGATTCTAACGGTGCAACGTATGATGAAAAATCAGAACTTAGCACTTACACAGGAAATGTGATTGCCACGCAAGGTAGTATTCGTGTGAACTCAGATAAGTTAGACGTGCATTTTAAAAATGGTGAAGCTGAAAAATTAGTTTTTTCAGGCAAACAAGCAAAATTCAAACAAACGCCAAGTGCAGGCGCGAAAGACATTACAGGTCAGGCTTCAACAGGCGAGTTCTATCCCAAACGTAATTTGCTGGTTTTAATCGGCGATGCTACGGTTTTGCAAGGCAATGGCACTTATTCAAGCGATTACATCGAATACGATATTAAAACCTCACTCGTCAAAGCAGGCGATAAAAGCGCATCCACCGAAAACAGCAAGCAACGTGTTCACGTTGTGATTCAGCCTAAGCAATAATCATGATTCTCGCAGCAAAGGAAATACGCAAAACGTATAGCAAACGCTCTGTTGTCAATGGCGTGTCGCTTCATGTCAAAACAGGTGAAGTCGTCGGCTTACTCGGGCCAAATGGCGCAGGAAAAACGACCAGTTTTTATATGTTAGTTGGCTTAGTTAAAGCTAACGAAGGTGAAATTACGCTTGATGGCAAATCGATAACGCAAATGCCCATGCACATTCGCGCTCAAAATGGGATTGGTTATCTGCCACAAGAACCGTCGGTATTTCGTAAATTAAGCGTTTCGGATAATTTACGCGCCGTTTTTGAATTACGCGACGATTTGACGACGGGACAAATTGAATTACAAATCATGGATTTGATGGATGAATTCAGCGTCACCCATTTAAAAAATCAACTTGCTCTCAGTTTATCGGGCGGTGAACGTCGCCGCGTTGAAATTGCCCGTGCGCTCGCTTCAAATCCAAAATTCATTTTGCTTGATGAACCATTTGCAGGTGTTGACCCGATTTCTGTCGAAGACATCAAAAAAATTATTCAACATTTGACCAAACGCGGCATTGGTATTTTGATTACTGAACACAATGTACGCGAAACACTCGACATTTGTGACCGCGCTTATATTTTGAGTGATGGACAAGTGATTGCCGAAGGCAACGCACAAGAAATTGTCGCCAATGAACAAGTGCGCCAAGTTTATTTAGGCGAAAATTTTAGTTTGTAAGCAATCGCGCCACGGCAACCGCTGGCGCACAATCCGCAGGATTAAAAGCTAAATTTTCGCGGGCAAGACAAAGCGTCGAAAAATCAAAATAAGGCAAATTTAAATTTTCGGCGATTTCTGTCACCAAAAATCGCCCTACGCCCGCGCCAATCAGCGGTACGTTTTGATTTTTCAATTGCAATTCGCAACTGGTTTGAATTTTTTGAATTTGTTGTTGACGAATGTTTTGTGCCACCGCTTGCCAACGCGCCAAGTATTCAATTCTAAAATCATCGCCAACCATGCGTGATAAACGTCTAGCACTCGCTTCAATGGTTTTTTCTGAGCCATCAGCCGTTGGATTTTGGTCACACGTTTCAAGCAATTCGCCCGTAACACGATACACATCTGCCATCGTGGCAAAATACTCTGCCATAACACCCACTGTTTTGTCGTTATCTAAAACCGTTTGCACTACTGCCATCACAGGTGTTCTGACAATTCCCGTATAAACCAATTCTTGCGAAATCAACCGCTCATAATCGCTAAAACCTTGCACGGCAACGTCACCATTCTGACATAGCAAAATATCCGTCGTCGTTGAGCCAATATCAACAAATAAACTATTTTGAAAATGCTTCGCTGCCAACGCCGCACTCGCAAGCCAATTTGCAGACGCAATCGCTTCGTAATGATTTTCGCCAACTTTATCAACAGGTAATAAACCAAATTTTCCGCAGAAAATTTGCACCTCAAAACCAGTCAACAACCGCGACATGGTTTTAATAATCTGTTTAACACCGTCGTGACGATTAGCAAACAAATCGACTAATTCCCCCGTCATCGTAACGGCGTGCTTTTGATTTTTATTGTTTGGTAAATGTTGCAACAGTATTTGCACAGCCTGTTCTAACTTATCAAGCCCTTGCCACAATGGACACGGTTCTTGTTGCACAACGATAATTTTATTTTGATAAACAACCGCAACTTTAACGTGTGCGCCGCCGATGTCCCAGCCGATAAAATAAGTCATGAAT
>JAQTXN010000115.1 GCA_028688755.1 Methylococcales bacterium | reverse complement strand
GCGCGGGCGTTAGAGCGTTTAAAAGTCAACGTGATGGAAGCAGGTTTTCCCGCTGCAAGCGTGGGAGATTTTGAAGCGGTGAAAGCGGTTGCTGACATTATCAAAGACAGCACCGTTTGCGGTCTAGCGCGTGCTTTAGATAAAGACATTGACCGTGCAGGTGAGGCGTTAAAAGGCGCGAAACAATCACGGATTCATACGTTTATTGCGACCTCGCCGATTCACATGCAAATGAAGCTCAACATGACTCCAGAGCAAGTGATTGAACACGCAGTACGAGCCGTTAAACGGGCGCGTCAATACACCGACGATGTGGAGTTTTCACCTGAAGATGCGGGTCGCTCTGATGAAGATTTTTTATGTCGCATTTTAGAAGCGGTGATTAACGCAGGTGCAACAACGCTGAACATTCCTGATACGGTCGGCTACAGTATTCCGCAACAATTTGGCGCGACCATTAAAAGTTTAATTGAACGCATTCCAAATTCTGACAAAGCAATTTTTTCGGTTCATTGCCACAACGATTTAGGTTTAGCAGTTGCTAATTCGCTTTCAGCCGTGATGAATGGCGCACGCCAAGTAGAATGCACGATTAACGGTTTAGGTGAACGTGCAGGGAACGCCTCACTTGAAGAAGTGGTGATGGCAGTTCGTACTCGCCACGATGTGTTTGATTGCCAAACACGCATCGATACGCGCGAAATTTTGACCTGTTCAAAATTGATTTCGTCGATTACTGGCTTCCCTGTTCAACCGAATAAAGCAATTGTCGGCGCAAATGCCTTCGCACACGAAGCGGGCATCCATCAAGACGGTATTTTAAAAAGCCGTGAAACCTACGAAATTATGCGTGCCGAAGATGTGGGCTGGTCAGCAAATCGTATGGTTTTAGGCAAACATTCTGGACGTAATGCGTTCAAAAGCCGAATTCAAGAACTCGGTTTTGAATTTGAAAGTGAAGCCGAATTAAACGATGCGTTTGCGCGTTTCAAACAATTAGCGGACAAAAAACACGAAATTTTTGATGAAGATTTGCAAACGCTGATTTCTGAAACCACGATTGAAACCGAAGATGAACACATTAAATTGGTTTCGTTAAAAGTTTGCTCTGAAACGGGCGAAGTGCCAAATGCAGTGGTAACTTTGCGTGTGAATAATCAAGAAGTACCAGGTAATTCAATCGGTGGCGGCGTAGTGGATGCCACGTTGAAAGCGATTGAACAATTAGTTAAATCTGACGCATCACTGGAATTGTATTCGGTAAATAACGTCACTAACGGCACCGATGCACAAGGTGAAGTAACAGTACGCTTAGAAAAAGCAGGTCGAATTGTGAACGGTTTAGGTGCAGATACAGACATCGTCACCGCCTCAGCAAAAGCCTATATCAATGCACTAAACAAATTACTGAACCCAAATTCGCGTCAACATCCGCAAAAATCAGAGGTTTAATTTATGACGATTTCAATTAAAAAACTCAACGCAGCCGATGCGGATTTCAACGCACAATTGCAAGATTTACTTGCGTGGAATGAAACCGACGATTTAGCCATTCATCAGCGTGTACTAGAAATCATTGCTGACGTGCGTAAAAATGGCGATTCGGCGGTGATTGAATACACAAATCGTTTTGACCACTGCAACGTTTCAGCGGCAAGTGAATTAGAAATTTCAAAAGATAAATTGAAAGCCGCTTGGGATAATTTGCCCGCTGAGCAAGCACAAGCCTTAGAACACGCCGCTCAACGTATTCGTGCGTATGCTGAAAAACAAAAAATGGACTCATGGCAATACACCGAAGCCGATGGCACGGTGCTTGGTCAAAAAGTGACTCCATTAGACCGTGTTGGGTTGTATGTTCCAGGTGGAAAAGCGGCTTATCCCTCGTCTGTGTTGATGAATGCGATTCCTGCGAAAGTCGCAGGCGTGCCTGAATTGATTATGGTTGTACCTACGCCAAACGGTGAAACCAACGAATTAGTGTTAGCTGCTGCGTATTTAGCAGGGGTAGACAGAGCGTTTGCGATTGGGGGTGCACAAGCTGTTGCCGCACTCGCTTACGGCACGCAAACGATTCCTCCTGTTGCCAAAATCGTCGGGCCTGGAAACATTTATGTGGCGACTGCAAAAAAATTGGTTTTCGGTCAGGTAGGTATCGATATGATTGCAGGACCGTCGGAAATTTTGATTATTTGCGACGGTAAAACGAATCCCGATTGGATTGCGATGGATTTATTTTCACAAGCCGAACACGATGAAGACGCACAATCGATTTTGATTAGCGATGATGCAGCGTATTTAGAAACCGTTGAAGCAAGCATTAACAAACTCTTACCCACAATGGAACGCGCGGAAATTATTCGTACTTCGCTTACTAATCGTGGCGCATTGATTTTGGTTTCGGATTTAGTGCAAGCGGCTGAAGTAGCAAACATTATTGCCCCTGAACATTTAGAATTGTCGGTTGAAAACCCTGAAAAACTGTGTGAACAAATCCGTCATGCTGGAGCAATTTTTATGGGACGTTATACGGCTGAAGCGTTAGGTGATTATTGCGCTGGACCAAACCATGTTCTACCAACGTCAAGCACCGCTCGTTTTTCATCGCCTCTCGGAGTTTATGATTTTCAAAAACGTTCAAGTTTAATTAACTGCTCGGCTGAAGGGGCTAATACATTGGGTAAAGTTGCTTCAATTCTAGCTCGCGGAGAAAGTTTAACAGCACACGCACAATCAGCAGAATTTCGCTTAAAATGATCGTAGAATGTCCAGTTTGAATACAAGAAGTGAATAAAATCAAAATTTAAACTGGACATTGAAACCAAAACCTGTAAAATGCGCGTCTCAATACGGGGCTATAGCTCAATTGGTAGAGCGCAACACTGGCAGTGTTGAGGTCAGCGGTTCGATTCCGCTTAGCTCCACCAATAAGTGTATTAAATCTAAATCTAGTCCCCATCGTCTAGTGGCCTAGGACACCGCCCTTTCACGGCGGTAACAGGGGTTCGAACCCCCTTGGGGACGCCAATTTAGATTCACAGTTTCAAAATTCAAAAATATCTAGGTCCCCATCGTCTAGTGGCCTAGGACACCGCCCTTTCACGGCGGTAACAGGGGTTCGAACCCCCTTGGGGACGCCATATATCTTCGCTGTAACGTTGTACTTTCTCACAAAAAATCCATCTTTAACCACGCAGGAATTCTGTCATGAGTCTTTTGCCTGAACATCTAAAATACGCACTCTCCCACGAATGGGCGCAAATCGAAGACGATAATATCGTGCGCGTTGGTATTACTGATTTTGCTCAAGAAGAATTGGGCGATTTAGTTTTTGTCGAATTGCCACAATTAGGTCAACAAGTTGCCGCAGGCGAAAGCTGCGCGACCATCGAATCTGTTAAAACTGCCTCTGATATTTCTAGTCCCGTTTCAGGTGAAGTCGTTGCTGTTAATCAAGCTGTCGTCGATGATCCAGAGAAAATTACCGATTCAGCATACGAAGCATGGTTATTTTGCGTCAAAGCAACCGATTTAACCGAAGTAGAAAACCTACTTTCGCATTCTGCTTATGAAACAATGATCACCGCATAATCATGGCAAACCAAAACGCAAAAGGCTTAAAACGCATTTATAACGCCGCTTTTTTTTCTGCCGCAGGTTTTAAAGCAACGTGGCAACATGAAGAAGCCTTTAGGCAAGAAATTTTATTACTCGTTATCGCCTGCCCAGCCGCCATTTATTTCGCTAAAACCCCCATCGAAATTTTGCTCTTGATTGGTAGCGTCGTGCTGGTTTTATTGGTCGAATTACTCAATTCAGCCGTCGAAGCGGCAATTGACCGTATCGGTTTTGAACATCATGAACTTTCTGGACGAGCTAAAGACATCGGTTCAGCGGCAGTGATGTTGTCGCTGATTTGGGCGGCGATTACTTGGACAGTTATTTTATTTTTTAATTAAGGAATTTTATGAGCGCGTTAATTTGCGGTTCAATGGCGTATGACACCATCATGGTGTTTCACGATAAATTCAAAAATCACATTTTGCCTGAAAAAGTCCACATGCTCAGTGTGTCGTTTTTAGTGCCAACAATGCGCCGTGAATTCGGTGGTTGTGCGGGAAACATTGCCTACAATTTGAAATTACTCGGCGAAGAACCACAAATTATGGCAACGGTTGGACATGATTTTGAACCGTATGCACGATGGCTGGATTGTTACAAAATCAGTCGCAAATACATTCGCACGCTCGATCATCAATTCACAGGTCAAGCCTATATCACCACTGACGAAGACGATAACCAAATCACTGCATTTCACCCTGGTGCAATGAGTTTTTCGCATGAAAATTCGGTTCCAACTGATGCAAAAATCAGCATCGGTATTGTGTCACCTGATGGCAAAGAGGGAATGCAACAGCACGCAAAACAATTTGCGGATTTGAAAATCCCCTTTATTTTCGACCCAGGTCAAGGTATGCCAATGTTTGACGGGGCAGAACTACTGGCATTGATTGAACAAGCAACGTGGTTAACATTGAATGACTACGAAGCTGAATTGATGCAAGAACGTACAGGCTTGGATTTATCGCAATTGGCGCAAAAAGTCGAAGCGTTAATCGTCACACGCGGCGGTGACGGTTCAACGATTTATACGCAAGGCAAAGAAATCAACATCCCTGCTGCATCGGTCACAAATTTAGCTGACCCAACAGGTTGCGGTGATGCCCATCGAGCAGGATTACTTTATGGTTTGATGAATAAATTAGATTGGGAAGTCACGGGGCGCATTGCGTCATTGATGGGGGCAATCAAAATCGAGAGTCAAGGCACTCAAAATCACACCTTCACACTCAATTCATTCAAAGAACGTTACCAAGCCGCTTTCGGTAGTACGTTTTAATCAATCGATAATCACAAAAAAACGCGATATTCACGTCGCGTTTTTTGTTTGTGGTGACGCTCGATTTTATAGTTTTTGTGGTTCTTTCGCTTTTTTCTCTGCGGCTTTAGCTTCCGCCCATTTTTTTAATTCTTCAGAACCTAACCAACTGTAAATACGTTTAACAAGCAAACCATCATCATGCAAAAATAAATGTCCTTCGTTGTCGATTTTAACTTGGCGATAATGCGGATTTGTTTTACCCCCCACTTGTTTATCACGCGCATTTCTCACCACATCAGGCATATCGGTTTCACCGAAAATATCCAATACTGGCAACGTTAATTTTGGAAGCAACTGCAACGTTTGAGCGTTAATTTCACTGGTTTGAGGCACGGGCAAACTAATCGTAACCAACGCATCGACATCGTTATTTTTGTTGTCTGCAAGCGCGTAACTTGCCATCAAACCGCCTAATCCATAACCAATCACGACCACTTTTTCGGCTTTTTCAGATTTCGCAAATTTAATTGCTTCTAACAACCGCGTTTTGGCTTCAGGCAAAAGTGAATAATAATCTTGCACAGGTGCAGACGCTTCACGCACAGGCATTTGAATTGATAGCGTTGCCCAATGATGCTCTGGGAAAAAAGCGCGTAAATTTTTAATTACCGCTTGTTGATTCGGATGCCCGCCTGTGTCGTGCAGTAAAATAATCATTCCTGCACGCGGATTCTTAGGGGTGTCGGTTCGCAACCCCAAAAACTTTTTACCACTCGCGTCAAGCCACACGGCGTGACCGACATTCAACGTTTTTTGCACATCTTGCGCCATTTGTGCTTCGCGTTTTTCATCGCTGGCAACGCACGTTAACGCCGCACACAAACAAAACGTGCAACTCATTCGAATGATGATTTTGCTCAACATAACAATTTATAACTGGTAGTTGATATTGTCGTTTGCTTTTACAGGATCGCTAACATCGCGTTTAACGTCTGATTTTGGCTTACCTTGTTTCATACGGTCACGGTCATATTTTGCCATCATGTCATCCCATGATTTGTATTCTTGATATTCGGCAACGCCAGCTGCTTTGCGTTTTTCATAAATTTCTTTGCCCATCGCAATGATTTCTTCAGGCATTTTGCCATCAACGGTTTTTAAAAATTCAGCTTCGTCTTTTTTCTCATCGCGTATCATCCAAAACGACATTTCATATTGCACTCGCAATTCTTCTTGCAAACGTGGCTTAATCATTCGCACGGATTTGTAAGCGGTTTTTTCGTTATGTGCGTTGATTTTTTGACCATTACCACACGCCACCAATGTGACGGAACTAACTAAAGCCAAAATAAGGGAAAATTTTTTCATTGCAAAAGCCTCAATTAAATAAAAATGAATGGATTGGAAACGCGACAAACAAAGTAAAATACTCGGCTATTATAAACAGAAAGCCATTTTTTTATGCTCGAATTTATCACCCAACTTCGCCAACGTTACCACGTTGTGTTGAGCGCAAATTCCACCGATACAAAAAAATACCAGCCCATTTTTGAACAATTAACGTTGGCACAGGCATTTTTGAAAAAATCGGCTTATCTTGAAAATTTGCCGCTGTCTTGTGCCATTATTGGCCCAACGCAAGCGGGTAAAAGTTCGCTCACGAATGTTTTTTTACAATCACAAAATGCGGGTGTGAGTGCGTTGGCGGGTTATACGGTGCATCCGCAAGGGTTTTGTCACAATGTAAAATTAGAAGATTGCAAAAACGTGGTGAATTATTTTTCACCATTTAAGCAAGTTGACACGGAAAATTTAGATAAAAACCAGCTGAATTGTTTTGCAATAACGCAAACTGAAAACTCATCACATTTGTTACCTTCATGTATTTTTTGGGACACGCCCGATTTTGATTCGATTGATTCAACGGATTACCGCGAAGGTGTTTTAAAAACGATTGCCCTTGCAGACATCATTATTTTAGCGGTGAGCAAAGAAAAATACGCCGACCAAACGGTTTGGGATACGCTAAAACTGATTGAACCGTTGCGCCAACCAACGCTCATTTGCGTCAATAAATTAAGCGAAGGCTCAGAAGACATTATTTTGGAATCACTGAAAGAGAAATGGCACGATTATCGTCACGATGCGTTTCCTGATGTATTGCCATTGCGTTATCAACCGACAACAAAATTGCCTGAAATTCCACACGAAAAGCAACACATTCTTTTTGATTTAGCGAAAAAAGTGCAACGTGAAAAGCACTCGCGTCGTGAACAAAAATTTGTACAAACGCATTGGGCAGAATGGACACAGCCGCTACGCGCTGAACATGAAATCTACAACTCGTGGCAATCTGTGGTAGATAAAACGATTGATGAGTCGCTGAAAAATTATCAGCGCGATTATTTGAATCATCCGCACCATTACGAAACCTTTAAACAAGCAATTGCTGAATTATTGCTGTTACTTGAAATTCCGAGTGTGGCGAGAATTATGGTTGCCATGCGAAATCCATTTAAAAAACTACGTCGTTTGTTTGGCAGTCGTTCTAACACCTCAACGATGAGCAACGAAATGAATGTGTTAACGCAACTGTTAAATCACACGTTAACCGAATTGGCGCATGAATTACTGGATAAAAAGACGGCTTCGATGTGGCGCGAACTCAGTGAACAATTACGACAAAACCGCCCTGCCCTTTTGCAAGAATTCAATCATGCTGCCGAAGCGTATCACCAAAATTTTCAACAAGATGTGGAGCTTGCCGCTCAAGGTTTGTATCAAAAATTAGAAGAACAGCCGCTTGTTTTAAATGCCCTGCGAGCGACCAGAATTACGGCTGATGCAGCGATTGTCGCATTGACGCTTTACACGGGCGGAATTGGTTTGCACGATTTGGCGATTGCACCTGCGATGCTCATGCTCACAAATTTCCTCACCGAAAGCGCGATTGGCAGTTACATGAAAAAAGTCGAATCAGACTTAAAAGCCCAACAATTTAACGCCGTAAAAAACCAAATCTTTTCGCCACTTTCACAACGTTTATACGCACTGCCACAAGAAATAAAAACTGACACCCATTTTGCGATTTCTCCTTCGCAACTTGCCGACATTGAAGCAACTTTTAACGAAAAACCACATGGCTTACGATTACTCTGAACTTTCACAGCGCGTTGATTTGTGGGCGCAACAGGCTTACGAATTGGGTTGGATTACTGAAATAAAGTCGCCCATTTCTCTAAAAG
>JAQTXN010000114.1 GCA_028688755.1 Methylococcales bacterium | reverse complement strand
TCTTCTTCAAAATCGTCGTCAATCACTACAGGTTTTTTAGGCTTGTGGTGATCTTTATGTGGTTTTTCAGTTGTTGGCGCAGGCTTTGTTTCCACAACAGGTGTTGTTTCTTCTTCTACCGCTTTTACTTCAACAACAGGCGGTGCTTTTTCTTCAACCGCTTTTGTTTCAATAACAGGAGCTTTTTCAACAGGTTTTTGAACAACTGTTTCAACAACAGGTTCTGCTTTCACTTCTGTTTTCTCAACGGGTGTTTCAACTGTTTTTTCTACAGCAGGTTGTTCGCGTTTGATGTAAGTTTTTTCTTTGCGAACTTCGATGCTAATTGTTTTTGTCGCACTACCAGGCACGCTGGCTTGTTTCAATTCAGTTACTTTGCGACGTTTTAAGGTCACGCGGCTCGGTGCATTTTCAGTTTCCGATCCTGCTTTTCCGTGACGTGAACGCAAATGGGCAAGCAATTTGGTTTTTTCGTCTTCGGTAATTTCATCTTCAGCTTTGGTTGCATGCACGCCTGCTTCTTTTAATTGAACCAATAAACGTTCTAATGGAATTTTGACGATGTCGGCTAACTGCCTTACGGTTTTTTTACTCATAATTTTCTCTCCTCATTACGCGCTTTTCGCATCAGCAAACCAAGGTTCACGCGCTTTCATAATTAGTTTGGCGGCGCGGTCTTCGTCCACATTGGCGATATTTTGCAAGTCTTCGATTGAAAGCTCGGCTAAATCGTCTAATGTCAAAACGCCATTGGCATTTAATTTTTCTTCGAGTTCACTGTCCATACCTTCAACGTTTGACAGCGTAATTTCAACTTCTTCGGGTGGATTTTCGATGATTTCTTCAGCGGCAATTGCGCTAATTAACAACGCATCTTTTGCACGATTGCGTAATTCTTCAACGATTTCTTCATCGAATTCTTCGATTTCAAGCATTTCGTTTGCGGGAACGTAAGCAATTTCTTCAATCGTGTTAAAACCGACTTCAACCAAAATAGCGGCAATTTCTTCATCAATATCGAGCAAATCAATAAACAACTGCTTGGTTTTGTTAGCAGCGGCTTCGCTTGATTCTTCAGCTTTTGACGCATCAATCACGTTTAATTCCCACCCTGTTAATTGGCTGGCAAGACGCACGTTTTGACCGCCACGACCGATGGCTTGCGACAAACTTGCCGAAGCAACCGCAACGTCCATGCTGTGTTTGTCTTCGTCGATGACAATCGATTGAATTTCAGCAGGCGACATAGCGTTAATCACAAACTGCGCGTCACTTGGATTCCAAATAATAATATCAACACGCTCACCAGCGAGTTCATTTGTCACCGATTGCACCCTCGCACCACGCATTCCCACGCATGAACCGACGGCATCTAAACGTGGGTCATTGCTTTTTACAGCTAATTTTGCGCGTGAACCAGGGTCGCGGGCTGCGCCCATAATTTCGATTGAACCATCTGAAATTTCAGGTACTTCTAAACGAAATAACGCTGTTAATAATTCAGGTGCCGTTCTGCTAACGAATAATTGAGGACCTTTGTTTTCAAGACGCACATCTTTTAAATAGCCACGAATTCTGTCGCCAAGACGCATCGATTCGCGTGGAATCATGTCTTCTTTCGCAATGTAGGCTTCAACGTGTCCGCCTAAATCCATATAAACAGCACCTTTTTCAATGCGTTTAACTGTTCCCGTAATCAATTCGCCAACACGCGCTTTGTAGGCTTCAACGATTTTATTACGCTCTGCGTCACGCACTTTTTGAATAATGACTTGTTTTGCCGTTTGTGCGGCAATGCGTCCAAAATCAACGGATTCCACTTCTTCCCAAACGACATCACCAATTTTCGCATCAGGATTATCAAATTGTGCGACTTCAAGCAAAATCTGACTTAACGGAAATTCTACGTCGCGCGGTAAATCTGGATTTGGTGCAACAACTTCCCAACCACGATGCGTAACATAATCGCCTGTTCTGCGATCAACAGCGACACGCACTTTGACATTGCCGTTATAACGTTTAATCGTTGCAGCTTCCAATGCTGATTCGATGGCTTGAAACACAATTTCTTTATCGATTTCTCTTTCGTTAGAAAATACATCAACTACTAATAAAATTTCTTTATTTGCCACTGCGTCCTCCTTTTTTTGTGAGCAGATATTCGGGAACTAAACGGGCTTTGCTCATCGCGGCAAAGGGAATTGGGAATAAATTTTCATTTTCTTCAAGCGTGACAATGTCGCCTTCGACTTGAACGATTTTGCCTGTGATTTTGCGTCGCCCACCAACGGGTGAAAATAAATGCACGGCAACAGTGCTATCAATGTAGCGTTCAAATTGGCTAAGTTTAAAAAATGGTCTATCTTCACCTGGTGAAGAAACTTCAAGCGAATAATTGTCAGTAATGGGGTCTTCAACATCTAAAACGCCGCTGACTTGATGGCTAACTTTTGTGCAGTCTTCGACCAAAACGCCGTTTTCGGTGTCGATATAAATGCGTAATAAACCGTGTTTGGGATGCGGGTTGTATTCAACGCCAACGCATTCGTAGCCTAGTCCTTCGACCACTGGTTCAATTAACGCAAGCAAATGTTCGGGGGCTTGCTTCATGATGTCCTCGCTTGATTTTTAATCAAAAAAAAAGAGCCAAAGGCTCTTCCATTAACACGTTATTTCTAAATGGCTTGAAAAGAAAAAACTTGTTCAAAGCCTAGAAAATAAAAAACCCCATAATGGGGCTTTAAAAAATCTGGTTGCGGGAGCAGGATTTGAACCTACGACCTTCGGGTTATGAGCCCGACGAGCTACCAAGCTGCTCCATCCCGCGATTGATGTTGCATAGTGTATTGTTTTAGTAGGTTTTATGCAATCTATTTTTCGAAAAACTTTTGTTTTCGTTTTCAATCCAGCGCGTTTTGGGCATTTTCTGTTCATTTAAAGCAGTTTATGAAAAAATAACGCCACCTTTTTGTTTTATTAAGAAATATGAAAAATTCACCATGCGAATTCTAGGCATCGATCCAGGTTCGAGACTCACAGGTTATGGCATTATTGAAACCATTCCAAACGGTTATCGCTATATATCTAGCGGTGTGTTGAAAATCAATGCCGACGAATTTCCTCAAAAATTGAAACAAGTTTTCGACGGCATTTTGCAACTCGTTAAAGAATATCAGCCGCAACAAATGGCCATTGAACAAGTTTTTATGAGCAAAAATGCGGATTCAGCATTAAAACTCGGGCAAGCACGCGGCGCGGCAATTTGCGCGGTTCAAACACACGATATTCCCGTTTTTGAATACGCTGCAAGACAAGTCAAACAAGCTGTTGTTGGCAAAGGTAGTGCAGAAAAAACACAAGTTCAACACATGGTAAAACTGCTTTTAAATCTTCAAGGGGCAATGCAAATTGACGCAAGCGACGCGCTCGGCATTGCGATTTGCCACGCGCATTACGCACAAACCGCGCAACGACTTCAAATTGGAATACAAAAATGATTGGATTTTTACGCGGCAAAATTGCTTTGAAAGCTCCGCCGCTTATCGTTTTAGACGTAAATGGCGTGGGTTATGAAATCGAAGCTCCGATGACCGTTTTTTATAATTTGCCTGAAATCGGCACAGAAATTACGCTGCAAACGCAGTTAATTGTTCGTGAAGACGCACACAATTTATTTGGCTTTACGAGCGAAAGCGATAAAACGATGTTCAAAACACTGATTAAAATCAGCGGAGTGGGCGCAAAATTAGCCTTAGCGATTTTATCAGGGCAAAGCGCAGAGCAATTTCAAACGTGCGTGCAAAATAACGATACCGCTACGCTCGTTAAATTACCTGGTGTAGGTAAAAAAACCGCAGAACGGCTCGTAATGGAATTGCGCGATAAATTGCCAACATTAACCAATGCACCACAAATGGCAAGTATTGGAAATGCACGCGAAGAAGCGATTAGCGCGTTATGCTCACTCGGTTATAAACCACTTGATGCAAGCCGCATGGTTTCTGCAACCAGCCCTGAAGGAAAAAGTTGTGAAACCATTATTCGTCTCGCGTTGCAAAGTGCAGCAAAGTGATTTTGTATTAAAATAGCCGCATTCTTTTTAAAACTTTTTATTAAAACATTCATGAAATTCACAAAAATGCACGGCTTGGGCAATGATTTTGTCGTCGTCGATGCCGTCAATCAACGTATTGGGCTAACACCAAAAAAAATCCGTTTTATGGCAGACCGTCACACAGGAATTGGCTTTGACCAATTGCTTGTTGTCGAAAAAACCACGCAAGAAAACGCCGATTTTAAATACCGTATTTTTAACGCCGATGGCTCAGAAGTTGGACAATGTGGCAACGGCGCACGCTGTTTTGCCCGATTTGTGCGCGATAAAAAATTAACCGACAAAAACGAAATTGTTGTTGAAACCAAATCAGGACAACTCGTTTTAACGTTCACCGATGATGATTTGATTACCGTTAACATGGGAATTCCAAAACATGTGCCAGCTGAAATTCCAATGATTATGGAACAAGAAGCGCGTTTTTATACCGTCAACGTGAATGGCGTTGAGAAGGCTTTTGGCGCGGTTTCAATGGGAAATCCACACGCCGTTTTGCAAGTAAATGACATAAAAACCGCACCCGTTGAAACCATTGGCGCGGCACTTGAAAGTCATAAAATTTTTCCCGAACGCGCTAACATTGGTTTTATGCAAGTTGTGGATAAAAATTCGATTAAATTGCGCGTTTTTGAACGCGGTGCAGGTGAAACGCAAGCCTGTGGCAGTGGCGCATGTGCAGCGGTAGTCATTGGCATTGAACAAAATTTATTGAATAACGATGTCAAAGTGGAATTACCTGGTGGCGAATTAAATATTAGTTGGGCAGGACGCGGACAGCCTGTTTTTATGACAGGCGCAGCAGTGTCTGTATTTGAAGGATTTATTGCGTTATGAGTGAAGAATTAGAACAGCCTGTGAAAAAAACACGCAAACCGCGTGTTGTAAAACCAAAAGAAACTGTCGAAAAAGTGGTGAAACAAAAAAAAGCAAAACCCGAAACAATCGTTGAAATCAGCGCACAGCAAGTTTCAGACTATTTGAAATCACACCCTGATTTTTTTATCGAAAACGTGCATTTACTTGAACATTTAAGCATTCCGCATCCTAGCGGTGTCGCTGTTTCGCTCATTTCAAAACAGCTCGAATTATTTCGCTCCCGCTCGCAAGAAATGGAAAATCAATTGCTTGAATTGATTGAAATTGCGCGGGGCAACGATACAGCAATGAATCGAATGCACCAATTAAATCTAGCCTTGCACGACGCACAAACGATTGAAGAAGTTGTGACGAATTTGCATATCGTTTTAACAGAGTATTTTTTGACTGATTTTGTGGCAATTCGTTTAATTCAAACCGATTCATCGGCAAATTTAGACAACGTTTTCATTGCCCCTGATAGCAAAGATTTAAAACCCTTCGACAACGAATTTCGCACAGGCAGACCGACTTGTGGAAAATTAACATTGACGCAAGCCCGCGTTTTATTTGGTTTTCAAGCAAATGAAGTGAAATCGTGCGCGATAATTCCAATGTTATTTACCGATTTAGAAGGTCTACTCGCCATCGGTAGCCGCGATGAAAACCGTTTTCATGCCAGCATGGGACACTTATTTTTAACGCAAATGAGCGAAGTGATTGCCACGCGCTTAATTACTCTTTTACAACAGGAGAAATAAATCATGCCATTGATTCGCTCTTATCTTCAGTTGTGTTGGTTCAAAAGCAACCCAACCGAGTTGATGCCAACTCGTCAGTTTTCACGCAACGTGATTATTTTTTATCTTTTATCTGGATTTATTGTTGAAGGATTGATTGCTGATTTTTTTGAAGGCCCCATCGAAGTGCTGATGCGTACTTTTATGGCATTTTCATCGGTAGCGACATTTTTATTGTTTCAAGAAAAAAATATATTGCTGTTCCAACGTGTTTTTACAGCCATTTTTGTGTGTGAAAACTTCATTATGGTGTTGGCTATTTTGTGCGAAGCCTTAGATTTTTGGCTGGTGACGATGCACATTGAAGAACATGATGTGATTGGTATTTCGTTAGGAATCGGTTTAGCGATTTGGTATTTAGGGATTGTTGGTTACATTTTGCGCCGCTTTTTTGCTTACAGTATTAAAAAGAGTTTAACGCTGGCATTTATTTATTTTGTTCTCACTTACGGCATTCCGATGTTCATCATGGACGTTTAAAAAATATGAAATCTCATTTTTCGCGCACTCGGTTTAGCATTTTAGGGCTATTTTTACTTATCAATTTAGTGACTTTTGCGCTGCTTCGCGTTGCATTACTCGCTAAACAATGGGCAGATATTGATACCCCGTTTTATCAAATCGCTTTCGCTTTCGGCATGGGCGTGATTTACGATTTAGCGTTTTACAGCTATTTCCTCATTCCCTTCACGCTTTATTTGCTACTCATTCCAAACAGTTGGTATCAAAAAAAGCTGCACAAATGGTTTGTATTTTCGGGCTTTTTACTGAATTTGTACGGTTTATTTTTCTTGATTTTGTCGGAATGGACATTTTGGGACGAATTCGGCGTGCGCTTCAATTTCATTGCCGTCGATTATTTGATTTACACGCATGAAGTCGTGCAAAACATTGTCGAATCGTATCCGCTCGGCAAACTATTAACGGCGATTTTAATTATTACGATTGCGTGTTTTTGGCTGGTGAAAAGCACGTTAGCCATGACCTTTTACGCCACCGAATCATTTGCACGACGGGCAAAAATTGCAGGTATTTTGTTTTTATTTCCCGTTGTCAGTTATTTTGCGATGGGCAAAACGACTTACCAATTTTCCCAAAATACTTATTTAAATGAAGTCGCGGCAAATGGCGCATATCAGTTTTTTTCGGCATTTCGCAATAATGAGCTGGATTACCACCAATTTTATCGCTTAGGTGATGACGAGCAGTTGTCAGCAAAAATTAAAACTGAACTTGGCGCAAATGGCGAAGGTTTGTATAACATCAAACGTGAAATTAAAGGTAACGGCAAAGAAAAACGCTTAAATGTTATTTTAATTACGGTTGAAAGTTTGAGCGCGGATTATTTAACCAAATTTGGTAACACCCAAAAAATCACACCGTTTATGGATGAATGGTTCAAACAAGGCGCGTTATTCACGAATTTCTATGCAGTCGGAACACGCACAATTCGCGGTTTAGAAGCCTTAACGCTTTCAATTCCACCCACAGCGGGGCAATCCATTGTCAAACGTCCAGACAATGAAAAATTATTTAATCTCGGTCATGTTTTAGCTGGGCGTGGTTATGACACTGCGTTTTTATACGGTGGACGCGGTTATTTTGACAATATGAATGCGTTTTATTCGGGCAATGGTTATCGAATTGTTGACCAAACCGAATTTACGGACGAAGAAATGACCTTTAAAAATGCGTGGGGCGTGTCCGATGATGTGATTTTTAATCGGACTTTGAAAGAAGCCGACAACGATTATGCTCAAAATAAACCGTTTTTCTTTCAAATCATGACCACGACAAATCATCGTCCTTACACTTATCCTGAAGGAAAAATCGATATTCCATCAGGTTCGGGGCGTGAAGGTGCGGTGAAATATACCGACTATGCGATTGGTGAATTTATCAAAAATGCGAAAAATAAACCATGGTTTGAAGATACGGTTTTTGTGATGGTTGCTGACCATTGTGCTGGCAGCGCAAGAAAAACCGAATTGCCCGTTGATAAATATCACATTCCATTATTTATTTACGCGCCGCTGCACGTTCCAACCGTTGAAAACACCACGCTTTCTAGTCAAATCGACGTTGCGCCAACGGTTTTAGGATTGCTGAATTTGAATTATGAAAGCCAATTTTATGGGCAAGATATTTTAAAAATTGCACCTGAAAAAGGGCGTGCATTGGTGAGTAATTATCAAAAGTTAGGCTTGTTCAAAGACAACAAATTGGTTTATTTATCGCCACAACAAAAAGTTGATATGGTTGATGACCCGCTTGTTGAACATCATGTTTTAAAACCCGAAATGCAGCCTGATTTAATCAATGACGTGATGAGCTATTATCAATCAGCGGATTATATTTGGAC
>JAQTXN010000008.1 GCA_028688755.1 Methylococcales bacterium | reverse complement strand
TTGCGTGCGTGAACTCATTGAAAGTGGGTAAAAACCTGCGAGTTCTGGGCGCGTAAATCCTTCAACTTCAATGGTGACTAATGCTTTTTGAACGTGTTTTTCAAATTCTTCGTGCGACGCATTTTGCAAATTCGAAGGACGACCGAAAATAAATTGTTCGATGGGTAATTGTGCTTTCACAGCGGCGGCATTGATAACCGCGTTATCAACAGGAATCACGCGACGTGCAATTAACGGTAAATCGAATTCTTTGAAATGACGTTCAACGAGTTCATTTGCCGCTGAATCGTAATGAGCATGGTCTGCGGGGAAAAAAAAGTTTGCCACGCCAAATTGACCGAGTTCTAAGTTTGAGTTACTGGTAAGTTTGCGGAAAAATTTCAATGACAAATCAATGTTCACACCTGCGCCATCGCCAACGCCTTCCGCACTCATGCCACCTCGATGCGGAATGGTACATAATGCCTCGTGCGACTTGACTAACAAATCGTGTGTTTGCAAACTGCGTTTGTGCGTGATAAAACCAACGCCGCAACTGTCTTGCGACTGGGCAGCGTCATAAAGCAACGGTTGTGAATTGCTCAATTGAGATTGTGTTGTCATTGATTTAAGCCTGTATTCTTTTTACATTGCCACTCTAAGGCAATGGCTAACTATTTGTTTTTAGTTAAAGTGTTTAATAAACAAAAAACATTGCTATTCGTTTAAGTGAAATCCGCCAATTCTATCATAATTTGATCAATATTCGACTTTTGCGTGTAATTCGTGTGTAAAAATTAAACTGTTACCACCATTCTCTTGCTTTCGATAAATAACCCGCTGGATCAATGGGTACATTTTCGAGCGTCAAAATTTCGCCAAGTTCGCTCATCGCTTTGTAATAAACGCGACGTTTGAAATACACGACATCTTTGAGCGGCTCCCAATAATCCACCCATCGCCAACCATCAAATTCGGGGTTTACGCAATGGTCAAAACTGACATTTTTATCCGACGTAACAAGGCGCAAAATAAACCAAATTTGTTTTTGTCCAATGCAAAGCGGCAGTGAGTTTTTACGAATATAACGGTCAGGCAATTGATACCGAAGCCAATAGCGCGTGCGACCTAAAATTTGAACATGGTGTTGTTGTAGTCCTGTTTCTTCCCACAATTCTCGATACATCGCGGTTTCTGGGTCTTCATTTGGATTGATGCCGCCTTGCGGAAATTGCCATGAATTTACACCTACTCGTTTTGCCCAAAACACGCGACCCTCGTCATTGCAAAGGATGATTCCCACATTCGGGCGGTATCCTTTTGAGTCTATCATGTTGTTGTAACCTGTTTGCTGAACGTGCGTTGCGTGAAAAATGTATCGATTAAAATTGCAACGCGTTCAGATGTTCTATAATCCCCGCATTGTTCCACAAAAAAATGCGCGATACCATAGCGCAACTTACTTTTGATAACTTTTACAGACGAAACGAATGACTTTAGCGATTTTTGATTTAGATAACACGTTGATTGCTGATGACAGCGATTTTTTATGGGGACAGTTTCTTGTTGACCAAGGCATTGTTGATAGAACGATTTATGAACAAATTAACGCCCAATTTTATGAAGATTATCAGCAAGGTAATTTAGATATGATTGCGTTTTTACGTTTTGCCTTAAAACCCCTTGCCGACCATTCAATTGACCAATTACACGTTTGGCGTGAGCAGTTTTTAGCTGAAATCATCACACCGATTTTGCTTAAAAAAGCTCAAGATTTGGTCGAAAAACATCGCGCGTTAGGTCACACATTGTTAGTCATTACGGCAACAAATCGTTTTATTACTGCACCGATTGTGGAAATGTATGGCATTGATAATTTAATCGCAACAACGCCTGAGTTAATCGATGGACGTTATACAGGTGAAATTGTTGGTGTGCCGTGTTTTCAAGCGGGGAAAGTGACGTTGTTAAATGATTGGTTAGCAAAAACAGGTGAAACGCTTACAGGCAGTTATTTTTACAGCGACTCACACAACGATTTGCCCTTATTGCAATTAGTTGATAATCCTGTTGCCGTTGACCCTGATGAAAAATTGTGTGCTTTTGCGCTTTCGCAAAATTGGGAAATTATGAGTTTGCGTGACTAAAATTTAGGAAAAATATGAAAATTTTAATTACAGGCGGCGCAGGCTTTATTGGCAGCGCATTGATTCGATATTTAATCAACGACACAACGCACAGCGTTTTAAATGTCGATAAATTAACCTACGCGGGAAATTTTGAATCGCTCGAATCGATTGCTCAAAATGCACGTTATGAATTCGCACAAGTCGATATTTGCGATGCCGTAAATATTCGCCAACTTTTCGAAACTTATCAGCCCGATGCCGTGATGCACCTTGCGGCAGAATCGCATGTTGACCGCTCTATTGACAGCCCAGCGGCATTTATTGAAACCAACATTATTGGCACTTACACACTATTAGAAGCAGCTCGCTTGTATTGGACAAATTTAGACGAAACAAAAAAAGCGGCATTTCGTTTTCATCATATTTCGACCGATGAAGTGTTTGGTGATTTGCATGGTACGGACGATTTATTTACCGAAACCACCCCGTATGCGCCGAGTTCGCCCTATTCCGCTTCGAAAGCTAGTTCAGATCATTTAGTTCGCGCTTGGCATCGCACTTACGGTTTACCTATGATTGTGACCAATTGTTCAAATAATTACGGACATTTTCAATTCCCTGAAAAATTGATTCCTGTGGTGATTTTGAATGCGCTTGCAGGCAAACCGCTGCCTGTTTATGGCAATGGGCAACAAATCCGTGATTGGCTTTTTGTCGATGATCATGCGCGAGCGTTGCTGACAGTTGTTGAAAAAGGCGAAATCGGTGAAACCTACAACATCGGTGGTCACAACGAAAAAGCAAATTTGGACGTGGTAAAAACGATTTGTGCAATTTTGGAAGATTTGAAACCTGAAAAACCTGCAAATGTCGCGCGTTACGCTGATTTGATTACTTACGTTACCGACCGACCTGGTCATGATTTACGTTACGCGATTGACGCCAGCAAAATTGCTAGCGAATTAGGCTGGACACCAAACGAAACTTTCGAAACGGGACTGCGTAAAACGGTGCAGTGGTATTTAGAAAATTTGGCGTGGTGTCAGCAGATTGAGCAAAAACGGCAAAATGCAATGCCGCTTTAGATTTTAATGTGCATCATCCGTATGCCATTTTGGCATCATCACGATGCAATTCGGCTTGAAACCTTGATTTTTTAAGGTATCAATCGTTTTGATTTTTTCCATTTTTTGCAAATCAATCACACTAAACGACCCGTCGTCCATTTCAGGCAAATTGATGAAACTGTTTTGCACAATCGCGTATTTTTCATCAGGCGTGAAAACAACGTGATGTGCGCCGCCAGCAGTCGGAATCGATTTAATCAATTTTGGCTGCGTTTTAGACTGACTGACATCAAAAATGTTTAATGCACCAGGTTTTGCGGTGGTGATAAATAATTTGTCGTGTTCTTGATTGAAATAAATTTCTAAAGGCACGCCTTGTTTAATGTCGGCGAAATCATAAGCAGGTTTGAAATCGAACGTGTCGTGATTCGCTTGCCACGTTGCGACCCACAATTTCCCTTCAAACATCGTGTTCACATACGCCATGGCTGGCGAAGAATGCGGAACAAAAACCGCTTCAACCGTTGATGAACCTGCACCGCCAACTTTATGTGTTGATAAAACTTCACCTGTTGAGGCTTTGATAACGGTGACAGAATCGCCTGCATCACTCAAATTGGTCGGATGAACGGTACTTGTGACCATGATACGGTCGATGTCTTCGTTTAAACCAATTCCGTGCGGATATTTGATAAATTTGTCTTTTTCGTTAGCCGCAATAACGTCTTTCACTTTGTCAGTTTGTGCGTCGCCAACAATCACGTTACTTGAACCCATGCAGGTCAAATACCACGTTTTTTTGTCTGACGTGAAAACCATATCTTCAGCAACTTGACACTGCGGCACGCTAATATCTTGAACTTTTAGCGGTTCTTGTTTCATGTTAATCACACGCAAAGGGCCATTTCCAAGCGCGGTGATATAGGCTTTGCTTAAATCTTTGTTATAAAAAATATGATGTGCGACCGCGTCAGGTGGCAACGGTAAATCTTGAACAATTTTGCCGAAATTTTTTGAATTCGGGTCAACGTCAATAATCGCTATTCCTTCTTTGCGTGGCGTTTGATTTGGCTGACTTTCGTAATTTGCCATTGCTAAAATTTCAGCGGATGCAGCAAATGGCGCAAGCAACATCAAACTGCACAACGCTTTTGTTATTGTTTTTTTCATTGTTGTAAGCTCTTAAAAATCAAAATAAAAAAGCGCGTTCGCCTCTAAACAAACGCGCTTTTGAAAACCTTTAACCTTCTGCGGTGCTTGGGTCGATGATACCTTTAATTTCAGCAATTTTGGTGATTGGGAAGCCACCTTTTTCAGCATGTTCACGCAAGGCTTCTTCATTATCAGCAATCAAAATGCAATACACTTTGTCAGGCGTTACGAAACTTTCGAGCCAATGTACTTTTGCATTCATTTTGCAAGAAACGCCGCACGATGTTTGCGCGATGCCTTGTAATTGTTCAGCAGTCAAAGAACCTGCGTTTGGGATGTCACGTTCGACGATATATTTAGGCATAACTTTTTCCTCATTGAATTGTTAAATTTAAAAACGGCACATCTTGTTAAAGCGCAATCGTAATTACGCTTTAAAAAAATCACCGAGTAACGCTTCTTTGCATTGAATTAACGGTGCGGTTGATTGTTCAATTTTCATGCGAAGCAACGCGCCTTGCCACATATTCACCCACAAATCTGCCATTTCACGCGCGGTTTTATCGGTGCGAATCGTTCCTTCCGATTGAGCGCGAGTAAAACCGATTTCCCACATATCACGATAACGACTTAACGCGGTTTGCAATGCCACTCGGCAAACATCGCTTGTGTCGCTGACTTCACCCGTTAAATTACCTAATAAACAACCGCCTTTGAATTCGGTTTTTTCTAATTCGGCAATGCCTTCATTTAAATAACGTTCTAACGCGGCGAGCGAATCACCTTCTGATTGCGCTAAATATCGTTGCAGTTGTTCAACATACGGCGAAATGTAATACGCAATAATTTCAGCGGCAAAGTTCTCTTTGCTTCCAAAATAGTTATAAAACGACCCTTTTGGAATTTGCACCGCGTCGAGAATTTCTTTTAAACCTGTGCCGTGATAACCCTGTTGCATTAACAGAATCATCCCCTTGTTGAGAAGGTTTTCACGGTTGATGTCTTTTTGTCTGATTTTTTCCATGCGGAAAGAATATGACCAGTCGTCTTAAATGTCAAACAAAAAAATGGCAAATAAATTCAGGCTAAAAATTTATTTGCCATTTCATTTTTTAACGATGGTGATTTGCGTGAGTGTGCCGTTCTTTTGACTTAATCATCTTCGTATGCCGACGATGAGCGCGACGTTCATTGTGTTCATGATGTTCTTCATGTGTTTCACCATTAGCGCAATCTAACTGATGCGGTGGTAAAACCGTTGAATTTGGTTCTAAATTATAAAGCGTAGCAATAGGTCGATAATCGCCCGAAAAACCATGATTCATTTGATTTATCATCAAATGATAACGTTCATCGCTAGTATGCCCGCCCAAAATCACGCCAATCAACCGCCGTCCATTTCGCGACGCAGAACTGACTAAGTTATAACCTGAATTGCAGGTAAAACCTGTTTTCATCCCTTCGGCACCTTCATACGTTGCCGTAAATTTATTGATGCCATTTAGCTCACGCCCTTTGAACACTAAACTGTGTGCGCCGAAATACGGATAATACTGAGGAAAATTTTTATAGAGTTTTATTGCAAGTAACGACATATCTCGCGCTGTTGTAACTTGCCAATCATTAGGCAAGCCCGTCGCATTTTTAAAATAAGTGTTATACATTCCCAGCGTATGTGCTTTCGCGGTCATTCGCACTGCAAAATTATCTTCGGTTACGGCTAAATGCTCTGCTAAAACCACCGTCGCGTCATTTGCCGAACGTGTCACAATTGCCAAAATTGCTTCTTCAACGGTAATTTTTTGATTCGTGCGTAATCCTAAACGACTATTGGGTTGTCGAGCGGCATGACGCGAAGCGTGTAACACATCGTGCAAATGAATTTCACCGTTAGTTAACGCTTCAAACGTCATGTAAAGCGTCATCATTTTGGTCAGTGACGCAGGAAACCACGATTGCATCGATTCCACTTCATGCAGCACGTCACCACTGTCGGCATCAAGTAAAATTGCCGCATAACGCGCATTGGCAGATTGCGTTGCAAACAATAAGAGTGCGGCATTTACAGCCAGTAAAAATTTTTTTCTCACGAGTATTTCTTTAAGGGTTGAGTTTGAGTGAAATGTGGCAAGTATAAGGTGAATCGCTGTCACACAAGCCCCAAAAACGACCAAAATCGCCTTCTTCGCTTGGTTTCCAGTTTTCAGAAAAGGCTTCAAATGCTACCGCAGAAATTTTCTTTTCGGCGAATTTCTTAAAGGTGGATTGCAAAACGAGCTGTTGATTTTTCCGACTTGCCACGCCGCCGCAGTCTTTTTTTGTTTTTAAGTTAATTTGCGCTTTGCCTTCGGGGGCAAAAACCCAGCCGAATTCAGTCACAATAATTTCTTTTTTAGGATTTGTTTTTTTGAGTTCTTGCCATCGCGCTAAGTGAAAATCAGCCGCTTTTTCTGCTTCAACACAGGAAAATAAATCAGCGTGACGATTCTCCCACCAAGGAAAAATGTTAATGCCGATCCAATCGACTTGCGAGCTAAAACGAGTTTGATGACACGGTTGCTCACGATTGCACCACTCCCACCAAGTATCAATTACGCCAATCGGTTGCGGCACTTTGGCTTCGCGTAGCGCATTTAAACAACGCTCCGTTTCATCGTCGAAGTCGTAATTATGGCGCGTACGAACTTCCGAGCCGCAACTCAAGCGTACAATCGTGTCAGGATATTGCCGCGCCAACGCGATGCCGTGAGCAATCGAATCGGTATTGACGAGTTTATCTTTATCAATCCACAAAATCGCAATCACTTTAATACCGCGTTTTTTTGCGGCAGGAAAAATCGCTTCCAAGCCGTTTAAAACCCCGTAACTCATAATGCAACGAAACGGCGTTTGTTTGATAACTGCATCTAGCAACGTTTCAATCAATTCAGGACTAGGCTTTTCGCCATAATTAGGCGTGAGTTGATTCACATACGGACTAAATGCCACGCATTGCAACGGCTCAGGCGGATTTTTGGCAAAACTATTTTGCGCGAAAAAAAACGCAAAAAAGAACAATGCTAATTTCAAAAAAGTGTTCAATTTTTATTCAACCGCAACGAATTCACAATCACCGATACCGAACTTAACGCCATCGCTGCTGAGGCAATCATCGGATTTAAACGCCCTGCTGCCGCAACGGGAATCGCAATCACGTTATAACCAAATGCCCAGAATAAATTTTGTTTGATGACGGTAATCGTTTTTTTACTCAATTCAATGCCGTTGGTGACTTTAGAAATATCACCTTGCACCAGCGTCATATCAGCGGATTCAATTGCTACGTCTGTTCCTGTGCCAATCGCAAAACCAACATCCGCCGCCGCCAATGCTGGCGCGTCGTTAATGCCGTCGCCAATCATGCCGACTTTTTTGCCTTGTGCTTGATAATCACGAATCACGCTTAATTTTTGTTCAGGCGTGGCATTGGCAATCACAGTTTCAATACCGACTTTTGCCGCGATATACAACGCGGTTTTTTCGGTATCGCCTGTAACAATCAAGGTATCAATGCCTTGATTTTTCAATCGTAAAATCGCCGCCGCCGCATCAGGTCTCGCTTTATCAGCAATCCCAAAAACTGCCGCTTCTTTGCCATTGATTGCCATGAAAACAGGCGTTTTACCTTGTGAAGCAAAATCTCCAGCTGCATTTTGCAAACCGTCAATTGAAACGCTTTGTTCAATCAACCATGCTTTGTTGCCAAGTAAAATGGTTTTGCCATCGATTTCAGCTTCAATCCCACGTCCTGTTTCACTTTGGAAATGGGTGCAAGTGTCTAATTCAATTTCTTTTTCGACGGCATACGCCACAATCGCTTTGCCTAAAAAATGTTCTGAATTATGTTCCGCTGACGCGGCTAATTTGATGATATTGACTTCGCTCAAACGTGAAAGTTTGAGTAAATCCGTGACTTTCGGTTTCCCTTCGGTAATCGTGCCAGTTTTGTCGAACACGATAACGTTGAGTTTGGCAGCGGTTTCTAAACTTTCGCCATTGCGAATATAAATCCCTTCGCGTGCAGCTTGCCCTGCGCCGACCATGATTGCCGCAGGTGTTGCTAATCCTAACGCACAAGGGCAAGCAATCAATAAAACCGTAATCGCGTTGCCGAATGCAAAACCAAATGACGCGCCTGCCATCATCCAACCTGCAAACGTCAAACCTGAAAGTAACATCACCGATGGGACAAAAACGGCTGAAATTCTATCGACGTGTTTTTGAATTGGTAATTTTGTGGATTGCGCTTGGTCAACCATGTGAACAATGCCAGCTAAAACCGTATCCATGCCGATTGCGGTAACTTGAATGCGCAATGCGCCGTTTCCATTCACGCAACCGCCGATAACTTTTGAACCTTCATTTTTCACAACAGGCAAACTTTCACCTGTGACCATCGATTCATCAACCGTTGAAACGCCATGAATGACTACGCCATCTGTGGGAATTTTTTCACCAGGTCGAACCAAAATTAAATCGTCAATTTCAAGCAAATCGACATCAACAATTTCTTCGATTTCACCTTTTAAACGGGTTGCTGTTTGGGGTTGTAAATCGACTAATTGGCGAATCGCTTCACCTGCTTTTCCTTTGGCGCGTTCTTCTAAATATCGTCCGAGCAAAACAAACGTGATAATTGCTGCCGCCGCTTCAAAATAAAGATGTCCGCTACGTCGTAACAATGCTGGCAAACTGTAACCGTAAGCCGAACCAACGCCTAACGCGATGAGCGAATCCATGTTTGCAGCGCGTTGCCTAGCTAACCGCCATGCTTTCGCAAAAAACGGAAAGCCAGCCCAAAACACCACGGGCGTAGTTAGAGCAAGTTGCATCCAATGAAGTTTGCGTGACGTAACCATTGCCATGCCTGCAATAATCACGGGCGTACTTAAAACTGCTGACCACATAAAACGATGTTTAGCTGTGGCAACGCGATTTTGTTCTTTTTCGATGAGTTTTTTACGTTGTGAAAGCGTGTCCATCGGATAGGTTTTATAACCGATTTGCGTTACTAAGTGACTTACGTCATCTTTGGCAAGTGTTCCTTGTACAGAAAGCGTTTCTGTTCCGAAATTCACGCTGGCCGTTTTGACACGCTCGTCACGCTTCAACACCATTTCAATCAGTAACGCACATGACGCGCAACTCATGCCTTCAACAGCTAAATCGATGTCTTGTAATTTGCCGTCAAAATGCTTGTGTTCAGGGTGTCGTAATGCTGGAGCGGAATTTTCAAGATTACCCAAAATCGCATCGAGCAAAATCAACAAATTTTTCTTCGGCAAACCTGCGGGATCAAATTCAATCGTTACCGAACCAATTTCCCACACAGTTTTGACACGTTTAATTTCGGGACGTTTTTTTAAAATAATTTCAAAAATGTACGCGCGTTCTTGGTTGCTTTTAAGAATTGGCGACAAAATCCGCACACGGCGATTGAGTTGATGAACGATTTGAAAGTTTTTTGGGGTCACAAGAAATCCTTTGTTTGAGTTATTTTTATTAACTAATCGCTAATTGTTTGCTAATCACAGACGGTAAATTTTTAGGCGATTTGATTCGCAGTTGTTTGTTCACATTAAATCGTCCAAAGACAACTTCAATATCCGCATTGGTTACGCCAAATTCTTTCGCTAAAAAACGAACCATGTGGTCGGTTGCTTTTCCACCGACAGGGGCGGCAGTGACACTGATTTTTAATTGATTGCCTTTCGCTTTGCCAATTACATCTTGCTTTGCACTCGGTTTGCCTAACACGTTCAACACTAAGGTTTCACCATCCCATGCACAAAAGGAATTCATTGTTAATTGTTTATTACTCATCGTTTTTACTCATAGCGATTTGAATGTCTGCATTGCAAATTGTAAATCTTGCCACGCTTTACGTTTTTCAGTCAGTGAACGCAATAAATAAGACGGATGATAAATGGCAATTAACGGCATATTTTCAACCATATAAACCTGACCACGCAATTTACCAATTTTTTCAGTCGTTTCCAGCAGGGTTTGTGCCGCAATGCGTCCAACGGCAATAATTATTTTCGGCTGTACCAGCGCGATTTGTCGATTTAAATACGCACGACATTGTTGAATTTCATCGATATGCGGGTCACGATTTTTCGGTGGACGACATTTTAAAATGTTAGCAATAAAGATGTCTTCACGCGTCAAAGACATGGCGCGTAACATCTCGGTAAGTAATTTTCCTGCTTCACCAACAAACGGTTTGCCTTGTAAATCTTCGTTTTCACCAGGTGCTTCGCCAATAAATAGCCAATTTGCATTCACATTTCCTTCACCAAAAACAGTTTGCGTGCGAGTGGTACATAATGTGCATAGCTTGCACTCAGATACATCTGTGCGTAATTGCGCCCATGAATCGGATTTAAGCATTTGAGACGATTCAATTGGACTTTCACTGGGCATAACGTCGGCTTCAATGGGCGTGATATTTGACCCAGAACGTGATTGCCAAACACTTATTCCCATTGCATTGAGATAAGTTAAGCGGGTGGTTTGTGAAAGTGCCATAAAAATAAAATGTAAAATAATCCGACAGAATGCCGACATTATAGCGGCAATAGATGAATTGATAACAGACGTTAGTGTAAGCGAGTGCTTGATTTTTCAAGGTTTGTACTTCAATTTGAATTCCCTTACAATCGCCAAAGACGTTAAAAAAACTATACAGTGACCAAATATCATGAAACGCAAAAACATTATTCCAACCGATAAAGAACGCTTTATGCGTGAAAATGATTTTATCGTGTCGAAAACCGATTTAACTGGACGTATCACCTACGGAAACGAAATTTTCATTGAGTTTTCGGGTTACGAAGAACATGAGTTACTCGGCGCACAACACAATATCGTTCGCCATCCAGATATGCCGCGTGTGGTATTTAAATTGCTGTGGGATTACTTAGCGGAGGATAAAGAGATTTTTGCGTATGTAAAAAATATGTCTAAAGATGGTGGTTTTTATTGGGTTTTTACTCACGTTGCACCGATTTTCAACAAAAATAAAGAAAAAATTGGTTACACCTCCGTGCGCCGAATGCCAAATCCGAAGGCAGTTCCGATTGTGACAGATGTGTATAAATCAATGTTAGAAGCAGAAAAAAAAGCAGGGGCTAAAGACGCAATGGCGGCTTCTGGCGCAATTTTAGGTCAATTATTACAGGATAAAGGCGTAACGTATGAGCAGCTCATCAATGTTCTCCAATCGCTTTAAAATAAACGAGTCCATTGCTTTTACAGCAGTTGGGTTAACGTGGAGCAGTTCACTCGCTTTCAGTTGGATGCACAGCATTGACTGGATTTTGCCTGCTTGCTTAACAGCGAGTTCCATTATTTCAGTTGCTGCTTGGCGTAGCTCACGCCAAGCAAACAAAATTTTATTTGATAAAATTTTAAATGTAAGTGAAACATGGCGCGACGGAGAAGTAAGTTCACGCATCACAATGATTGGCGGAAAAAAAACGGATTTACAAAAAATTGCGTGGGCATTAAATGATTTAATGGATCAAGTCGAAACCGCACAAGTCGATATGTATTACTCCATGGCTTATGTTACTTACGGTGATTTTTCACGTTTGAGTTATCCCGCTGGATTGCACGGTAGTTTCGCCCAAGCACTTAAGCGATTGAACGGTTTGACAAAAGTTTTATCTGAAACCACAACAGGTATTAACGCCTTAATGACTGCGTTGAGTGCGGGCGATTTCAATAAACAGATTGCAACAAATGTGCAAGGTGAATTTGCTGTTGCCATTAACAGTGCAACAGAAACAATGCAAACCATGAAAACCATGATTGCAAATATCGGTGAAGTCATGGCGCATGTTGCACAAGGCAATGTAACAGAACGTATTCACGCGCAAGGTCAAGGCGATTTCGCCGTATTGAAAAACAATATCAATCTCTCACTTGATGCACTTGAAGGCAGTTTGGGTGACATTGTCCGTGTCTCAAATGCGCTTGCACAAGGCGATTTAACGCAAACTTCTGAAAAGCACTACCCGGGTACATTTGGTGAAGTGCTTGATGGTGTAAATCGCACTGTCAATAATCTTCGAGAAATGGTTCGACAAATTAAAGATTCCAGCGAAGTTATTGCTAATGCTGCACAAGAAATTTCAGCAGGAAATAATGATTTATCGGGTCGCACCGAAGACCAAGCCGACAGCCTTGAAAAAACAGCGGCAAATATGGAGGAATTCACCCATACCGTGCAACAAAATAGTGGAAATGCGAATCAAGCCAACGAACTTGCGCGAATTTCCTCAAATATCGCTAGGAATGGTGTTATAGCGGTTGGGCAAGTTGTAAAAACCATGGATGGCATCAATGAATCTTCTGGCAAAATCGTCGATATTATTTCGGTCATTGATGGCATTGCATTCCAAACGAACATTCTAGCGTTAAACGCAGCCGTTGAGGCCGCTAGAGCAGGCGACCAAGGACGTGGTTTTGCTGTTGTGGCAACCGAAGTTCGCAGTTTAGCGCAACGTGCTGCTTCAGCGGCTGGTGAAATTAAAAATTTAATCAACGATTCGGTCGATAAAGTGCAAGAAGGTGGTTTACTTGTTGAAAAAGCGGGCAAAACCATGGAAGAAATTTTGAATTCTATCGAAGGTGTCACCAAAACGATTTCTGAAATTCGCTCTTCGTCAGATGAGCAAATATCGGGAATTCAAGAAGTGAACAAAGCGTTAGCGCAAATGGATGATGTCGCTCAACAAAATATGGCGTTGGTTGAAGAAGCTACCGCTGCGGCAACTTTACTCGAGCAACAAACTCGCAATTTGTCGGAAACTGTCGGCAACTTCAAACTGTAAATTTTTCTTTGAAAAATGCCGCTACTTTTGCCAGCGGCATTTTTTGTCACAAAGCAAACAAAAATCGACTGACATAACGCCATTTTCGGGCAAATTATGGTATCTTTTCGTGCCAATAGATTACGTTTTGTAACGCTCATATTATGGATTATTTAATGCCTTCGATTACGCCATTAGCCCAGTTAAGAGAAAAAATTGACGCAGTAGACGCGCAAATTTTGCAACTCATCAATCAACGCGCTCGTTACGCGCAAGAAGTCGCTGAAACGAAAATTGCACAAGGTGAAAATGGTTCCTTTTATCGCCCTGATAGAGAATCGTTAGTCTTGCGTCGTATTCAAGATTTAAACCAAGGTCCTTTGCCAGATGAAACGGCAATGCGTTTTTTTCGCGAATTGATGTCGGCGTGTCTTGCATTAGAAAAACCGTTAAATGTCGCTTTTTTAGGGCCAGAGGGAACATTTTCTCAGCAAGCAACGTTTAAACATTTTGGTCATGCCGTCAAAACTGTTCCTGTCGAAAATATCGGTGCTGTTTTTACGGCGGTTGAAAATGGCAGTTGCGATTTTGGTGTTGTGCCAATTGAAAATTCTACCGAAGGTGTCATCAATCACACGTTAGACCGTTTATTAACATCCACATTGCAAATTTGCGGCGAAGTTGAAATTCGAGTTCAACAAAATCTGCTCACTCATGCCAAAGATTTGAGCGAAATTACGGACATTTATTCACATTCACAATCGCTTGCACAATGCCGTCTTTGGCTAGAAACGCATTTGCCAAATGCTCGTCAAACACCTGTTAGTAGTAACGCACAAGCAGCACAATTAGTTCAAAAAAATCCCAATGCAGCAGCCATTGCAGGTTCAATTGCCGCTGAAATTTATGAATTACCGATTTTCGCTGCCAATATCGAAGATGATGCAAGTAACACCACACGTTTTATCATCATCGGTGAGCAACTCGCTACGCAAACAGGTCACGATAAAACCACGCTCGTTGTGTCAACGAAAAATCAAGCAGGCGCGTTGCATAAAATGCTTGAACCCTTTGCCGTTGCTGGCGTTGATATGCTCAGTATTGAATCACGTCCTTCACGTCAAGGACTTTGGGAATACGTCTTTTTCATTGATATTGCAGGACATCAAGAAGATTCAAATGTTGCACATGCTTTAGAAAATTTAAAAACAAAAGTGTCGATGTTTAAATGCTTAGGTTCTTATCCACAAGCGGTTTTGTGAAGGAAATCTACGATGACAATTAAATGGGATGCGCGTTTTAGCGTCGGACACAGCACAATTGATACCGAACATAAATTATTATTAACAACCATTAACGCCCTTGAAATGGCGTTGCGCCACCCTGAAGATAAAGAGCCACTTTTGTTCTTTATGGAACAGTTACACGATTTTGCTATGGCACATTTTCGCCATGAAGAAGCATTGCAACTCAAGTTTTTATATCCGTTTCGAGAAGAAAATGCGACGGGACATGAGGTTTTAGAAGCTGAACTAACCCAAATTCGTGATGACGTACGAAAAATTTGTAAAAAAACAATTTTATCTACAGAAGATATGGCAACGTTACATAAGCATATTTCCTACATTGCTAAAGATTGGCTGATGGTACATTTGCTTAAAGAAGATTCAAAAATGAAAGGCTTTATGGGAGATGAGTAATGAACGACGAGGTCAAAACAGAAAACGGTTTAGGATTTAAAACTTGTAAAGACAATCGAAAACTTTTTGCTGTTTATACGCCCTGTAGCGACAAGATTGCGTTAACAGCCACCATTTTTAAAGAACGTTTAGCGGCTTCGCCTTTTGCTGATTTATTTGTTAATGAGTATTTAGTTACCGAATTTTTACGTCGTTACAAAGATGCGTCTGACAATGAGTGTTTTGAATGTGAAATTGGCGAGCGTCGTGATGCACATTGCGATATTCGCATTTCGGATGACAAACTCAAAGCGCATTTGTCTATTACGCCTAATTTTGGCGGTAAACCTGTCACATTAGCAGATGTGTTAGAGCAGATTGAAAGCAAAAAAATTGTCTGGGGATTAGCCCCCATCGAAGACATTCAAGCCGTTGTAGATAAAGCGCATGTCGCCGATTTTTTAATTGCACAAGGGCTTGAACCCGTCGAAGGTGTCGATGCGAAATTTTTAAGCTTGATGCCTGAAGTGCATGAACGTAAGCCTCACGTTGATGAAAATGGTGATGTTGACTACCGTGAACTTGGTGACATTGTGATTGTTCACAAAGATGAAGTGCTAATGCAGCGCATTCCACCCGTTCCTGGTAAAAAAGGACGCAGTATTTTCGGGGAAATTATCGAGCCAACAGGCGGAGCAGATACGCCTTTTTCAGGCGATAAAAAAGGCGTTTATTTAAATCCAGAAGACAGTAATCAATTACTTTCCTCGATTACAGGGCAACCCGTCACTATTCCAAACGGCATGATTGTGTCGCCTGTTTTGACCGTAAAACAAGTTGATTTTTCGTCGGGAAATTTACGATTTGATGGCTCCATTGTTGTGCAAGGCGACGTAAAAGAAGGTATGAAAGTTTATGCTCTTGAAGATATAACCATCGAAGGAAATGTCACCGATGCACAAATTGAGTGCATGGGCTGTTTAAATATCAAAGGCGGCGTAACAGGCAACAGCGACTTGATTGCGAATGGTGAAATCAATATCAAGGGCGGCGTGCAAGGCACACAAGAAATAGATGAACCTGTGGGCGATGAAGTGCATGTTGCGAAAATTGTGTCGCACAGCTCGGTCATCGTGGGCTTTGTAGAAAATTTCAACATCGAAGCAGGCGTTGACATTGTAGTTGAAAAATACGCGATGAATAGCCAGCTTATGGCAGGCAATAAAATTGTAGCGGGTTTGAAAGGAGGAAAAAAATCCTCATTGATGGGCGGCATAACGTGGGCAATGATGATGGTGAAAGCCGCAATTATCGGCTCAACATCAGGGATTAAAACGCACGTCCAAGTCGGCACGAATCCCTATATTCAAAAACGTATTCAAGCTATTCGCAAAAATTTGGCACCTAACGAAAAAGAACAAAAAGATATTCATAAAATTTTGGCGTTTATTGATAGTCATCCTGAAAAAGGTAACGCTGAAATTTTAGAAAAATTGCATCACACGTTAAGCAAGTTGGTACTTGAAGCCGAACAAAATAACGCTGAATTAAAAGAATTAGTTGCGAATATGACGGCAATTGAAGATGCAAAAGTGATTGCGGAACGCGGTGTATTTACTGGCACAGAAGTTCAAATCAATAACGTTCTTTGGAAGGCACAAGAAAACCGCGCAAGAAGTGTTTTTAGAGTAGAAAAACGTGAGATGACTATCAATACTCGTTAAACTACGCGCCCTTTGAAAATTGGTTAATTTAAACAAGAGAGATAAATAAATGAGCAATGTTTTTAGTTTTACTGGTGCATGTGGTGCCGATGCTGAAATTCGTTACATTCCGTCTGGGCAAGCAGTGTTAAGTGTGAATGTTGCCAATAATGTCGGCTTTGGCGATAAGCAAAAAACCATGTGGATTCGCGTTACGTTGTGGGGCAAACGCGCAGAATCCAATTTGAAAGATTACTTGAAAAAAGGACAACAAGTTTTCGTTTCAGGTGAATTAACAACTAACGAATACACGGCAAACGATGGTACGAAAAGAACCAGTTTGGAATTAAACGCAACCATTATTGATTTAGTTGGCAAACGTGAATCTGCACCAAGTAATTACGATGCGCCTGCGCCTGCAAGTAATTACGCGCCACAAAATTATCAACAACCTGCGCCAGCTGCACCTGCGTATAAACAACCCGCCGCGCAAAATTACGCGCCACCACCACAACCCAGTTACGCGCAACCGCAAGCTCCAAGACCTGCGGCAGCACCTTCTTTTGACGCACCTTACGACGATGACATTCCGTTCTAATTTTTAAATAACGCTTCAACATCTTGCGCGTCGAAACGATAGTTTTCAGAACAAAATTCACAGGTCACATCTATCGTTTCACGCTCTTGCAAAATCGCTTGTAATTCATTTTCGCCCATTGCTTGCAGCGTTTTTTCGATACGCTCACGCGAACACGAACATTCAAATTCCACGACTTCTGAGTTGAACAATCGTACATCTTCTTCATGAAATAAACGGTGCAATAATTCGTGACAATCCAAATCAAACATTTCCTGCGCGGTCACGGTATTCGCTAAAATTTCAATCGTTTCCCAATCGTTAGGTTGCCCTTCTTGCGAAGGCAATTCTTGCAACAATAAACCTGCCGCGTGTGTTTCATTGGCAAATAACCACAAGCGCGTTTTTAACTGCTCGGATTGTTCAAAATACATTTGCAACGCCGCCGCTAAATTTTCACCTTGCAGCGGCACGATGCCTTGATACGGTTTACCATTTCCTGCCTCGATAGTTAACACTAACCGCCCTGCCCCAAATAATTCGGGCAATGAATCGCCTTTCACATCTTCCGCACATTTCACTACGCCGCGAATTTTGTAATCATTTGTCGCTTGTGCAACCAGCGTTGAAATTGCGCCATCGCTTTGCGCTTGCAAAATCATGGCTCCGTCAAATTTCACGGTTGTCGAAAGCATCGTAACGCTCGCCAATGCTTGCCCTAACTGATTTACGGCTACTTCGGGCTGATGTTGGAATTGTTTTGCGGCTTGCCAACTGTCAACCAATTTCACCCACACGCCGCGAATACCGTGTTGTTCAAATAAAAAACGTCTTACTCTGTCTTGTTCTTGCATAAAATTTTCTCCAAAAAGGGAAAGTGTACCAGTAAAAACACAACGAAAACGCGGCTTGCGATTGCGTCACACCTAGCAAGCCTGCTACGCTAACAAGCATTTTTCTAACAAATCATCAGTTCTAAAGCCATGAATCAAGAAAAACAAGCGGTAACTTGCCCAAAATGTGCGGCGCAAATTGATGTTAGCGCGTTATTGCATTCGCAAATTGAAGCTGAATTGCGTCAAAGTTTTGCTTCACAATTTTCGCAACAACAAGCGCAATTTGACGTGCAATTAAAAAATGAAAAAGTACAACTTGAACAAAGGCTAAAAGCCAGTTTCGCTGCTGATTCGCAAGCGCAAATTGATGCCATGCGAAATGAACTCAATGAAAAATCTCAACAATTGCGTGATTTCAACAAAGCCAAAGCCGAAATTGAACGCTTAAACCGTGAACAAATTGGCTTGCGTGAAACAATTGAAGCTGAAAATGAAGCCAAATTGAATCAACGTTTAATTGAAGAGCGCAAAAAAACGGAACAATCGCTACGCGCCAGTTTAGAAGCGGATTCACGAGCACAAATTCAATTGATGCGTGATGAACTCAATGCAAAATCAGAGCAACTACGCGAGTTCAATAAAGCCAAAGCCGAAATTGAACGTTTAACGCGCGAAAAAGCCGAATTAACTGACGCGGTAAAAGCGGAAGCAGCATTAGAACTTAATCAAAAATTGCGTGAAGAAAAACAACGCTATGAAGCACAAAATGAAATGCGAATGCGTGATAAAGATTTTGAAATTGAAAAATTAAAACATCAAATTCAAGAAGCGCAGCGTGTCGCCGAGCAAGGTTTAACGCAAGCGCAAGGCGAAGTCCAAGAACTCGCCATTGAAGAATGGCTCAAAACATCGTTTCCCTTAGACGAAATTAAAGAAATACAAAAAGGACAACGTGGCGCAGATTGCATTCAAATTGTTCACACGCGAAATCGAAAAAATTGCGGCATCATTTGTTACGAAAGCAAACGTACGGAAAATTTTAATAAAGAATGGATTGAAAAATTTAAAACCGATATGCGCTCAGTCAATGCGAACATTGGCGTGTTAGTCACGAAAACAATGCCTAAAGATATGGAACGCATGGGCTTGATTAACGATATTTATGTTTGTACGTTTGAGGAATTCAAGGGTTTAAGCGCGGTTTTTCGAGAAACGGTGATTCAAATTAGTAATCTTGTCGAAGCACAAAAAGACAAAGGCGAAAAAAAGGAAATGCTTTACGATTTTGTCACCAGTCAATCTTTTACCTCGCGTTTAAACGAACTCACTGAAACCTACAATCAAATGCAAGACGATTTGCGTCGTGAAAAAAACACGTTGCAACGACTTTGGGCGCAACGCGAAAAACAAATCGAAAAATTGTTGCTGCATACGAATGAAAGTTTAGGTTCGATTGAAGGGATTATTGGTAGCATTATTGAAAGCGAAGCGGCTCTTGAATCGCCTAAAGTTGTGATTGAATCTGATAAACCTGTGTTAATTCCCACGGTTAAAAAATCGTTGCCAGAAACGCATTCTCTTTTTTGATAGCAAACTTACTTTTATGAATATCGAAGAGAAAATAAAATCCCGCGCTGCAAAATACGCCGCAGATTTAAAACTACGAATGGACGAACGTACAATCGAAATGGAATCGGACGATTGTTCACATTTTTTAATTTACCAAGTTTTGGACGTTTCGCTCAAAGAAGGTCAATTGATTGATTTATACCAAAACAAAGGACGATTTTTGTACAAATATGCAGGTTCATTTTTAGAGGAAGTGACAAAATTATGTTTTCTTCATCAATTTCCCAAATCCGCAACAACAAAAATTCCAAATACATTAGGTTCGCGTCCAAAGACATTTGAAATTGATTGTTTAGAAGGTAATAACGCCATTGAAATTAAATGGCGTGATGCAACCACTGATGGCGACCACATTACGAAAGAACATACTCGCATAAAAGCTATTTTTGACGCGGGTTACAAGCCAATTCGCGTGATGTTTTATTATCCAAATCGTAAGCAAGCAATTAGCATTCAAAAAACATTAGAAACGCTTTATCACGGAATTGGCGGTGAATACCATTATGGAGATAGTGCGTGGGATTACGTTTTAGAGCGTACTGGAATTGACCTTAAAGCTATTTTAGAAAAAATTGCACTTGAAAATCAGGTAAATCAAAATGAACAAACTTGATTCTGTTATTCACGGTGATTGCTTGGATATTGTTGCAACAATGCCTGAAAATTCGATTGATTTGATTTATCTTGATCCACCATTTTTTACTCAAAAAACACAGCAACTTACTACACGCGATGGAACTAAAACGTTTTCGTATAACGATTTATGGTCGTGCCATAAAGAATATGCCGAATTTTTATTTGTTCGTTTAATGGGGTTAAAACGTGTGTTATCAGATACTGGTAGTTTATTCGTTCATTGCGATAGAAATGCTTCCCATATTATCAGAATGATTTTAGATTCAATTTTTGGAATGGAACAATTTCGTTCTGAAATTATTTGGACTTACAAACGTTGGTCAAATGCAAAAAAAGGATTATTAGCATCACATCAAACGCTTTATTTTTATTCAAAAACTGACGATTTCAAATTTAATACGCTTTACACTGATTATTCTGAATCGACAAATATAGATCAAATTTTGCAGAAACGAATTCGTAATAAACAAGGTAAATCCGTTTATGCACGAAACGAAACAGGCGAAATTATTTTAGATAATGCTAAAAATGGCGTGCCACTCAGTGATGTTTGGGATATTCCCTATTTGAATCCAAAAGCAAAAGAACGTGTTGGTTATCCAACGCAGAAACCGATTGCTTTGTTAGAACGAGTTTTAGCAATTGCCTCAAATGAAGGCGATATTGTGCTAGATCCTTTTTGTGGCAGCGGTACAACTTTGGTAGCGGCGAAATTAAATAATCGTCGTTATATTGGCATTGATGAATCGGCAGATGCTGTGGAGTTATCGAAACAACGATTAGAATCGCCAATTAAAACGGAATCTGAATTACTGAAAAAAGGTAGGCAATCCTACAGTACCGCTGATAAGGACGCACTTAAATTACTGAAGGGGATTGAATTACAACCTGTTCACAGAAATAAAGGCGTTGATGCAATTCTTAAAACACAATATCTTGGAACGCCTGTTTTAGTCCGAATGCAGAAAAAAAATGAATCACTTACAGAAGCCGCTTATTTATTAAGCACAGCTGCAAAAAAACGTGGATCAATCAAATCGTTTTTAATCAAAACCCAAGAAGATTTTTTCATTGAAAATGAAATGCCGAATAATGTAGAAATCGTTGAATCTATTCCGTACAAAATCAATAATGCAATTAAATTCATTCAATAGCTTATTACTACTTAGACGAGGAATCAGCATGAACGGATTAAGTTATTCGAATTTCTAAACTTCAAAAAACAAACTCAAAAAACACATGAATCAACTTTTAGAAAAACTCCTGCAACATCAAGATTTAACGCCTGAAGAAATGCGCGAAGCGATGCACTTTTTTATGAGCGGCAACGCAAGTGAAGCACAAATCGCAGGCTTTTTATGTGCCTTGCGCTCAAAAGGCGAAACCATTGACGAAATCGCCGCCGCCGCACAAGTGATGCGCGAACTGGCTACACCGATTGCCATTTCAGGAGACCATGTTGTGGACACTTGCGGCACAGGCGGCGACGGGGCAAATACCTTTAACATCTCCACAACCGCCGCCTTCGTCGTCGCGGCAGCAGGCGGAAAAGTCGCCAAACACGGCAATCGCTCCGTTTCGAGTTGTTGCGGCAGCGCGGATGTTTTGGAACGTGCAGGCGTAGATTTAACGTTAACACCTGAGCAAGTTTCGCAATGTGTTGAACAGTTAGGTATCGGTTTTTTATTCGCCCAAAATTATCATGGCGCGATGAAGCACACCCGCGAAGTGCGAAAAAATTTAGGCGTGCGAACCATGTTTAATTTCCTCGGCACGTTGTCAAATCCTGCCAAAGTCAAAAATCAATTGATTGGCGTGTTTGATAAAAAATGGGTTGAACCGCTCGCACACGTTTTCAAAAAATTAGGTAGCGAACACGTTTTAGTTGTCAGTGCAGAAGACGGTTTAGATGAAATCAGCATTGCTTGTGAAACTCACGTTGCCGAACTCAAAAATGGTGACGTTTTGTGTTACACCATTTCACCCGAAACCTTCGGTTTAACGCGAGCAAACTTAGAAAACATTGCAATTACCAACGCACAAGACAGTTTAAAAATGCTCAACTCCGTTTTAAATAATGAAAACAGCGCGGCAAAAGACATTGTTTTACTCAATGCAGGCGCAGCAATTTACGCCGCAAATTTAACCGATTCGCTAGAAAACGGGATTGCAAAAGCGCGTGAAGTGATTGCCAACGGCGCAGCAAAACAAAAATTTGATGATTTTGTGACTTACACCAATAACAGGAAACTTATTGAGTTTGTTAATTCCAAAAAGATGCCTGTCTTATGAATGTACAACAAATTTCACGATTATTTGAACAACTCGCCTTTGCTATTCCACAGCCGAAAACCGAACTCGTTTATTCCAGTGATTTTGAGTTATTGATTTCAGTGGTTTTGTCCGCGCAAGCCACTGATAAAAGCGTCAACAAAGCCACAGCCAAACTTTTCGCAGTGGCAAATACGCCTGAAAAAATTCTGCAACTGGGTGAAGAAAGCTTGAAGGAATACATCAAAACGATTGGTTTGTTTAACACCAAAGCTAAAAACATCATTTTGTTGTGTCAAAAATTACTCGAAAAACACGATGGGCAAGTGCCGCAAACTCGTGCAGAATTAGAAAGTTTAGCGGGTGTTGGACGAAAAACGGCGAACGTGATGTTAAATACCGCTTTTGGTGAACCAACGATTGCTGTGGATACACATATTTTTCGGGTCGCAAATCGCATCGGTTTGGCAAATGGCAACACCGTTTTAGCGGTTGAAAAGGAATTAGAGCGGGTGATTCCTGAAAAATTCAAACTCGATGCTCACCATTTACTGATTTTGCACGGTCGTTATACTTGCATGGCGCGAAAACCATTGTGCGAACAATGCGTGATTAGCAATTATTGCGAGTTTTTTCTAGCGACGAAGCATTAAAATTCAAACCAAATACACAAAACTCATAAGGAGAAAAACTCATGGAAAAAACTTACGCCCCACACGATATTGAACAACGTTGGTATGAAAACTGGGAAAACAAACAGTATTTCGCGCCAAGTGGCGAAGGCGAACCGTATTGCATCATGATTCCGCCGCCAAACGTCACAGGCAGTTTGCACATGGGTCATGCGTTTCAAGACACAATTATGGATGCGCTGACACGTTATCACCGTATGAAAGGTTGTAACACGTTGTGGCAAGCAGGAACCGACCACGCGGGCATTGCGACGCAAATGGTGGTTGAACGTTTGTGCAACGCTGAAGGCAAAACCCGCCACGACTACGGACGTGAAAAATTCATCGAAAAAATCTGGGAATGGAAAGAAGAATCGGGCGGCACCATTACGCGCCAATTACGCCGCATGGGTTCATCACTCGATTGGTCACGCGAACGCTTCACGATGGACGAAGGCATGTCTGGCGCGGTGCAAGAAGTTTTCATTAAATTATACGAAGAAGGCTTAATTTATCGCGGCAAACGCTTGGTGAATTGGGATCCTGTTTTACACACCGCCGTTTCGGATTTAGAAGTTTTATCCGAAGAAGAAAACGGTTTCATGTGGCATTTGCGTTATCCGTTGTCGAATGGTCAAGGGCATTTAATTGTGGCAACGACACGCCCTGAAACGATGCTTGGTGACGCGGCTGTTGCTATCAATCCAAAAGATGAGCGTTATCAACATTTGCTCGGCGAATTTGTGGAATTGCCGTTAACAGGTCGTCGAATTCCAATTATCGCTGACGAATATGTTGACCCTGAATTTGGAACGGGTTGCGTAAAAATTACGCCTGCTCATGATTTCAACGATTACGAAGTCTGGACACGCCACCGTCATCACAGCGTCATTCAAGATTTACCACACGGCGGTTTGATTAACATTTTAACCGTCAATGCTAGCATCAATGATGATGCACTCGTGCCTGAAAAATACCGTGGTTTAGACCGCTTTGAAGCTCGCAAACAAATTGTTGCCGATTTTGAAGCAGCAGGTTTGCTCGAAAAAATCGCTGACCATAAATTGATGACTCCACGCGGCGACCGTTCGGGCAGTGTTATCGAACCATTTTTAACTGACCAATGGTATGTAAAAGTTGCGCCACTCGCTGAACCTGCAATTGCAGCGGTTGAAAATGGTGACATTAAATTTGTGCCTGATAATTGGAAAAATACTTATTTTGAATGGATGCGAAACATTCAAGATTGGTGTATTTCGCGCCAAATTTGGTGGGGGCATCGCATTCCTGCGTGGTATGACGACAAAGGCAATATCTACGTTGGCGAATCAGAAACCGCGATTCGTGAAAAACATCATTTGCCTGCGGATTATCCGTTGAAACAAGACGAAGACGTTTTAGATACTTGGTTTTCGTCAGCATTATGGCCATTCTCGACTTTGGGTTGGGATGGCAAAAATGAACCTGATTATTTAAAAACCTTTTATCCGACCAGCGTTTTAGTCACAGGTTTTGACATCATTTTCTTCTGGGTCGCACGAATGATTATGATGGGCTTGAAATTCCGTGGCGAAGTGCCTTTCAAAGAAGTCTACGTTCACGGTTTGGTGCGTGATGCAGAAGGGCAAAAAATGTCAAAATCAAAAGGAAACGTGCTTGACCCGATTGATATTATTGACGGTATCGACTTAGAAACGCTGGTTGCAAAACGTACGTCAGGCATGATGCAACCGCAGTATGCGAAAAAAATTGAACAAGCCACGCGCAAACAATTCCCTGATGGAATTGCATCTTTTGGTACAGATGCGTTGCGTTTTACGTTTGCCTCGCTCGCTTCAACAGGACGTGATATTCGGTTTGATTTGGCTCGCACGGAAGGTTATCGCAATTTCTGTAACAAACTTTGGAATGCCGCGCGTTACGTTCTGATGAACACCGAAGAACACGATTGTGGTTTGACGGGCGAATGTGAATTTTCACACGTTGACCGTTGGATTGTGGCGCGTTTGAATCAAGTCATTTCAACCACTAGCCACGCGATTGATAACTACCGTTTCGATTTGGCAGCACAAGCAATTTATGATTTTACTTGGAACGAATACTGCGATTGGTATTTGGAATTAACCAAAGTCGCGTTGCAATCGGATAACGAAGCCTTGCAACGTGGTACACGCAAAACCTTGTTGCACGTTTTAGAAACGATTTTGCGTTTGGCACATCCAATTATTCCGTTCATTACCGAAGAAATTTGGCAACGTGTCGCGCCACTCGCTGGCGTTGAAGGCGACACAATTATGTTGCAGCTTTATCCGATTGCTGACGAATCGAAAATTGATAACGATGCCGTTCAAGATACCGATTGGCTGATGGCGGTAATTTTGGGTGTGCGTCGAATTCGCGGCGAAATGAACATTGCTCCGAGCAAACCGTTACCTGTTTTATTACAACACGGCAGCGAGCAAGACGCGCAGCGTTTAGAAACCAATCGTGTTTATTTGAACAGATTGGCGCGTTTGGAAACCATAACATGGTTGAATACGGATGACGTTGCCCCTGAATCAGCAATGGCGATTGTCGGCGAAATGCAAATTTTGATTCCGATTGCAGGTTTGATTGATAAAACGGCTGAATTGGCACGTTTAGATAAAGAAATCGCCAAAATTCAAACCGAATTGGAACGCATTGAAGTGAAATTAAGCAATCCATCATTTGTTGAGAAAGCCCCTGCTGCGGTGCTTGAAAAAGAACGTGCAAGATTGACTGAATTACAATCAACGCTCGGTAATTTACAAGCCCAACACGTCAAAATTAGCGCGTTGTAGATTTTTTCAAATTTGAGCTTGCCCAGCACGGCAAGCTCAATCTTTCCCACCTTCACAGCTCATTATCTTAATGTTTCGTTATTTTCCTGCGCGTCAAAATCTACATCCACATAAACACCGTGATTATTACATCGCCGCTTTTACGTTTTTGTGCGTAGCCGTATGTTTGATTACGGACGCGAATGCCTCGCTTGAAACCCAAAAAATGCTTGGTTTAAGTGGCTGGTTAATTTTAATTGGTTGGCTTTGGGGCGAAAACAAAGAAATTCGTGTCCAAGTTTTAATCGCCGTGATGTTTGCCACGATTGGTGAGCATTTTGCCTCGCCTTTTATGGAAGGCTACATTTACCGTTTTCATAACGTTCCTGCCTACGTTCCACCAGGTCACGGTATGGTTTATTTAACTGCCGTTGCATTGGGACGCTCAGGTTTTTTTGTGCGTTATGCGCGGAAAATCGCTTTTTTTGTGGTTGCCGTTTGTGGCGCGTGGTCGCTTTGGGGAATTACCCTTGCTTCGCAACGCGACGCTTTTGGTGCCGTGTTATTTTGCGTTTTTTTGATTTATTTATTCAAAGGCAAATCGCCACTGGTTTATTTAGCGGCATTTTTTATCACGACGTGGCTGGAAATCATCGGTACGGCTGTTGGCACTTGGCATTGGGCAGAAATCGACCCCGTTTCAGGTTTAACACAAGGCAATCCACCGAGCGGCGTGGCGGCTTGGTATTGTTTAGTGGATGCGATTGCAATGGGTGGTTCTGCGCCTGTGATAAAAATAGCCAGTAAAGCACGGCAGTTTTTATTACGAATTTAGGTATACGCGCGATGTGCTATTATTTAACGCATCAATCGCGTTGCACCCAGCTAGCATAGAAAATTTGACATGACTCAAAAGCATATTCCCAAAAATAATCATAACCGCGTCATTGAAGCGAAAAGAAATACCAAACAAACGTCTCGCGTCGGAGGTGATTTTTCGGACAAATTACGCGCTTACCGCGATTTGCATGCACACGCGCTGTTTTCAAGTTTAGGGCGTTTAATTGCCGCGCGTTTGAATGCCGTTTTAACCATCATTGTGTTGTCGATTTCGATTTCACTGGCGTGTGGTTTTTATTTGCTGGTTGAAAATGCCGAACAATTAACGAGCGATTTAGAAACTAGCAATCAAATTTCGCTATTTTTGCGTGACGATGTATCGCTTGCGAGTGCAACACGGCTTGCCAATGGCATCAAATTAGACCCTAGCGTACAAGCCGTAAAAATCATTACTAAAGAGCAAGCCTTAAAAGAATTTGAAGAATTTAGTGGTTTTGGCGAAGCAATTAAAGCCTTAGAAAAAAATCCGTTGCCAATTGTGTTGCAAGTCATTCCAAAAAATTCACTTGAAGAAGGACAAAATATCGAAACTCTCGTTGAAAATTTCAAACAAGCGGGCGAAGTCGATTTCGCGCAACTCGATATGCAATGGGTAAAACGCTTGCAACTCATGATTGAAGTTGCTCATGTTTCTGTTGTGTTGCTTGGTGTTTTGCTTAGTTTAGCGGTGTTATTTATTACGGGAAATACCATTCGCCTTGAGTTACACACGCGAAAAGATGAAATTGTGATTGCAAAATTAGTGGGGGCAACGAATGGTTTTGTGCAACGTCCTTTTTTGTACACGGGTTTTTGGATTGGTTTTTTTTCAGGCGTGAGCGCGTGGTTTATCGTCACCATTATGATGCTGATTTTAAAACAACCCGTTGAGAAATTATCGATGCTTTATAACAGCAGTTTTCATTTGCAGTTTATGGGATTTTTTGAAACGCTAGCGTTGATTTTATTGTCATCAACGCTAGGTGTTGTGGGGTCTTGGGTGGTTGTGCGTTTGCAATTACAACAAATGAAAGTGTGATTATTTTTCAGCAACCAATGTCTCAACTCGAAACTGCCCTGCTCCGTTTTCCCCCAATACCTGCGCTAAATACGGTAAAACGGTTTTCATTTTTTCAATTAAATTCCACGGCGGATTGATGACAATCATGCCGCTTGCATTCATTCCGCGCCCTGAATTATCGGGCGCAATGCCTAATTCAAATAATTGCACATTAGTAATGCCACTTTTTTTGAACGCATTTTCTAAGGTTTCATTTCGTCCACGTTCAATGACGGGATACCAAAGCGCGTAAGTGCCTGTAGCAAACCGTTTGTGCATTTGAATAAGCGTTTTGACCACATCAGCATAATCACTTTTCATTTCGTAAGACGGGTCGATTAACACTAAACCACGTCGCTCAACGGGCGGCAATAACGCGAGCGAATTTTTTAAGCCATCCGCTTTTTCACAAGCAACACGCTTGTCCATTTTCATGTTGGCTTTTAAAATCTCAAACTCATTAGAATGCAATTCAAACAAACACAATCGGTCTTTTGTTCGCAATAATTGTTTAATCAAAAGCGGCGAACCCGCGTAAGTTTTAAATTGTCCGTTTGCATTAAAACGTTTTTGTAATTCAACGTAACTGCTCACACTTTGTGGCAAATCGTCACGCCCCAGCAATCTTGAAATTCCCGACTCAAACTCGCGTGTTTTCAGCGCAAAATCACTATCAAGCGCATATTTTCCACCGCCAGCGTGTGTATCGATGACACAAAACGGTTTTTCTTTTTGTGCTAAATACACAAGAATTTCGATTAACACGACGTGTTTTAAGACATCGGCAAAATTGCCCGCATGAAAGGCGTGACGATAACTAAGCATAATTATTCCGTAATGGTGACAAGCCAACCGCCTTCGCCGTTGCACTTTTCGATTTTTGTCGTGGCTTTAATGTTGATTCGTGCAGCTGTATTTTTTAAATCCGCTGGTAATTTACCTGTCACGCGCATAAAACTTTCTTTGTCTTCAACGTTAATTTTTACAGGTTGCGATTTTACCGTGACTTCAATTTGTTCAGGTTTTTGCACGTTGAACGCTAAAAATGAAAATTCTGATTCAGGCGCGACGGTAGCTAAATGTTCAGGTTGAAATTTTGAAAACGTGGCTTTTGCACAGTTTGTAGAGCTTCCACCACCGCTTGCACCGCCTGTTCCGCCGCCGTGCATACTGTGGTCAACCGCAAAGCTACTTGTTGAAAACCCTAAAATGGCTAACGCTAAAAGTGTTTTTTTCATTGTCATATCCTCATTATTTTTATTTTTTTAAAATGAAAACGGCGTTTTGAAAACGCCGCGTAAAGTATAAAAGTAATTTTGAAAAGTTTGAACGATTAACCAACGTGTTCGCAGACTTCTAAATCAAATCCTGAAAGCGCGATATATTTCTTTTGTGTGCCTAACACTTTCAATTTTTTCACGCCCAAATCTGCCAAAATCCGTGCGCCTGTTCCTGTTGTACGCCAATCGACTTCATTATTTGCGGGAACTTGATGCCCATTGTCCAAAAGTTGATAGCGGTGAATTTGTTCAGCTAAATCTTTGTTATTTTCGCTTTGGCGAATTAAAACCAAAACGCCTCTTCCTTCAGCTGCAATTTTTTCCATCGCCGTGCGAATTGACAAACTTGCTTCGCTACGTTTTGAAGCAAAAATATCGTCCAACACATTTCGGGCATGAACGCGCACTAAAACGGGCTGCTCACCTGAAATATCGCCCATCACCAGCGCAATGTGTAGATTATTGTCGTTACGGTCTTGGTAAGCAAATAAACGAAAATCGCCAAATTCAGTTGGATACGCACATTCGCTAACGCGCTCTAAGGTGTTTTCATGTTGAATACGATATTGAATCAAGTCAGCAATTGTGCCAATTTTCAAATCATGTTCTTTGGCAAAAATTTCTAAATCTTTTCGACGTGCCATCGAGCCGTCTTCATTTAAAATTTCAACGATAACGGCTGAGGGGTCAACGCCTGCCAGTCTTGCAAAATCACAACCCGCTTCGGTATGTCCTGCGCGATTTAAAACACCGCCTGCTTGCGCCATTAACGGAAAAATGTGGCCAGGTTGAACTAAATCTTCAGGCAAAGCGTTTTTAGCAACAGCCGCTTGAACCGTTCGCGCTCTGTCGGCAGCTGAGATGCCTGTTGTGACACCTGTTGCAGCTTCAATTGATACCGTGAAATTAGTGTAATGTGGTGTTTTATTCTCACTTACCATGAGCGGCAAACGCAGTTGTTGACAGCGTTCTTGCGTCAATGTCAAACAAATCAAACCACGACCGTAACGCGCCATAAAGTTAATATCTTCAGGACGCACAAACGAGGCTGCCATCAGCAAATCGCCTTCATTTTCACGGTCTTCATCGTCCATGATGATAACCATTTTGCCTTGTTTTAAATCTTCGATTATTTCTTGTGTGCTATTCATTTAGAAGGGACTATTTTGAAATGACAGCGGCTAACATGCCGCTGTCATTTGAGATGGTGTTAAACCGCCGCTAAACCCATGATGTTATAGCCGCAATCAACATAAGTAAGTTCACCCGTGATGCCTGACGCTAAATCTGAACATAAAAACGCCGCTGCATTGCCAACTTCTTCAATGGTGACATTCTTTTTCAAGGGGGCAGCATCAGCCGCTTTTGAAAGCATCGCTTTGAAATCGTTAATGCCCGATGCGGCGAGTGTGCGAATTGGCCCCGCTGAAATTGCATTCACGCGCGTACCTTCTGCACCGAGTGAAACTGCCATATAACGTACATTTGCTTCCAAACTTGCTTTCGCAACGCCCATGACGTTGTAATTAGGAATAGCGCGTTCTGCACCTAAATAACTGAGCGTTAAAAGTGAACCGTTGCGCCCTTTCATCATTTCACGCCCTGCTTTGGCAAGTGCAGTGAAACTGTAAGAGCTAACATCGTGTGCGATACGGAAATTTTCGCGTGTTGTGGCATTCACATAATCGCCATCTAACGCTTCACGCGGTGCGAAGGCGACTGAATGCACGATGCAATCCAAGCCATCCCAATGTTTGCCAAGTTCAACAAAAACATTGTCGATTTGTTCATCGCTTTGCACGTCGCATTCAACGGTAATCGTTGAACCACATTCTGCGGCTAATTTTTGCACGCGCTCGCGAATTTTTTCGTTTTGATAAGTGAACGCAATCTCGGCACCTTCACGGCGCATTGCTTGAGCAATTCCCCACGCAATCGAACGATCGCTAATTAAACCGACGATTAAAACTTTTTTACCTTGCATAAATGCCATAAACGTTTGCTCCTTAAATGTTAATAAAGTGAAAACGATTAGTGATGATGTCCGCCTGCGCCATGAATATGACCGTGATCAAGTTCTTCGGCAGTTGCTGGGCGTACGTCGATAATTTCAATGTCAAAATTTAAAGGCATTCCTGCTAATGGATGATTGCCGTCAATCGTAATTTCATCGCCTTCAACTTTTACTACCGTCACAATACCTGGACCTTCGCTTACATCAGCGTGAAATTGCATACCGACTTCGATGTTATCAATCCCGTCAAACATTTCACGCGCGATAACTTGTACACGATCTTCAAAAACTTGTCCGTAAGCGTCAGAAGCTGGAATGTGCGCGGTGAATTTGTCGCCAACTTCTTTGCCGTCTAAGGCTTTTTCTAAACCAGAAATAATACTGCCTGTGCCGTGTAAATACGCAAGCGGTTCGCCACCGATTGAACTATCAATAACTTCGCCAGCATCGCTAGTTAAGGTGTAGTGAATTGATACCGCTGTATTGGGTGAAATTTGCATGATAAAGCCTTTAAAATTCTAAAAATGAGCGAATATGATAAAGGCTAGCGGGGATTTTGTCTGAAAAATATCGAATTCTAAAGCAGGAAAGTTACCAAACAAATGTTTGGCAACTTTCAAAAAGATTTAACCTAAACCGTGTGCGTGTTCGTCAAAACCATAATCACGCTCAACAGCCAGCCGAGAAAAAGTCTTTTTCGCTTGAATGCGTTGTGAATTGAGTAAATCAATGATTTCAGGACAAAACGACGGTGTTAAACTCGCGCAATGTTCGTCACTCATTTCAAACGCATTCCAAAAAGTGTCAAAGTTCATAACTTTATCCTCAAAATTAAAATAAAAATAACGACGGAGTTATCGGCAGGCTTTCACCGAAATCAACAATAAATGCAGTTTAGAAATGTTGTGTGAAAATTTAATGACTTGCAGCAAATTTTGGGCAAAAAAAAGAGAGCTGTTACGCTCTCTTTTTTGTTTAGCATTTGAAGTTTCTAAAACTTAGAAACCTAAACCTAAATAACCACCAGCTGTGATGCCATCTGGATTTACGCCATCAACATTGTCAAATGAGTGATGGTAACGAACGTCAGCACCAGCATAAATGTCTTTCCAGATTTTGTAGTCAGCACCAGCACCGAACATCATGCCTGGGTTTAATACTGTAATCGCGTCAGACGGTGGGCTGATAACAGTGATTTCCATACCTGCTGGAATTAACCAAGGACGGAAGTTGCTACCTTTAAAGAATTTGATTTTTGGTGAAGCCGCTAAAGTCAATGCGTTCACAGTTGCTGTTTGAGCGTTAACACCAATACCAGTACCTGCTAATTGTTCAATAAGTGCGCCTGTGATGGCTGGGTTAAGACCGTTTAATTTTCTTTCACCTAATTGTTTGTAATCAAACATCAATTCGCCTAACACTTCGGTATTGTTCATCATGCCAAATAAGTTGTCATTGATGTTGAAATCAAAACCTGCACCTGCATACCAAGCATCTCTATCGCCAATTGCACCAGGTAATGCACCGCCGAAACCACCAGCTGTACCTGTTGGATCTAAAGTACCGCCACGTTGATCGTTGTTATGTCCATAACCACCACGGAAGAATACCATGTTGTCTTTCGCGCCTTTTTTAGATGTACCTTCTGCTTTAACAGAATTCATCCATTGATCTAACTCTTGAACTTTTGCAGTGTCAGGATCAACAACTGGGCGACCTTGAGCCGCTCTCAAGCTACGAATTTCAGCTTGCATTGACTGTAATTGTGCTTCTAACGCATCAACTTTCGCATTGCTGCTTGAAGTGTGTGAGAACGAAGATGTATGGGTTTCAACAGTTTGAACCGCTTTTTTAGGTGCGTGTTTGTGTGCTTTTGTTGAAGCATGTGCAGCCGCTTCAGGAGCGATTGTTGCCGCAGCAATTGCAAACAATGCAGTTGTCACGCCTAAAGCCAATTTAGTTTTTTTCATGTTGTTATCCTCAGATAAATTACTTGGGTGAAGGTTTAAAATTTGTTTTTATACAACAAAAATCATTTGTCGGGGGCAATAATACCAGTAAAACGGATTCCTTACAAGTTTTGAAGTTATTTTTTTACCACAAAAATCTTCTTATTTTTCAATAAGTAATACTCTTAACCAAGAAAATAATACAGCATGTTAAAAAAAAACAACATTACAACAAATGAATTTCTATTCTGAAAAAATATCAACACCTTTTGGTGCGACAAATTCAAACAAATTGGCATCAACGGCTTGATTGAGTTTTAAATTTGAAAAATAAATGCGCGTTAATTGCCCAAAGTTATCATTCAACTGCATGCCACTTAAAACGCCTTTTTCAAGTCCAATCAACACATATTTGAACGTACTGTCTTGGCTTTTAGGTAATAATTTCACCCAGACCATCGAACCCTCATTGCCTTGTTGTTCAATCGTGTAATTATCTTCAAGCGGCACATCACCACTTAATAATAATGCTGGCGTTGAACCGACGGATTCATCAAGTTTTTTAATGGTGACTTGTTCTAAATCCGTGTCGTAAAAAGTGACTTTTCCCGCCGTCGAAATAATTTGTTGCTGAAACGGCTTGGTGTAATCCCAACGAAATTTACCTGGACGTTGTAAATAAAAATTCCCATAACTCGTTTGCAACGGATCGCCAGCTTCGTTAATTAACACCTGCTTGAAATTTGCCGTAATCGATTTTGCTGACGCTAAAAAGGCTTTTAATTGTTTTACGGGCAGCTCTTCGGCAAACACAAGCACACTATTTAGACTGAGAAACGCGGCAAGTAACCAACGTGTTTTTTTCATAAGATTCTCCTTTTCAAAAAAAAAGCGCGGTCGAAATGACCACGCTTTTTTGCAGTTTGTTTCGAATTACATTAAATAAACGAAAATGAACAAACCTAACCAAACCACGTCAACAAAGTGCCAGTACCATGCCGCCGCTTCAAATGCGAAGTGATTTTCTGGTGAGAAATGACCTCTCCAGCTACGAAATAACACGACACTCAAAATAATCGCGCCCACGCAAACGTGGAAACCGTGAAAACCTGTCAACATAAAGAACGTTGAACCGTAAATGCCAGAACCTAACGTTAAGCCCATTTCGGTGTACGCTTCATGGTATTCAATCGCCTGACAAATAACGAATAAAAAGCCCAATGCAACGGTTGCAGCTAAACCTTGAATCAATTGTGTGCGATTTTTTGCAATCAAACCATGGTGCGCCCAAGTACAAGTCACGCCACTGGTTAAAAGCAATAATGTGTTAAGTAATGGCAAACCAAACGCGCCCATCGGCTCAAAGTGACCACCAACGCTAGCAGGGCCATTTGTAGGCCAAACAGCATTAAAAGCAGGCCACAATAATTCTTTTGTTACGCCTTTTGCACCTTCACCACCTAACCAAGGCACAGACAAATTGCGGGTGTACCACAACGCGCCGAAGAAAACCGCGAAGAACATAATTTCTGAAAAAATGAACCACATCATACCCATGCGGTACGAAATACCTACGCCATGATTGTACATGCCTGATTCACTTTCTTTTGATTGCAACGTGAACCAACCTGCAAGCATCACGATGAAAATCGAAAGTCCTAAAACCATCAACGTTGAGCCAATAGCTGAACCATTTAAATAATTTGCAAATCCCGCAAGCATGGTCATCAAACCTGCCGTTGCCATTACTGGCCACGTTGCTTTATGCGGAATGTAATAAGTTGTATTACTTGTTGACATAAACTTCCCCTTGTTATTTTTTTACAGCGTTTTGCGTGTTATCAAAAAAAGTGTACGAAAGCGTAATCGTTTGATAATCCGACGGTAATGCTGGATTTATCACAAAACGCATCGGCATCGATTTACCTTCATGCGGTGCAAATGTTTGTTCAGAAAAACAAAAACATTCCACCTTCTCAAAATAAGTGCTAGTTAAAGCAGGCGAAAAACTCGGAATTGCGCGTGCAACCATCGGTTTATCGGTCTTATTTTCAGCATAAAAATTCACCGTGTGATATTCGCCTGGATGAACGGTAATTTGCGTTTGTTCAGCTCGAAAAATCATCGGTGTGTTTTCGTTCAACGTCGTTAAAAACTCGACTTTAATGTTGCGATTCACATCAATTTCGTAAGCTGTTTCAGGAATAGCTTTAATCGCGTCGGGACGATCGCGTTCAATCCATTTCCATTCACAAAGCACGTCATAAAGCGGCACAAGTGCGTAACCAAATCCAAACATAGCAACCGCTACAAAAGCTAAATTGCGTACTAACTTTTTATTTTTTACGGCGACTTCGTTGTTCATCGTGAAATCGCTTGCAAAACAGCCATAACGTAAATCGTCGTGGCAAACGCAATCAATACGACTGCCGTTAAGATATTTTTTGTTTTTCTCGTCATTTTCGACTCGATTCAATGTCGAGACGCGAAATCACGTCTCGACATTTTGACCTTAATGATCGCTAGGAATCACAGCAGGTGGTGTTGTGAAAGTGTGATAAGGCGGTGGTGATGGTAAAGTCCATTCCAAACCGTGCTTATGTGCATCTTCCCAAACTTCGTCGCTAACTTTTTCGCCTGTGCCGCCTTTAATTGTGTCAATCACAATCCAAAGGAACAACAATTGGCTCGCGCCGAAAATGAAACCACCAATACTTGAAATCATGTTCCAATCCGCAAATTGAATCGCATAATCAGGAATACGACGTGGCATACCTGCTAATCCCAAAAAGTGTTGTGGGAAGAACAAAATGTTTACCGAAATCGTAGACAACCAGAAATGCAATTGACCAATTTTTTCGTTGTACATGTGACCCGTCCATTTAGGCAACCAGTAGTAACCTGCCGCCATCAAAATGAAAACTGATGCAGGAACTAAGGTGTAATGGAAATGCGCCACGATAAAATAAGTATCGTGATATTGGAAATCGACTGGCGCAACAGACATCATCAAACCAGTGAAACCACCTAATGTGAACAAGACAACAAATGCAATTGAAAACAACATAGGTGTTTCAAAAGTCATCGAACCTTTCCACATGGTTGCAGTCCAGTTGAAAACTTTCACGCCTGTTGGAATTGCAATTAACATCGTTGCATACATGAAGTACAACTCACCAGCGATTGGTAAGCCAACTGTGAACATGTGATGCGCCCAAACGATGAATGACAAAAACGCAATGGCTGCTGTTGCATAAACCATTGAACTGTAACCAAATAAAGGTTTACGCGCAAAAACAGGAATGATTGTTGAAGCCACACCGAACGTTGGCAAAATCATCACATAAACTTCTGGATGTCCGAAGAACCAGAAAATGTGTTGATAAAGAACAGGATCACCACCACCTGCTGCATCAAAGAAGCTAGTGTGGAAGAATTTATCGGTGAGAAGCATTGTTACCGAACCTGCAAACACAGGCATAATTGCGATAAGCAAGAAACCAGTAATCAACCAAGTCCAAACGAATAATGGCATTTTCATCAATGTCATTGCAGGCGCACGCATATTCAAAATAGTCGCGATAATGTTAATCGCGCCCATAATTGACGAAACACCCAACAAATGCACCGCAAAAATAGCAAACGGTAACGCTTTACCAGTTTGCAAAACGAGTGGCGGATACAAAGTCCAACCACCAGCAGGTGCGCCACCTTCCATAAATAATGTTGATGCAATAAGCAAAATACCTGCTACAAGCATCCAAAAACTCATGTTGTTCATGCGTGGCAACGCCATATCAGGCGCACCAATCATCATTGGAATCATCCAGTTTGCAAGTCCTACGAAGGCTGGCATAACTGCCCCGAAAACCATTACCAATGCGTGCATAGTGGTCATCGAGTTAAAAAATTGCGGATCAACAAACTGCAATCCAGGTTCAAATAATTCAGCACGAATGATCATTGCCATTGCGCCACCGACAAAAAACATCGCAAGCGCAAATACCAAATACATCGTTCCAATATCTTTATGGTTGGTGGTGATTATCCAACGCAACCAGCCCTTTTCAGGACCATGCGCGTGATCATCGTGATGATCATCGTGCGCGTGTTCAGCTGTTACAGCAGACATACTTTATACCTCATTAACAATTAAAAAAGAGTAAGACGACAAACCGTTATCACTCATCGTCGTCATAAACTGGCGTGATAGCTTTTGGTTGAATTTCGTCGCCAACTTTATTGCCGAGTTCAGGCGCATTTCTAATATAAGTAATGACTGCCGCCAATTCATTGTCTTTCAACTTCGCAAATGCTGGCATTCTGCTCGTACCTGCTTGTAAGAAACCAATCAATGGATCGATACCACCTGTGACTTTTGCACTACCTCGTAACGCAGGGTAAGTACCGTCAATGCCTTTACCATCGATTTGATGACACGCAACACAGTTTTTCAAATAAACCGCTTCACCATTTGCCATTAACTGTTGACGATTTTGATCGCTTAAATCAGGTTTTTCGTTTTGTTTGGCAAGTGTTGTTTGAACCCATTTGTCGTAATCAGCTTGTTCCATTGCAATCACAACGATAGGCATAAAGCCATGATCGCGTCCGCAAAGTTCAGTACATTGACCACGATAAACACCTGGTTTATCAACTTGTGTCCACGCTTCGTTAATGAAACCTGGGTTAGCGTCTTTTTTCCAACCTAAATC
>JAQTXN010000113.1 GCA_028688755.1 Methylococcales bacterium | reverse complement strand
TTTTAGCAGGCAATAACATCACGTCAGAAGTGCAATCGATTCACGCCAATTTATTGTGGAGTCCAATTACCCAAATCATTTTAGGAATGGAATACGTCTACGCAACACGAGAAGTTTTTGATGGACGCGATGGTGATTTACAACGGGTTCAATTTTCTGCTCGCTACAATTTTTAAGTGCGTGAGAATGTTATGAAATTTGCGGAAATTGTCGATATTGACGAGTTGCAACGTATTTGTGAGAGCTTCACTGCCATGACAGGCGCGGTGATGGCAATTCTTGATTTAGATGGCAACATTCTCGTGGCAACGGGTTGGAAAGAAATATGTACCCATTACCACCGCGTTAATCCTTGCACTGCAAGTCGTTGTCAGGAAAGCGACACCATTTTGGCGGGAAAATTGGAGGCAGGGGAAAAATACAATGTCTATCGATGTAAAAACGGTTTAATTGATGTTGCTGTTCCGATTTTGATTGACGGTGAACACGTTGCAAATTTTTTTACGGGGCAATTTCTATTTGAACCGCCAAACATTGCTACATTTTCTCGTCAAGCCGAAGACTTTGGTTTTGATAAAGACGCTTATCTCAATGCGTTAAATCAAGTTCCCATTTTTTCTGAAGCGCAAATCGAAGCGATGATGGCTTTTTTTACCAATTTCGCGCAACTGATTGGGAACGTGGGTTTAACGCAGAAAAAACTCGAAGACACGGTTGTCAATCGCACGGCTGAATTATTTGCCGCAAAAGAACAAGCTGACGCAGCGAATCGCGCGAAAAGTGCGTTTATCGCCAACATGTCTCACGAATTACGAACACCGCTTAATGCGATTTTGGGATTTTCGGAAATTTTAAGTCGTGATGAAAATTTGTCCGAATCACAAAAAGAAACGTTGTCGATTATTCATAAAAGTGGCGACCACTTGCTTGGCTTGATTAACGATGTGCTAGATATTGCAAAAATTGAAGCGGGACGTGTTGTGTTGGAATCCAAACCGTTTGACTTGCGAAATATGATTCTCGACATTACCGATATGTTGCGAATTCGCGCCCAAGCAAAAAACTTGCAACTGCTTGTTGATCAATCTTCTGAATTTCCGCTTTACATTGTGGGCGACCAAGGCAAATTGCGCCAAATTCTTATCAATTTAATTTCTAACGCCATTAAAGCTACTGAACAAGGCGGCGTGTCAGTACGTTTAGGATTTAAACAAAATTGCACGAAACATTTAATCATCGAAGTTGAAGACACGGGGTGTGGCATTGCACCAGAAAATCAAAGCCAGATTTTCGCGGCATTTGTGCAGGTGGGTTCGCAAGATAAACAACAAGGCACTGGTTTAGGATTGGCTATCACTCGCCAATTTGTTGAACTGATGGGTGGACAAATCACGCTAACGAGCCACGTCGGACAAGGCAGTATTTTTCGCGTGGAATTACCTGTAGAGCTTGCACATGCAGAAGATATTTCCGACGCACCTGCGACAACAAATACGGTCGTTAGGTTAGAAGCGGGGCAACCCATTTATCGCGTTTTAGTGGTCGATGACCAAAAAGACAATCGTCTTTTGCTACACCGTTTGCTCAGTGACGTGGGTTTTGAGGTGAAACTTGCTGCAAATGGCGCAGAAGCCATTGAGCAATTTTTGCAGTGGCAACCGCATTTTATTTGGATGGACAGGCGAATGCCTGTGATGGATGGAATGGAAGCCACACGTCAAATTCGCGCTCTGCAAAATGGCGACAAAGTCAAAATTTCTGCTGTGACTGCATCTACTTTTTCGGAAGAAAATGCAGAATTATCGGCAGTTGGATTCGACGACATTGTGAATAAACCGTTTCGACCTGAACAGATATTTGATTGCATGGAACAATTACTAGGTGAGCAATTTATTCGCCAAACAATAAAACTCGAACCTAAAACAGAAATGGTTGAATTAAATCCCGCCGAATTAGCAAAATTACCAAGCGCGTTACAACACGATTTAGCGAATGCGCTTGTAACATTAGATAAAAAGCGTATTTTTAACGTCATCGAAAAAATTGCAGAACTTTCGCCAAATCTAGCACATGCGCTAGAAATACCGCTGCAAAAATATGACTACGACAGCATATCAAAATTGGTGAAACGTAGTCTTGAACTAAGCCTAAAAAAGGAAGGGACAAACCACGATGAATAACAACACGATTCTTGTTGTTGATGATACGTTGGAATCGCTCAAATTATTGACCGATATTTTAGAAGCGGAAGGTTATAACGTGATGCCTGCAAATAGCGGGGAAATTGCATTGGCATCCATCGAATTTAATTTACCTTGTTTGATTTTGTTAGACATTTTAATGCCTGTGATGGATGGTTTTGAAGTGTTACACAGACTTAAATTAGACGACAAAACGCGCCACATTCCTGTCATTATTCTTAGCGCGATTTCTGAATCCGAACAACGTATCAAAGGGTTAGAACTCGGCGCAGTAGATTTCATTTCAAAGCCTTTTCAACGACAAGAATTATTAGCCAAAGTTAAAACCCATCATGAATTACGTCGCACACGTTTGTTACTCGAAGAGGCAAATGAACATTTACAAACTGAAATTGCTGAACGTAAGCGTGTTGAACACGAACTCGAAAAATACAGTTTGCATTTGGAAGAATTAGTTGAAGAACGCACGGCTGATTTGTGTAATGCCAAAAATGCCGCTGAAGCGGCTAATCAAGCTAAAAGTGTATTCATTGCAAACATGAATCACGAATTAAGAACACCACTAAATGCCATTTTAGGATTTTCTGAACTTATGGCAAAAGACGATTCAATTAGCAAAGACAATAGAGAAAAACTCGATATTATCAATCGTAACGGCTGGCATTTATTTCGTATAATCGAAAGTGTGTTTGATATTTCGCGTATTGATGCAGGACGGTTGAAATTAAATGTAAAACCTTTCGATTTGTTGAAATTACTCTCGCATCTTAGCGAAACGATTAAAACGTATACCGAAAAAAAGAATTTGAATTTTGATTTAGAAATAACGCCAGATGTGCCGCAATATGTCAAAGCCGATCATGGCAAAGTGGAAAAAATCTTGATTAACCTGTTAGAAAATGCGGTGAAATTCACTACGCAAGGGCAAGTAAAATTACGCGTTACAGCATTGTCATTGCCAAGATCTGCACGAAAAATGCTTGAAATTGAAGTCATCGATAACGGAATGGGTATTTCTGAAAGTAACTTAAACGAGTTATTTAAACCGTTTGTACAATTAGCCAGAACAAACGCAGGGTTAGAAGGAACAGGTTTAGGACTTGCCACAACGAAATCGTTAGTGGAACTGATGGGCGGAAAAATTAGTGTCAAAAGCGTTTTAGGCGAAGGTTCAACGTTTAAAATTGAATTACCTATCACGCTTGCTAATGCCGATGAAATCAATACAGAATCATTAAACCAATCACTTATCGATATTGCACTAAATCACACAAAAACAGAATTAACAGCCGAAATGCTAGCGATACTCTCGCCAGAGTTAAAACAACAATTGCATCATGCGGCGTTGATTTTAAATATCGACGATGTGGTTGTACAAATTCAGCAAGTCGCGCCAGAACTTGCCATTTGTTTGCAAAAGTTGGCGCAGAATTGTCAATTTGATGAAATTATTCGACTTACCGCAGAAACGCCTTTTGGTACTGCCGCTAATAATTTTTTTGTATAAGGATGAGACGGCGTAGTTAAAACGTATTTCACTGCGCCCTGCTCTACGATTTTCCCTTTAAACATTACAGCAACATCATCCGCAATTTCAGCGACCACGCCTAAATCATGCGTGATAAATAGATAACTCATGCCCTGCTCACGTTGCAGCGTTTTGAGTAATTCAATAATTTGCGCCTGCACCGAAACATCTAACGCACTGGTTGGCTCATCGCAAATAATCACTTTCGGTTCAACAGCAAGCGCACGCGCAATACAAATGCGTTGCCGCTGACCACCTGAAAATTCGTGTGGGTAGCGATACATTGCCTCTTCAGGTAATTCAACTTTTTTTAATAAATTCTTAACGCGATTTTCACGTTCACTGGCGGTCATTTCTGGACGCAACGCTCGCAAACCTTCGGCAATAATTTCTCCCACAAGCAAACGCGGATTCATTGACGAAAAAGGGTCTTGAAATACAATTTGCATGGCAGCACGTTGTTGTCGTAAGGCTTCACCTGTTAAGTCATGCAATGCCACGCCATCTAAAAAAACCTTGCCGCCATTCGATGGAATCAAATGTAACAACGCTTTGCCTAACGTTGTTTTGCCGCAGCCTGATTCGCCCACTAATGCCAATGTTTTGCCGCGTTCTAGCGAAAAACTCACGTCATCAACCGCACGAACGTAATCCACGATGCGTTTAAAAATTCCTTTGCGAATGGGATAGTGACAGTGAAAATTTTGCACTTGTAATAAAACTGGCTCGATGCGAATTTCCTTGTTTTCACAACTTTGCATTGACGGTAACGCCGTCACTAATTTTTGCGTGTAAGGATGCTGAGGATTTTGGAACACACTCACCGCGTCACCCGTTTCAACAATCTTGCCGTATTGCATCACGGCAACGCGCTTTGCAATGCTTGAAACTAAGGCTAAATCATGACTAATCAGCCACAACGCCATGCCTGTTTGTGCTTGAATGTTTTTGAGTAATTCCAAAATTTGCGCTTGAATCGTGACATCGAGCGCAGTGGTCGGTTCATCGGCAATCAGTAAATCGGGTTTGCCCGCGAGTGCAATCGCAATCATCACACGCTGACGCTGACCACCTGAAAGTTGATGCGGATAAACGTTCACACGTTGCGCGGCATTCGGCAATTCAACTTGCTGCAACAATTCAATGACGCGCTGCTTAAGTTCGTTTTTCGATAAGTCGAAATGCAACAAAATAACTTCAGCAATTTGCGCTCCGATGGTCATCACAGGATTTAATGACGCAATCGGGTCTTGAAAAATAATCGCAATCCGTCGCCCGCGAATTTTGCACCATTCTTGCTCGGTGAGTTGCGCCAAGTTTTCGTTTTGCAAACGCATCACATCACTTGTTACCGTCGCGTTATGTGGCAACAAATTTAATGCCGCAAGTGCCGTCATGGATTTACCACTGCCCGATTCACCGACTAATGCAAACGTTTCCCCCGTATAAATACCAAAACTAATGCCATCCACAACAGGCACATCGCCAAAATGAATGTGTAAATTTTCAACGGTGAATAAAGTGGTTAGTGAGTTAGGTGTCATAGCGCGAAAAATAATGTTTGAATAGCGGTAAAATGTCTTTTCAAATCATACCACAACGAAAAATCCCAAACGGTATCGCCAACTCAACACACAGCAGGTGAAACATGACACAAAACAGCGAACTTTCTTTAGCGTGGCAAGAATGGATTATCAGTAATTTGCAACGGGGCTGCTCGGTTCAATCGATGGTTGAAGCAATGGTGAATGCTCAATTTGAAGCCACTTTTGCCACGCAATGTATTGAAAAATTCATGAACGTTGATGTGGCGAGCTTGCCCACAACGAAAACGGATGAACCTTATCGTTACGAATCAAGTCGAATTGCACGGGGTAATTTTATTGAATTAGCTGACAAAACGGTTCATGTGGCGTTGCGTCTAAATCGCCCCGAAGTGGTATTGTTTACTCATTTTATGAGTGATGAAGAGTGCGATGCCCTGATTGCTCACGCAAAAGAGAAAACGTTATCGCCGTCAACAGTTGTCGATCCGAAATCAGGCAAAGGTGAAGTCATTAACGCACGAAGTAGTGAAGGCACGTTTTTTCAACGTGGTGAAAATGCACTTATTCAATCTTTAGAAAAGCGTATTTCGCAGCTCATGAATTGCCCTGTCGAAAATGGTGAAGGTATTCAAGTGTTGCATTACCTTTCAGGAGCAGAATATCGCCCGCACTTTGATTATTTTCCCGCCAATCAAATCGGCAGTGCGACGCATTTAAAATCAGGTGGACAACGCACTGCAACACTCGTCATGTATTTGAATGACGTAGAAAACGGCGGGGAAACGTTTTTTCCAGAAGCCAATTTAAGTGTCACACCTAAAAAAGGCTCGGCGGTGTATTTTTCGTATTTTAATTCGTTAGGACAAACCGATAGCGCAACGTTACATGCGGGAAATCCCGTTTTAGCAGGTGAAAAATGGATTGCAACAAAATGGGTTCGACAAAATAAATATGGCTAAAATACTTGAACGTAGGGGCGAATATAATTCCCCCTACAAAACGTTGCGTGAACCCGTTATAAAATCAATCCATCTTCCATGTGCAACACTTTTCCCAATTTCGATGCTAACTCGTGGTCATGCGTCACCACCAAAAAACTCACCTGTAATTCTTGGTTCAATTCCAGCATCAATTGATACACTGCATCGGCTGTTTTACTGTCTAAATTCCCCGTTGGTTCATCGGCTAAAACGAGTGCTGGTTTGTTAATCAATGCCCGTGCGACCGCTGCACGTTGACGTTCGCCACCTGATAATTCACCAGGTTTGTGTTCAATTCGATGCCCTAAACCAACACGTTTTAATAATTCCGTTGCACGCAATTTAGCATTTTTGACTGATTCATTGCCAATTAACAGCGGCATAGCAACGTTTTCCAAAACCGTAAATTCACCGAGCAAATGATGCGCTTGGTAAATAAAACCGAGTGATTGATTTCGCAGTTTCGCCAATTTTGAACCACCAACGGTGTTTAAATTTATGCCATTCAACACAACTTCGCCGCTGGTTGGCTTGTCTAAACCGCCAAGCAAATGCAGTAACGTACTTTTTCCTGAACCCGACGCGCCCATGATTGCCACACGCTCGCCGACTGAAATGTTTAAATCCACCCCTTTCAACACATCAACGTCTAAATCGCCGTAACGTTTGATTAAGTTTTTACATTCCAAGATGAATTTACTCATAACGTAGTACCTCCGCTGGATTGATTTTCGCGGCTTGCCACGCAGGATAAATGGTTGCGAGTAGCGACAAGAAAAATGCCATGCCTGCAATCGAATAAACATCTGACCAAACCAATTTTGACGGCAATTCGCTGATGTAATAAACATCGGCAGCCATAAATTGCACGTTAAAGAATTTTTCAATGGCAGGCACAATCGTTTCGACATTTAACGCAAGCAACACGCCAAAAATAGTGCCGATAACTGTGCCAACTGCACCAATAATTGCACCTAAAACCATGAAAATCCCCATCACGGAAGGAGAGGTTAACCCTTGCGTTTTCAAAATCGCAATATCGCCGCGTTTATCTGTTACAACCATCACCAGCGTTGACACAATGTTGAATGCCGCGACGGCTACGATGAGCAATAAAATAATAAACATCACCGTTTTTTCGGTTTGAATTGCTCGGAAAAAATTGCTGTGTGCGAGCGTCCAATCACTGACGTAATAATTGTTATAAAGTGCTTGTGATAATTCGTGCGTAATTTTTGGCGCGTTGAACAAATCGTCTAATTTGATTCGTAGCCCTGAAACTGCTGAATCTAAACGAAATAATTTTGCCGCGTCGTCGAGATGAATTAACGCCATATTTCGGTCGTATTCGTACATGCCAACTTGGAAGGTGCCAATCACGGTAAAACGGCGCATTCGTGGCACAACGCCTGCGGGCGTTGAATTCACTTGTGGGCTGATGACGGTGATTTTATCGCCAACCACAACGCCCAAATAATTGGCAAGTTCAATCCCTAAAACAATCCCGTATTCGCCCGCGACCAACTCCGTTAATTTGCCTTCTTTCATTTTCGCGGCAACTTCGGAAACTTTCGCTTCATTTTCAGGCAAAATTCCACTGAGCATGGTGCCACTCACTCTGCGCTCCGCGTTAATCATGACTTGCCCGTTAATAAACGGGGCAGTACCTTGAATATGCGGATAACCAACTAAACGCTGGTCGAGTTCTTGCCAATTATCGAGTTGCCCCGATTGTCCTGTGACGGTTGCGTGCGAAGTCATCCCCAAAATGCGCTCGCGCAATTCCGCTTCGAAACCGTTCATGACTGACAAAACCGTAATCAATGCCGTCACGCCAAGCGCGATGCCTAAAATAGAGGTGAGCGTAATAAACGAAATAAACTGCGTACGGCGTTTTGCACGGGTGTAGCGCAAGCCGATATAAAAAATAAGAGGTTTAAACATGAATGATTTTTTAAGAAAAAGTTAGGCTTTCGGTTTGCGGCAATCACCGCAAAAACCGTAAAGATAAAAATTGTGGTCGGTAAGTTCGTAACCGAGTTTTTCTGCAATTTCGCGTTGGCGTGTTTCAATCAATTCATCGTGAAATTCATCGACCTTACCGCATTTAACGCAAACTAAATGGT
>JAQTXN010000007.1 GCA_028688755.1 Methylococcales bacterium | reverse complement strand
ATCTGTTACCGACCACGTTTTGCGTAGTCGTAACTATGTGAACGTTATCGTTGCGGGCAAACAACCTGCTCCACAATGGTTATCAATGGACGCTGCGGCGAAACATTGTGAAGCGGGCGTGAGTGTTTGGGAATGGGCAAGTAATGACAATGGCACATCGCCTGATGTTGTGATGGCTTGTGCTGGCGATGTTCCAACACTTGAAACGTTAGCTGCAGTCGATATTTTGCGTCGCGAAGTACCCGATTTGAAAATTCGCGTGATTAACGTGGTGAATTTGATGAAGTTACAACCTGAAACCGAACATCCAAATGGTTTGAATGATCGTGATTTCGTGGAATTATTTACACCTGATAAACCTGTTGTGTTTGCATATCACGGTTATCCTTGGTTGATTCATCGTTTGACCTATCGTCGTAGCAATCACGCGAATATCCATGCGCGTGGTTATAAAGAGGAAGGCACCACTTCAACACCGTTTGATATGGTGGTGATGAACGAAGTGGATCGTTTCCATTTAGCGATGGATGCTATTGACCGCGTGCCACGTTTGAAAGATAAAGCGATTTATCTCAAACAAGCGTTGAAAAACAAATTGATTGACCATAAACGCTACATTTGGGAACACGGCGAAGATATGCCTGAAATCCAAAACTGGAAATGGTCAAATCCAGTCGGTTAATTCACCGCTGTTTTTAAACTAAAAAAGCAGGCAGGTTTTTATAACTTGCCTGCTTTTTGTTATTTAGGAGGTAGAAATAAAAAAATGAAAACAAACTTATTAGTCGCGTTAATCAATGTTATTGAAAATCCTGTTGTCGATTTAGTGTCGCATTACAAAGGTTCAAATCGTGCAAACAATATGGGAGATGCGCTAGAAAATTATGTAAAAGATTTATTTTGTCATTCGGTGAATTCGACAGACGATATTGTTCACAGCCAGTATTTCTCCTATCTTGGAAATCAAAATAATCCACCCGATGCCATCATAAAAAACAGTGATGCCATTGAAGTGAAAAAAATTGAAAGTTTAAATTCGGCGATTGCTTTAAATAGTTCATATCCAAAAAACAAACTTTATCGCAACGATTCGCGCATTACCGAAGCGTGCCGCAATTGTGAAGAAAATGATTGGGCTGAAAAAGACATCATTTACGCAATCGGTGTTGCGCCTAAAAATACGCAAAAATTAAAAGCGTTGTGGTTTGTTTATGGTGATTGTTACGCCGCTGATAGCCATGTTTATCAACGCATTGCCGATAAAATTTCACAAGGCATTCAAGAAATTCCAGATGTCGAATTTATCGAAACAAACGAACTGGCAAAGGTCAAAAAAGTTGACCCATTAGGTATTACGGATTTGCGTGTGCGTGGAATGTGGCACATTGAAAATCCCATCAAAGTATTTAAAAGCATCGCAACAATTGAAACGCAACATAATTTTACCGTTCATGCGATTATTCCAAATGAAAAATACGCTACTTTTCCAGATACGGATAAAACAAAATTAGAAAGTTTGCAAAGCAACGCTTTCAAAATTACGGACATCAAAATTAAATCACCGAATAACCCCGCGAAATTACTCGATGCAAAATTACTTAGCTATGCCCAATAACATGAATGTGGTGTCATTTTTTAGCGGGGCAGGTGGCTTGGATTTAGGTTTTAAACAAGCAGGGTTCAATGTTATTTGGGCAAACGAGTTTGATTCGAGTATTTGGCAAACTTACGAACACAATCATCCTGACACCATTTTAGACAGACGTTGCATTACGCAAATCAAGGCAAGTGATGTTCCCGATTGCGTTGGAATTATCGGCGGGCCACCGTGTCAAAGTTGGAGTGAAGCGGGTGCAGGGCGGGGAATTGAAGATAAACGTGGGCAATTATTTTTCGATTACATTCGACTTTTGAAAGCAAAACGTCCGCAATTCTTTTTAGCGGAAAATGTGGCGGGAATTTTGTTACCGAAACATCGAAAAGCGTTTGACAAAATACTGGCTGATTTTATTGCGCTTGATTACAACGTTTCGTATTTTTTGTTAAATGCCAATGATTTTGGTGTGCCGCAAGATAGAAAGCGGGTGATTATCGTCGGTTACGCAAACAGTTTGGGAAAAACCTTTCAACCACCTAAAAATGTGATTCCTAGACCTGTTTTGCAGGATGCCATTTTTGATTTACCTCTCGCAAAACCTGCGTTAGACAAAAATTTAACCAATGGCGACAAAAATTTAAATTTTCCAAATCACGAATACATGACAGGCGGTTTTTCAAGCATGTTTATGTCGCGCAATCGGGTTCGTAGTTGGAATGAGCCATCTTTCACCATTCAAGCAGGTGGCAGACACGCGCCGATTCATCCGCAAGCTCCTAAAATGGAACTCGTTGGAAAAGATAAACGTGTTTTTGTGTCAGGTTACGAGCATTTATATCGACGGTTGAGTGTGCGGGAATGTGCGAGAATTCAAACCTTTCCCGATGATTTTTCATTTAAATATCAATATCTTTCTGATGGCTACAAAATGATAGGAAATGCTGTTCCTGTTGAATTTGCACGGCAATTAGCGAACGCTATTTATTCGAATCTAAAAACGCGCGATTCTTAACCCCCACATAATCTGCTCGAAAATAAATAGGTGAAACCATGAAAGTAATTTTTTTTTCTAGTTTATGTCTCATTAGTTGCGCGAGTGTTTCAACGCAGAATGCGCTGGATTACAAAACGGCTGCAAATTTAGCCGAAGTGCAAAGTTTCGATGTTTATCAAGATGGCGAAACCTTGCACGCGCTGGTTTCGGGTTTAAAAAACAAAGACGATAAAACGCAAACGTTGAGTTATTTGAATTCAACCGACAATGGCAAACAGTGGTCAAATTCGGTTGAAATTCCCAATAATTTTCCGCCTTCACTTGCTGCTCGCGGCAACGATGTTCAGCTTGCCGCAAACGGGGAAAATCTCGTTGCACTTTGGCAAACGCAAGGTGAATTGCCGAATTATGGCGCGTTGGTAAGCGTTTATTCACATGACGGCGGCAAAACGTGGCACACGGGTAAAAATCCTGCTGTGGATAATTCAGGCGATCAATCACACGCGGATGTTATTGCCGATAAACAAGGGCATTTTCACGTCGTGTGGCTCGCCGACCCAGAAGAAAACGGCTATCAAAGTTTGCGTTATGCGCGTTCAGACGATAATGGCGAGACTTGGCAACCGTCGCAAAAACTCGATGATTCAAGTTGTTCGTGTTGCTCGAACACGCTTGCCATTTCACCAAATAATCAACTGCACGTTTTGTACCGTGACATGAATCCGCGTGATATGACGCTGCTGAGTTCAAACGATTTCGGCGTAAATTGGCAACACAAAGAAACCGTCGGGGAATTTAACTGGCATTTTGATGGTTGTCCGCACGTTGGTGGCGCAATTTCCTTTGATGAAAACAATGATTTTTACGCAAGCGTTTGGACGGGTGAACCATCAAAATCGGGTTTGTATACCGTTAATTCGATTTCAAAAACACCTGTAAAAATTGGCAAAAATGCGACGCACAGCGATATGGCGATTTTAGAAAATCGGGTGATTTTAGTGTGGGACGAAATGAGCAAAGACGGCACGGGGATTTTTGTTGCCGAATCATCTGATAAAGGGGCAAGTTGGTCAACGCCACGCCGAATATCGACAACGGGTACAAGTTCAACGCATCCGCGTATCGTTGCAGGCGACAATAACGCCGTGGTCTTGTGGACAGAAAAACAACCTAAACAAAGTACGCAATGGACAATGACGTGGCTAGAATTTTAATTTTTTAAATCGAGTTGTGGTGGTGTATAACGTAAAATGAGCTACAACACCTACAGGATTCTATTTTTATGAATAATTCCATCCAACCTTACCGAAATTATTACCGTCAACGCACTGCAAATCAGTGGCGCAAAACGCCTGCTGAACACGGCGATCCAAGCGCGATTCGTCCGTTTTTGGCGGGAAATTGGAAAATGAATTTAATTCCGCGTGCTGGCGTTGCATTAGCGGCGCGAATTTTTGATTTATGCCGCGACGTGAAAGACGTAGATATGGGTTTTGCACCGCCATTTACAGGACTTTCAACGCTTGCCGATTACATCGAACCCGATTTTTTACGACGAGAATACGGCATTGGACGCAACGTTTTTTTGCTCGCCCAAGACACCTTCTTTGAATCAAAAGGCGCGTTCACTGGCGAAATATCCGCTGATATGCTTGCAGCAATTGGTGTAGACCGCGTCATTATTGGGCATTCTGACCGTCGAGCGAATTTAGGTAAATACTTTGGTTTTAGTTCTAGCGTGGCGCGACGATTATCGAAGGATTTTTTAACGCACACGTTAAAACGTCTCAATTTGCGTGAAAATCCTGATAAACAAGTGTTAGCCACGATTGAGCATTTACTTAAAGAAGAGCATAGCGACGTTTTAGAAGGATTAGCGACCTTTTTAGAAGCAGAACTTAACGAACGAGCAGGCGAGAGTGACGAGGCAATTAACCGAAAAGTTCACGCTGCATTGTCGAATGGATTACAGGTCATTTTTTGTTGCGGCGAAAACCGTGAAGCACATCAAATGAACGAAACGTTTAAATTATTGGAACGTCAAATTCGCATGGGATTAGAAGGCGTTGCACGCCACACAATGCCTGATGTGATTATTGCTTATGAGCCGCTTTGGGCAATTGGCGAAGGGGCAAAATCTGCGCCGCTAGAACAAATTAAACAAGTTCACGATTTTATTCGTAATTTATTGATGGATTTGTACGGTGAGCAAATCGCGGCACAAGTGCGAATTTTATACGGCGGAAATGTAAAGCCCGATAATATCGCGTCGATGATGGAACTTGCGGGCGTTGATGGCGCGTTAGTCGGTGGCGCAAGTTTGAATGCCTTTGATTTTGCCAAAATTATTCGTTTTGGTTTGCCTGATTAAAATTTTTAGATGTAGTGGAAAGTTATGAGTTTTTTTAATAAATCACAAAACGAAGATTTAAGTGAGCAATGGCGTAAAAAATACCTAAATCTTTTTGATGCCCAAAACAAAATTGAACACGCGCATCATCAAAAAGAAAAGTTATTGCGTCAATTCAGCATTCAGTTGTCGATTTTAGCCGAGGGTCACGATAGAAATCTTGATCCCATTTTGTTGCATGTGCGTGAGTATTTGAAACGCGAAGTGGAGATTGAAGAATTAAATATCGCGCTTAAAACGTTCATGGAATCGGTCAAAAATCTGCCTCATAAAAAAGAAAAATTGAAAGCGGATTTGTTGTTTGATTTTTTGGTGCGTGAATATCCTGATGCCGCGCAACAAGCGGCGTTACTCGAATTGCAAAAACTCGTTAATAGCGATGAGACAACAATTGAACAAGCGACTGATTTATTTATCGAGATTTTAAAAATTACGCATCCTGCGCCTCCTGAACCTGAAATAAAATTAGCAGGTGAAGAAGAAAGCGTTGATGAAGTGCTTTATACGCCACCGATATTTGTGGATGTGCGAGTTGTCACCGAGCAGTTGCAAGAATACTTGTCGGCACTGGTTATTCCTGAGGCTTTTCAAGCGCAAATGACTGGTATTAAAGAAGCTCTTTTGCATCCTGAACAATCGCCACAAGCCTTTGAAGAATTATTAAATGAAGTCGTGAATTTGCTCATCAACATTAAAGAATTTGGTGAAGCAGAACAAAAAGATATTGATCAATTTTTATTGCACATTGCCGCGCAATTATCAGAATTAAACGTGATGGTCACGCAAACCACTGATATGGCAAACACGTCGGTAAAAACGCGTAATAAATTAGACCAATCTGTTTTTACACAAATTCGTGAATTACAAGTACAAGCCATTAAAACCACTTCGCTTGATTCGCTCAAAGATATGGTTAATGAGTGTTTCAAAACGATTGCGACCGAAATTAAAAATCATCATCAACAAGACAAAGAGCTTCAACAAAATTTTCAAGACCGCATGGCAGAACTGATTAACAAAATGATTAGTTTAGAAGTCGAAACTGAGACGTTGAAAGCAGAATTGAAAGTCGTTCATGCTCAAAACTTGCATGATACGTTGACAGGGTTATTTAATCGAAACGCTTATAACAAACGTCTCAAAGATGAAATTGCGCGTTATAAACGTTATTTGTCTCCGCTTACGCTAGCGATTTGGGATATTGACCATTTTAAAAGTATCAATGATACCTTCGGGCATAAAGCGGGCGACAGAGTGTTGGCATTAACGGCAAAACAATTACAAGAACATACTCGCGATACCGATTTTATTGCCCGTTTTGGTGGTGAAGAATTTGTGATGCTTTTGCCAAATACCACTAAAGATGCAGGTTTGTTTTTAGCCGAGCAATTGCGTGAATTGATTCAAACAACGGGTTTTAATTCAAATGGTCAAGCCGTTCCCGTTACGATTTCGTGCGGATTAACCGAATTACTTGATGACGACACGGAAGACAGCTTTTTTGAACGCGCGGATAAAGCTCTTTATGAAGCCAAACATAACGGACGCAATCAATGTGTGGTGCAATAATGCTTTCAAATCTTAGTAAACCGCTCATCATGGGCATTTTAAATGCCACGCCTGACAGCTTTTCAGACGGAGGAAAATTCAATCACGTTGAAGCTGCATTAACACACGCATTAAAAATGATTGCCGACGGGGCAAGCATTATTGATGTTGGCGGTGAATCAACACGTCCAGGTTCAGAAGCGGTTAGCGCGGATGAACAAATTCAGCGTGTCGTGCCAATTATTGAAGCAATTAGAAGTCACAGCGATGTTTTAATCAGCATCGATACGACATTAAGTCTTGTAGCAAAAGCCGCTTTGAATGCGGGGGCAAACATTATTAATGATGTTTCGGCAGGGCTTGATGATGAAAAAATGTTTGCGCTTGCCGCGCAAAAAAATGTCCCGATTATTTTGATGCACGCACAAGGCACGCCGAAAACCATGCAAGAAAATCCGTATTATGAAAACGTGGTCGGAGAGGTTTTGACCGCGTTGATGCAACGTGCAAATGAAGCCATTCACGCGGGTGTGAAAAAAGAAAATATCGTGTTAGATATTGGCATTGGTTTTGGCAAGCGCAAACAAGATAATTTAGAGTTACTCGCGCATTTAGCAAAGTTCGTAGCGTTAGGTTTTCTCGTTTTACTGGGTACAAGTCGTAAACGTTTTATGGGAACAATTTGTGATGTAAGCGAACCGTCTGAACTTGTCACTGCAACGGCTGTTACCACAGCACTTGGCGTAATGGCGGGCGTGCAACTATTTCGCGTTCATGACGTGAAAGAAAATAGGCAAGCACTTGACGTTGCATGGGCGATAAAAAATCACTGTTGAGAAGTTGTATTTTTAGTTGCGTGTTATTGGTAATCGCAACGTTAATCGAGTGCCAGTGTTGTTCGAATCCCAACTAATTTCTGCTCCAATGGCTTCTGCGCGACGCATTTGATTTGATAACCCTTTGCGACCCTTTTCTAGCGCATCTTCAATCGAAAAACCTTGTCCATCATCAACAATACTCACCATTACTTGATTGCCATCAACGCCAGTAATGACACGAATTTCCGTTGCTTTCGTATGTTTGATGATATTGGTGAAAGCCTCTTGCAAAATACGCAAAATATGCAACGAATTACGCGGGTCTAACCAGTCGAGTGCTGGCACATCCACGATTTCCCAACGCAAGGAAATCCCCGTACTTTCTAAACGGGGTTCTAAACGAAAACGCAAAGTTGCAAGCAACAATAATAAATCCGCTTCGACGGGTTCCATCGAATCAATTGCCAGTTTGAGGTCATCGATGCAGCCTTTGAGTATTTGGGTAATTTCGGCTTCATCTACCTTGCCATATTCCATGACTCGCAACGCACTGGTTAGCGACGAACCTAAACCATCGTGCATATCTTGCATCAGTCTTTGCCGTTCCTGACTGAGCATTTGGTTTTGCTTGATTTCGTGTAATTGCTCGCGGCTTGCCGCTAATTCAATTTCGTGTTCACGCTGCTCAGTAATATCAATACCAAAGGAAATAATGATAACGATGGGTTCTTTAACCACACTGTTTTGCCAAGAAATAAGGCGTTCTTCTCCTGTTTTAGTCAAAATAACATTTTCATTTGTAAGCGATAATTCGCCGCTTTTTTGGAACTGTTCTAACATGGATTGCATTTCAGGATAAAGCCTTGCAGGAATCATCAGTTCTAACCAGTTACGCCCTAGCATTTCGTTATTAGAATAACCCGTAACACGCTCGGCAGTTTTGTTGAAAATCGTGATACAACCCGCCATATCCAAACCAATAATCATCACGTTTGCCGTGGCTATCAATTGGTCGGTAAAGGCTTTTTCAATTAGCACTTCATGTCTGCTGCGTGCGGCGGAAATGACTAACAAAATCATCACCACGCTGGTGAACAAAAATATCAGCGCATAAATCACAACATTGCGTCGCCACTTAGCAAGCACTTCATCAAGTTGCCGAGAAAGAATGAGTCCAATGCCCGTATCGCCGACATCACGAATCAAAAATAATCGGAGCTTTCCGTTATGAAGCGAAGGGGAAATATGACGAGTAACTTGCCTATTCGCATCGAGATGTTCACGCAATACGACGCTGACTTGAGCAATGTTATTGCCAAAAAACTTTTCTGGATTTTCACGACGATATAACAAGTCGCCATCGTGGTTGAAAATAACAGACATACTCGCGGAATCGTCGGGATTTATAGATTGCAAAACTTTTGGAAAAAACCTGTACCCAATTGTCACGCCCACAACACCAACAAATTTGTGCGCCGAATCAAAAATCGGGAAACTGAAAATCACCGAAGTCACACCAAAAAAATCCTTATCTGGACGAGACATGAATAATTTCGCTGATGGTGTATTTTCTAGGTGCGTAGAAAAGTAAGATTGATTGGAAATTTCCCGCCCAACAATTGCTGAATCGGTGGCATGACTAATACGTCCCACGGCATCTGTGATAAACACGGTGCCGAGTTCAGGAATGTTTTTTTTGTGTTGTTCAAGTAGGTTAGTAAAGGCTTTACTTTGTGAGGAACGCCTAGTCAGTTTTTCTTCGGCAAGCTGATTTAATAAATGTTCGATGTTATTGAGGGTGTCGGTAATTTTTGAATCGGCATTACGCGCGTGAGCCTCGAGTAACCGATATTCGGCTTCTTGTGCTTGTTGATACTCGTCATAGCCAACCCAACTTAGCGTCGTGCCGACAATAAATAGTACAACAATGAGAATAATGCCAATATCCCCCCAAAATGGCTCTTTGCTATTTTGCCAATAAACCTTGTGTGCGTGCTTCATGAATAGCTTCTGCTTTGGAATTAACTTCAAGTTTTGTGTAAATGCGGCGCACATAAGTGAGTACGGTGTGACGTGAAACAGCAATTAACGTTGCAATTTCATCAGACGTAAAACCTTTGGTTATGTATTTCAATACTTCTTGTTCGCGTGCAGATAAGGTGATTTGTGGTTTATTTTCATCTGATTTCAAAAGCGTTTCAGGCGATTTATCTTGCTTAAATCGCGTCAAAATTTGGCGAGCAATCAACGGACTGATTGGACTGCCGCCTGCATATAAACTCCGAATCTCAAACACGATTTTTTCAGGATGACTGTCTTTTAATAAGTAGCCTGCCGCGCCTGCTTCAATGGATTGCATAACGTGCATTTCGTCACCAAACGCGGTACTCACCATAATGCTGCAACTTGGAAGTTTTAAATGCGCCGCTTTAATCACATCAATTCCCGAACCATCAGGTAATCCAAGGTCAACTAGCAACACATCAAATTCCCCCGAATCTAACGCTAACAATCCCTGCTTTCTTGTCGTCGCTGTATTAAGCAAACACATATCGGGAGCAATTCGAATGGCTTCTTTTAACGCATTCTGAAAATGCACGTCATCTTCTACTAACGCCACGCGAATTATGGCACTTTTTGTCTGGTTGTTGGCAGTGAATGAACGCATATCGGCAACTAATCTAGGCAGGAAAGCGCAGATGCTATCACAAATAACATTGCGACTTTGTCACTAGTTCTAGGGACATACAGCGACTAAAAAGCTGTGTAGCATCTCGGTCATAACTTTTCAGTTATTCAGTTTTTAAGGTCAAAGGGATGGTGAAAAATAATTTCTTAACATTTTGCATTAGCAAGTCTTCCACGGCAAATGGAGCAATGGCAAAGAGTTAAACCAAAATAAAAATCGGAAAGTTATTTTTGACCATGTCCTTTGAGTATTTTTCAATTTATTTTTCGAGGTTTTCTGTATGGTTAACGTAATAGACAAAACAGCTCCAAAACTCCTGTCATCAGTTCCACATACAGGCAGTTCAGCAATACCCCTCAATCAGGATTTAGTGCTGAAATTCAACGAAAACATTCAGGCAGGTACAGGAAAAATCACACTTAACACTGGTTCATCTTCTGTTGTGTTGCAACCTAGTGAAATTGAAATAAGTGGTAAAACCGTCATTATCAATCCTGTCGAAGATTTACTTTCTAACAGTCACTACACGTTAAAAATTGCCAACGATGCAATCAACGATTCTGCTGGAAATAACTATGTAGGCAAAACATTTTCTTTCAATACGGTTGATACACTTGCGCCGACATTGAAAGCGACACTCCCTTCGAATGGTCAAAAATTAGTCAGCCTTAATCGTGACATCAAATTAGTTTTTAACGAAAAAATTCAAGCTGGAACTGGCGATATTGTTCTAAGCAACGGCGTAGACATTCGCACGATTCCCGTCACAGACAAACAAATAACAATTAACGGCAACAAACTCGTCTTCAATCCAACCAAAGATTTCGATTCTCACAGTACTTACAACGTGCATATTGATTCGGGCGCAGTGTTGGATTCAAGTGGTAATGCGTTTGAAGGCAGTGATTTCAAGTTTAGTACGTTGTTGTTAGACACCACAGCTCCGAAACTGTCACAATTTTTCCCCAAAAATAACGCTAAAGATGTTGCCGTCGATACGAATTTAAAATTAACGTTTAATGAAACGCTACAACTCGGTAGCGGTGAAATCGAAATTAACAACGGCACTACTTCAACAAAAATTTCGATTTCTGATAATTCACAAGTCTCGCTAAATAAAAACGTGTTGTTAATTAACCCGTCCGCAGATTTTGAATTGGGAAACAATTATGTTGTCACTTTGCCAACAGGGATTTTGCTAGACAAAGCAGGGAATGCACAGGCGGCAACTTCGTTTAATTTCAATACGTCCGACATGATTACAACAGGAAAGGCTATTGACGGTTATTTGAGCGGTGCGACCGTTTTTGCGGATACAAATGGCAATGGCGTTTGGGATGCAGGTGAAGCAAAAACAATTACCGATGACAAAGGTGATTTCAAATTAACCAACGCAAAAGGCACGATTATCGCCAGCGGCGGAACAGATTTAACGTCGGGAAAAGCCTTTTCGGGAACGTTGAAAGCTCCTGCGGGTTCAAAAGTGGTTACGCCCCTCACCACCATCCAACAAGGCTTTGTGGAATCAGGACAAACCGCCGCTGAAGCGCAACAATCGGTAGCGAAAGCCTTCGGTTTTTCTGAAACCATCAATTTGAAAACGTACGATCCGATTAAAGTTTTAGAAAATGCAACCACTGCTACTGATAAACAAGCCGCTACAGATTTGATGGCAAGCACTATGAAAATTGCTAACTTTTTAATCACGGGTGGACAGGTTTTGACGGGTGCAGCGAATAAAGATGCCATTTCTGGTAAAGAAAATTTATCACTTCAAAGTGCAAATGATGCTTTGCTGAAATCGTTGGTATCCACGATTCAAAATAATACCAAAACAGGTGGCGGCAAAATTGATTTATCCGATTCGACGTTACTGAAAACGGTTTTAATCAACAGTTCAAAACAATCAGAAGATGATAAAACCAATTTCACCGTGACAGAATCTACGGCTTATGAGGCGAAAGTTTCAAAAATGGCAGATTCTGTGACGGAGATTTTGAAAAATTCTGCAAACAGTATTACCGATGCCGTGAGCAAAGGCGGCGATGCAACGACCTTGTTGTCAAGCATGGGCAAAGTGTCTTCTTTTACTCAAAATGATGCGGGAAGCATTTTACAAGAAACCGCCCGAACACTTGACATGACCAGTTCTAAGGTTGAAACCAGCTTGAAAAGTTTAGCGACGACGTTAAATAAACTTCAAAACTCAACAGACAGTTTCGAGGACAGAAGTGCCGCTATGGAAGATGCGTTACAGAATTGGATGAAAGAGCCAGAATCTGAATCTGAAGTTGTCGTTCCCGTTCAAAAACCAGTTGTTATTACGCCAACACCAGCTCCAACGCCAGTTCCAACACCTGCACCAGCTCCTGAGCCAACACCAGCTCCAACACCCGAACCTACGCAAACAACAAAAAGTCTTGATTCACTCAATGGAACATTTCAGTTACCTGCGACATTTGATGCTGCGTCAGAAAATGGACTTTTTATTTTCACCGATAGCGTTGCAAATTCCAGTTTTACTCGTATCACTCATTTCGGTGCTGACGATTCCATCAGCATTACAGGCGGAGGCAATAACAATTATCTCTCCGTTGCAAATCATGGTGCTGACGTGGTGCTAACCGTCAATGACAACGGCACTGTTTCGCAGATTACGCTAGTTGGCGTGACATCGGCTTCGGCGATTATCGGTTCAATTGATGCGTTCAATGCACTTTCCGTTGGCAATGTGACTTACGCTTAAAATCGTCACGTTGCTTATTTAACACTTTTTTTTGTTCACATAATTTTTAGGATTTAATCATGACAGATCATACAATCGCTGGAGCAGCAGCCTCCGACACAATTATTGGATTTGCAACAGGCGACATCATCACCGTAACCGCCCCTTACACCACAGGGGGCAATCTGACTATTTCACTCGCTGATTTGGGTGTTTCAGTAGATTTGACAACCGTATTGGGTTCATCAGGGGTTGCGAGTATTACGGGTGGCACAGGAAACGATACCATTACAGGTGGCACTGGCAATAATACGATTATAGGTGGTAGTGGTGATGATGCCATCTCAGGAAGTTTCGGTAACGACACAATCACAGGCGATGACGGCAATGACAATATCGATAGCGGTGCAGGCAACGACACCATAGATGGCGGCAATGGTGATGATTCCATTTATGGCGGTTATGGTGCAGATTCCATGATGGGCGGTGATGGCAATGACACCATTACAGGTGGTGCTAATAACGATGATATGAGCAATGACACTCTCAATGGTGGAAATGGTGACGATTCCATCATTGGCGGCGCAAGAAACGATTCCATCATTGGCGGCGCAGGCAATGACACCTTAACAGGCGGTTTGGGTAACGATACATTCCTCGTTGACGCAGGCACTGACACAATTACCGATTGGGCAACTGGTGACACACTGACTATTTCTGCTGGTGCAACGGCTAAAATCGCAGTGACAAATTTTAATACGTTTATTTCTAGCCTTGCTAGCATACCGTTTTCGATGCTTGGCATGCCGCCGATTTCTGGAGTTTCCACAACTAATAACAGCGGAACGTTAGTTATGGATGGTTCACAAACAGCAACCGTCGCGCAAGCAAAAGCCATCGATGATGCAACCACGGGAGCGTTGGTTTTCACGGCGGGGTTGTCTGACACCATAGATAACTATTATTGGACGGATCATTATAATCCCATGTTTGGTTGGTATAGCGGATTAGCAACGGGCGTTGCGGCTTTGTTAGCGACTAATCCAGCAGTTACTATCACTGGTAATCCAGTAACCATCGCACAAGCAAAAGCCATCGACGATGCGACCACTGGAACTTTGACTCTGACGGCGGGTATTTCTGATGACGCACCTAATTTCTTTTCTGATTACAGCAGCAGTTACGGCACTACATTAGCACCAGGAGTAGCGTCTTTATTATCAACCAATCCAAATGTAAATGTAGCTTTTACCCCTTATTATTGGGCATCGATTGCAGAACTGAAGGCAATTGATGACCTAACAACGGGAACTGTCACTCCCACTCGCTACACAAATGGTACAGCTGCTGAATTCGTTAATGATGCAGCGACAAATGGCGGTGCTGGAACTTATGTAACAAGCTCAACACAGTATATTCAGTTCACTGACAGCGTAACTATCGCGCAACTCACGGCAATAACTCAGAATTATCACAATTGGATCTCTTTTAATGGTGGTATCACCGACACTGCCGATCATTTAGCAACGCACAATGGTGATGGTACATGGACGGTCGATCCGTTGATTAGTTATTACACACCAACAGTCAATGTATCGGGTGCTATTGATCCTACTGAGGCGACTGCTCTTAAAAATGCTGGTGCTTGGCTCTTATTAGATACATCTTTGTCAGCTCCCAATACTTACGTTATTGAAACTGCGTCAACGCCAGACTTAGTTGTTACAACAAACATGGTTGCCAATGTGATTGATGCGACGGGAGATCAAACGATTGGGATCGATCAGCATGGAAAGTTAAATTTGAGTGGAACGGTTGGTCACAATGTTATTAGATTTGGTAATTATTCGGCAGCAGATGACACATGGAATGATGGGCAGTTAGAAGTTTCGCGTTCAGGAGGAACAGTCATTTTTGCAGACCATTCAACCCATGAACAAATTGCGAGTATTGAGACAAATGCAAACGCGCCGTCGCAAACCATAAAATTTGGCAGTGGACCTAATAGCGGTATCGAATTGACTTTTAACGGCAGTACGATCGCGTTAGATGGTGAAGATATTCCTGTGATTGAAGAGGGTATTTTGTTGGTGGGAACAGACTTGCCAACGATTGACGCTTGGTGGAATGCTAATGCTTAAGAGGTTTCGTCACAAAATATAAAAAAAAACGCCTTTCAGTTGTCGTGAGCTGAGGGCGGTTTTTTGTTGTGAAGGATTTTAAGACAAATCCCCCTGCGCTATCGCGCTCCCCCTTCAAAAAGGGGAAAACCAGTAAAAATCAAAAGCAAAAGCCGTTATTTTTAATCTTTCGCCCCCTTTGGAGGGGGCAGCGAGCGGTAGCGAAGCTGGGGGAGGTGCTTTAGCCAATCAACTGCGTAATATCAATTAAGAATTTGCAAGCACACTAATACGTTCAAAACTCCCATCATCCAAACGCAAAGCCGTAAGTTCGCGTCCCCAAACACAACCCGTATCAATGGCAAAGCAGTTATTTTTTACATAAAAACCTAACGCTGCCCAATGTCCAAAAACGAGTTTTACATCAGCCGTTTTACGATTTTTTATTTCAAACCACGGTTGTAAATGCTCAGGTTGCGAGCCTAACTCGCCGTTATTTTTAAAATCTAAACGACCGTTTTCGTCACAAAAACGCATTCGCGTAAAACAGTTAAAAATGAACCGTAGCTGTTCAATACCGTGCAAATCTTCTGACCATAAATCAGGCAAATCGCCATAAAGCTGCGCCAAAAAATTTGCATAATCGTCAGTTTGCAACGCTTGTTGTCCAAGTTTTGCCATTACTTTTGTTTGCGCTAAATCCCATTGCGGCGGCAAACCTGCGTGCAATAAGCCAATTTCTAACTTTTCATCGTAATGAAATAGCGGTTTTTGTCGTAGCCAATCGAGTAATTCGTCGCAATCAGGCGCATCTAAAATCGCTTGCAGCGTGTCTTTGCGTTTCACTCGTTCAGGAAAATTTGCCGCGAGAAGTAAATGAATATCGTGATTGCCTAAAACCGTAATCGCAGAGTCCCCTAAATTTTTGATGAAACGTAGAGTTTCAAGGGATTTTTCTCCACGATTGACTAAATCACCTACAAACCAAAGTGTATCGATGTCTGGATTGAAAGAAAGTTTTTCGAGCAGCGCGAGCAATTCGTCAAAACAACCTTGTACATCACCAATTGCGTACTGTGCCATGTGAAATTTGAAACTTGAATGAGTGAAGGGCAGGCACAAGACCCGCCCCTACGAAAAATTATTGACGTAAATCTTTTATTGCGCGAACAACGTCGTCTTTGCTCGCAATTGATTCAATACTGAAACCGAGTTTTTTCAGCATTTCGAGCGTAGGTTCGTTGTCTTTTAATACTTCAGCTTCAAAGAACAACATCCCTTTATCTTTTGCCGTTTGCATCAACGTCCGCATGAGTTTTGAACCGATACCTAAACGTTGGCAATCGTCCGCAACGACAATTGCAAATTCAACCGAAGTCCCGTCAGGATTGACGCTGTAACGTCCAACACCTAATTCATCTGGCATGGTTGGCTCGTCAGACACGGCAACAAACGCCATTTCTTTGTCGTAATCGATTTGGGTAAAACGCACCAACATTTCAGGCGTGAGTTCTTGCAACGCTTGGTGATAACGGAAGTATTTTGTTTTTTCTGACAAACGGCTAACAAAATCTTTTTCCATTTTCGCGTCTTCAGGACGAATCGGACGAATCGTGACATTTGCACCGCTCGCCGTTAAATAGCGTTGCGTGAGTTCGTGCGGATACGGATGAATTGCCATGTGCGCGTAGCGACTGAGTTGATGCGAGCTTTGTGCTTTAATTCGCGCATCCACGGCAATTGCGCCATGTGCATCAACAATCAATGGGTTAATGTCGAGTTCTAAAATTTCAGGCAATTCGCTCACCATTTCTGAAATGTTTAGCAGTACATCAACCAAGGCTTGTTTATTGGCTTCTGGCAAATTACGGAATTTTTGCAAATACTTCGCCGCTTTGGTTTTTGAAATCATTTGCTCAACCATATAAGCATTCAGCGGTGGCAAGGCAACAGCGTTGTCTTTAAGAATTTCCACCATTGTGCCGCCCAAACCAAAACTAATCGCTGGGCCAAACACAGGGTCGCGCACCACACCAATCATCAATTCGCGCCCGCTATCAGATTTGAACATGCCTTCAACGGTCATGCCGACTTCCTTGATTTCGGGATATTTGCTTTTAATCGTGTGTTCCATTTCGCTGAAATGGCGCGAAATTTCTTCGACACTACCGATATTCAAACGCACGCCGCCGATGTCCGATTTGTGGCTAAATTCAGGCATATTGATTTTTAACACCACAGGGAAACGCAAGGTTTCTGCGGCAATCATCGCGTCTTTTGCGCTGGTGACTTTAACGGTTTGGTTCACTGGAATATGGAACGCCGCGAGAATCGCTTTCGCTTCTTGGGCAGTTAAAACATCACGACCTTCGGCTAAAACACGTTCAATAATCAAACGTGCGCCTGCAACATCTGGAAGCGGACGTTCATCAGAAGGCGAGGGGATTTGTTTGAGTAAAATTTGGTTTTGTGCGTAATTGGCTAAAAAGCCAAAGGCATCAACAGCCACTTCAGGCGTATTGAAATGCGCCACGTTGCTATTTGCAAACAACTTGCGACCTTCTTCAACTTTTGCGCCACCTGTCCATGCGGCTAAAACAGGTTTTTTGCTGTGTTTTGCGCCTTCAATAATGAATTCAGCTACTTCGGTCGGGTTCGTCATGGCTTGCGGCGTTAAAATCGCAAGTACACCGTCGATGTTGTCATCTTTTAAACAAATATCGAGCGACTGTTTATAACGTTCAGAAGTCGCATCGCCTAAAATATCAACGGGGTTTGCGTGTGACCAATGAACAGGCAACACTTCATTCAGCGCGTGCAAACTTTCTTCGCTGAGTTCCGCCATTCTGATTCCAACATCTTCAGCACGATCGGTACTCATTACACCAGGGCCACCTGCGTTGGTGATAATCGCCAAACGGTCTTGCGTGACTTCGTAATTATTCGCTAAAACTCGCGCCGCCGAGAATAATTCTGAAATGCTATAAACGCGCACCACGCCCGCTCTTGCAATTGCGGCATTAAAGACGTTATCACCACCAACCATTGCGCCCGTGTGCGACATAGCGGCTTTGATACCCGCTTCGTGACGACCTGATTTAATTAACACCACAGGTTTTAAACGCGCAGCCGCTTTTAAACCACTTAAAAAACGTCGTGCATCGCGAACGCCTTCGACATACATCAAAATGCCTGTGGTTTTGGTATCGGTTGCCAAATAATCTAACACTTCACCGAAATCAATATCCGCCGCACCGCCCATTGAAACGACGGTTGAAAAACCAATGTCTTGTGATTTTGCCCAGTCCAAAATGGCGGTACAAACTGCGCCAGATTGTGAAAGTAACGCCAAATTACCATCTTGAATAACTCCATCACCAAACGTGGCGTTTAAAAATCCACTGGGACGCGCCACACCTAAACAGTTAGGGCCAATAATGCGAATACTGTAGCGGTGTGCAATATCTAACACTTCTTGTTGCAGGCGATGACCTTCTTCACCTAATTCACCAAAACCAGCCGTGATAATAATCACCGAATTCACGCCTTTTTCACCACATTGACGCATCACAGCAGGCACGGTTGGTGCAGGTGTTGAAATGACAACCAAATCCAAATCTTCAGGCACAGAATTTAAATCGGGGTAGGCTTTTAGCCCTAAAATTTGTTCGCGTTTATTGTTGACAGGATACAAGCCACCTTTAAATTCGGCTTCTTGCATATTGAGTAATAATCGATAACCCACGCTTTCAGGGCGTTCTGATGCGCCGACGATAGCCACTGATTTTGGGGTGAAAAAACGATTTAGATAATGTGGTCCCATAACAAACTCCGAAAAGGTAAAAAATGATTACGAAAGCCTAGCAGTTTTGTGTGTCAACTGCGTTAAGGGTAACGCCGTAGCTATTGTGACACAACCGTTACGGACTGGAATTATAGCGTTTGAACTTTCGGTTGCTGGATTATTTTATAATTTGTGCGATTTTGCATAATCGCTTAAACGCACGATAATAAACCCACAAGCCATCTTAACTACGTTTTCAATGCCAAACGCTCATATTCATGTTTTACCGCCCCAACTCGTTAATCAAATCGCCGCAGGCGAAGTCATTGAACGCCCTGCGTCAATTGTCAAAGAATTAGTCGAAAACTGTTTTGACGCGCAAGCAACACAAATCACCATTCACATTGAACAAGGCGGTTTGCGTTTAATTCGAGTGTGCGACGACGGGATTGGCATTGAAAAAGATGATTTGCCACTTGCTCTTTCGCGCCATGCAACGAGCAAAATTGCAACGCTCGATGATTTAGAACACGTTACCAGCATGGGATTTCGTGGCGAAGCATTAGCGAGTATGAGTTCCGTCGCAAAATTAACGCTCACCTCCAGCATCGAAAATGCACCGCATGGCTGGTCGGTTCGCAGCGATGGAGCAGAACAATTTTTTGACATTCAGCCTGCACCACATCCAAAAGGGACAACGGTTGAAGTGCGTGATTTGTTTTATAACACACCCGCACGGCGCAAATTTTTGAAAAGCGAAAAAACGGAATTTGCCCACATTGAAACCGCTGTGAAACGCATGGTGTTAAGTCGTTTTGAACTCGGTTTTGCATTGTTTCATCAACAAAAAGAAATTTTCAAAGTCGCCCCCGCTTTTGATTTAATCGAGCAAGAGCAGCGTGTTGCGGCGATTTGTGGTGCAAATTTTATCGACAATGCGCTGCGGCTGGATTTTGAAGTATCAGGTTTTACGCTTGAAGGTTGGATTAGCTTGCCGACGTTTTCGCGTAGTCAAACCGATATGCAGTTTTTTTATGTCAATGGGCGATTAGTGAAAGATAAATCGGTTTCTCATGCCATAAAACAAGCGTATTCAGACGTACTTTTTTCAGGTCGGCAGCCGATTTTTGTGTTGTATTTAACGCTTGCGCCCGAAGAAGTCGATGTCAACGCACATCCTGCAAAATTAGAGGTGCGTTTTCGCGAACCTCGCGCGGTGCATGATTTTATTTTGTCGTGTATCAAACGTGCGTTAGCGAATGTACGTCCGACTATTTCAACTTATTCGAGTTTTTCCCCAAATTTCGACGTTGAAAATTCGCCCAAATTTGAGTTTTTAGACAGTCCACCGTTGCAACAATCGCTAGAACTTTCAGAAACACCGCGTTTTCAAACTGAATTTTTTCAGCCAAACACTGCTTTGCCGCGTGAAAATACAGAAACGTTTGATACCAATCCGAATGCAATGGTTTTAGGCTATGCCATCGCGCATTTGCACGGCATTTATATTTTGTCTGAAACGGCAACGGGTATGGTGATGGTTGATACTCATGCCGCGCATGAACGCATTACCTTCGAAAAATTAAAACAACAATACGCGCAAGGTAGCGTGGCAATGCAACCGTTACTTTTGCCAATAAAAATAACCGTCACAAAATCTGAAGCGGAAATTGCCGAAGATTCCACGCATTTTTTCGCGCAACTCGGTTTTGACTTAAATCGCATTGGTGAAGAAACATTGCTACTTCGCGCCCAACCTGCGTTGTTGCAAAATGGAAATGGTGAACAATTGGTGCGTGACGTGCTTTCGGATTTGATTGAAAACGAAGACAGTTACCGTATTCAAAGTGAATATAACGATGTGTTAGCGAAAATGGCATGTTACGGTAGCGTTCGGGCGCATCGCGTTTTAACGCAAGATGAAATGAATGCACTGTTGCGTGAATTAGAGCAAACGGAACGTGGTGGACAATGTAATCATGGTCGCCCAACGTGGGTGAGTTTATCGACGCAAGAACTCGATAAATTCTTTTTGCGCGGGCAGTAAGCGATTTAATTAACAAGAGGCACAAGTGAATTACACAATTTTTCAAGATTTAACGCAGCCCGTACCGTTCATCATTTTGATGGGCGTAGTGGGTTTATTGGTGGGTAGTTTTTTAAATGTGGTGATTTATCGTTTGCCGATTATGATGCAGCGGCAATGGCGTAGTGACTGTTTAGAGTATTTGAAACTTGAAAACTCAGAACAGGGCGAAACATTTAATTTAGCGTTGCCAAAATCAACCTGTCCGCATTGCAAAACACCGATTTTGGCGCGTCATAACGTTCCCGTTTTAAGTTATTTGTGGCTGCGTGGAAAATGTGCAACGTGCAAAAATCCCATTTCAGCGCGTTATCCGATTGTTGAATTATTAACAGCGGTTTTATCGATGAGTGTTGCGTGGCATTTTGGTTTTAGTCAGCAAGCTGCCGCAGGTTTGGTTTTAACATGGACGTTGATTGCACTGAGTGGTATCGATTTAGACCATCAATTATTGCCCGATGTGATTATTTTTCCAACGCTTTGGCTAGGTTTACTTTTAAGTTTATTTAACGTGTTTACTGACAGTCAAACCAGCATTATCGGTGCAGCAGCAGGCTATTTATTGTTGTGGTCGGTGTATCATGGTTTCAAATTATTCACAGGCAAAGAAGGCATGGGGCAGGGCGATTTTAAATTGCTGGCGATGCTTGGTGCGTGGCTCGGTTGGCAGTATTTGGGATTGATTATTTTACTTTCATCACTTGTTGGCGCGACACTTGGTTTAACGCTGATTTCACTGAATAAACAACAACGCGAAACGCCGATTCCATTTGGCCCTTACTTAGCGGTAGCAGGTTTTATCGCGCTATTGTGGGGCGATAGATTGAACACTTTATATTTTGGTTGAAAAAACAATGACAAATTTACAATTGACCGCTGAAAACAAACTCAAACATTTCTTAACCCCTGAAGGTTTGAGCGCAGGGCTGCTTACTCAAATTTTAGATAAAGCCGAAACGTTTTTGGATTATTCGGGGGCGCAGGCAAAAATTAAATCCGTGCCGCTGCTCAAAGATAAAACCGTCGTAAATTTATTTTTTGAAAATAGCACTCGAACCCGCACGACGTTTGAGCTTGCCGCCAAACATTTGGGTGCGGAAGTGGTCAATATGAACATTGCCACGTCAGCCACGTCGAAAGGCGAAAGTTTGCTCGACACGATTCGTAATTTAGAAGCCATGTTTGTCGATGGTTTTGTGGTTCGTCATGCAGTCAGTGGTGCAGCTCATTTTATTGCCCAGCAAACTGCACCGCACATTAGCGTGATTAACGCAGGCGACGGGCAACACGCCCATCCGACACAAGCCATGCTCGATATGTTCACCATTCGGAAGTTAAAAAAAGATTTTTCAGGGCTTCGGGTTGCGATTATTGGCGATATTTTGCATTCGCGCGTGGCGCGTTCAGAAATCCATGCGCTGAACATTTTAGGTGCAAAAGAAGTCCGTGTGATTGCCCCAAAAACATTATTGCCTGCTGAAATTGAATCGCTTGGCGTGACGGTTTCACACGATTTGAACGAAGGATTACAAGACATTGACGTGGTGATTATGTTGCGGTTGCAAAAAGAACGGATGACTAGTGCATTATTGCCCAGTGAAAGCGAGTATTTTAATTGCTTTGGGCTAACGGAAGAAAAATTGAAACTCGCAAAACCTGATGCCATCGTCATGCACCCAGGCCCGATAAATCGCGGTGTGGAAATTGATTCAAAAGTGGCAGATGGGAAACAATCGGTAATTTTGCAACAAGTTAGCAATGGTGTTGCGGTGCGAATGGCGGTCATGGCAATGACGATGGCAGATTAACCGCCATCGCCTTGTCAAAAAATTATTCTGCTTTTGGCTCGCGTGCAAGTAGATTTTGCACCGCTTCACGCGGGTCTAATCCTTCGTAAAGCACTTTGTAAGTTTGCTCCGTAATCGGCATTTCAATACCAAATTTTTGAGCGAGCAAATAGGTTTGTTTTGCTGCCGAAACGCCTTCAATTTCTTGTCCAATTTCAGCTTTTGCTTCTTCGCAAGTTTTGCCTTGTCCCAACGCTAAACCAAAACGACGATTGCGAGATTGGTTGTCGGTGCAAGTTAAAAGTAAATCGCCTAGCCCCGCTAATCCCATAAACGTATCTTGCTTGCCGCCGAGTTGCACGCCTAAACGAATAATTTCGCTCATTCCGCGTGTAATCAACGCCGCGCGAGTGTTTGCGCCAAAACCTAATCCGTCGGCAATTCCAGCCGCAATTGCCATCACATTTTTAATTGCACCGCCCACTTCAACGCCAATCAAATCACTGTTTGTATAAGCGCGAAAACGATCGCTGTGCAAAATGGTGGCAAGTTGCGCGGCAAAATCGGCGTGAGTCGAAGCAATTGCAATCGCCGTTGGCAAATCAGCCGCCACTTCTTTTGCAAAACTCGGCCCTGAAACTAAGGCGGCGGGTGTTTCTGAACTAAAAACTTCCGCCACAATTTCATGCAACAAACCGCCATTTTCTTTATTAAAACCTTTGGTTGCCCACGCAATTTTTACGTTGGGCGAAACGAGCGGTTTTAATTTTTGCAATGTATCTTTAAAGGCGTGCGAGGGAACGGACACCAAAATTAAATCACTAAATGCCGCGACTTCGGCTAAATCTGAGGTCAATTGCAAATTGTCATTAAATGGCAAATTTGGCAAATATCGGTGATTTTCTCGGTCGCGTTTTAGGTTTTCAATGTGCGCGGGATGATGTCCCCACAATAGCGTTTGACAGCCATTTCGAGCTGCCAACATGGCTAATGCCGTTCCCCAAGACCCTGCGCCAAGTACCGCTATTTTGTTGGTCATTTTTTAGTTAATCGCTTCTGAACTAGGAGCTTGCGATTGCAAATGTTGAGCATAAAGCGCGTCAAAATTAACAGGTGCAAGAATAAATTGTGGGAAACCGCCTTTTGCGACTAAATCTGAAACGACTTCGCGAGCGTAAGGGAACAAAATGTTAGGGCAGAAACTGCCTACCATGCCGCCCATTTCTTGTTCGGTGAAACCTGATAACACGAAAATTCCAGCTTGCGTGACTTCAACTAAATACGCGACCACTTCGCCACTTTTGACGGTAATCGTTAATTTAATCGCTACTTCCGCTAAATTTTCATCCAATTGTTGAACGTTGGTTGCTAAATTGAAATCAACATTGGGTTCCCATTTTTCAACAAAAACTTGTGGTGAATTAGGTGTTTCGAACGAAATATCTTTGGTATAAATTTTTTGAATTGCGAATTGTTTTTCTGCTTGTTCAGCCATGATGTTCTCTTAAAAAGTGAATAAAAATTGAATGTGTGAAAATTCACACGCGCGGATTCTACCATTTACGAATTCAAGTTAGAAATCTGAGAAATCTTTTGCTTGAAAATCAATCGTTGCGCTAACCAGCGCATCAATCATTTCGTCACCTTGCGCGATATGTCCTGAATTTGGTAACACGACAAATTTAGATTGCGGCAATGCGTGATGCAATTTGTAGCCTGCTTCGATTGGACAAACTAAATCATTGCGTCCGTGAATAATTGTCACGGGCAAATGTTTTAATTTTTCGCAATGTTCTAGCAGTTCATTCTCTGCCAAAAAATACGAATGTTTCGCATAATGCAATTCTATTTGAACTTGCTTAACATCATGTTCAGTAACGTGTTCGTCGCGTAATTCAAACAGATTGCCTAGTGCAACTTGTCCGCCCCAAACTTGCCACCCCTTTACCACGCGGCGAATCGCTAATTCATCTTTTCCCCACAAAACGCGACATAAATCCGCGAGCAAATCCTCTGTGCGTTCACCGTGCGGAATACTATCAACGAGGTATTGCCACATTTCGGGATAAATGAGCGACGCGCCATGTTTGCCTAAAAACCAGTGCATATCCTGCAAACGCGCTAAAAAACTGCCGCGTAAAATTAAGCCTAAAACTTTGTCGGTGTGTTTTTGCGCGTAAGCAAGTGAAAGCGTCGCGCCCCATGAACCACCAAATAACAACCATTTTTCGATGCGTAAAAATTCGCGTACGCGTTCTAAATCGGCAATTAAATCAAACAGCGTGTTGTTTTCGCATTCGCCAAATGGCAGCGAACGCCCGCAACCGCGTTGGTCTAGCAAAATGATGTGATAAAAATTCGGGTCAAAAAAACGGCGATGGTCAGGTTTGCAACCCGAGCAAGGTCCTCCGTGTAAAAACACAACTGGCACGCCATTTGGGTTGCCGCATTGTTCAACGTAGACCGAATGCACGCCGTCGGTTTTTAAGAAAAAATGGTTAAACGGTTCGATTTCTGGGAAAAGTGTGTTCATAAATTTAACGATGATAAGGGTGATTTTGCAAAATGCTCCACGCGCGATAAATTTGCTCGGCAACGACGATTCGAACCAATGGATGTGGGAAAGTGAGATTCGACAAACACCACGATTCTTTTGCGATTTGTTTTACCGCATCAGCAATGCCATCGGCTCCACCGACAATTAACGCAACGTGTTGTCCATTGCCTTGCCAGCGTTCAAGCGATTGTGAAAGCTGCGGCGTTGACCACAATTTGCCACCTAAATCGAGTGTCACGACATGACAGTTTTGCGGAATTGCAGCCAAAATTCGCTCGCCTTCTTCGCGAATAATTCGCGCGGTATCGCTATTTTTGGTGCGTTTGCCAGCAGGAATTTCTTTTAAAACTAACTCACATTCGCGCGGCAAACGCTTTGCATATTCGTCATAGCCTTGTTGCACCCAACTCGGCATTTTTGTTCCGACAGTAATGAAATGAATTTGCATGATTAACCAAGTAAGTTATCAAGCATCATCATGATGATAAAACCGCCCATTAGCGAAAAAGTCGCACAACGTGAACGTCCTTTTGAATGCGTTTCGGGAATAATTTCTTCACTAATCACAAACAACATTGCGCCTGCGGCAAAACCCATTGCGATTGGCAAAATTGGCTCAAAAACTGTCACCATCGTAATGCCGAGTAAACCGCCGATTGGTTCGACTAAACCTGTTAATGTTGCAATGCCAACGGCTTTCCATTTGTTATATCCCAGTCCTACTAATGGCAAAGCAACGGCTAAGCCTTCTGGAATGTTTTGCAATGCAATTGCACCTGATAAGACTAACCCATTGTGTAAATCATCAGCACCAAAACTCACGCCCACCGACATTCCTTCGGGAAAGTTATGAATCGTAATCGCAATGATGAACAGCCAGATTTTTTTAAGCGAATTAAATTGCGTTTCTGACAAGCTATCGAAATGAATATGCGGCAATTGTTTATCTGCATAATGCAAAAATAATGCACCAATAATCATGCCGAAAGAAACAATGTAAATACCTTTACCTGTCCACATCGCATTGCCATATTCCAAACCTGGAACGAGTAGCGAAAATGCGGTTGCCGCAAGCATCACGCCTGCTGCACCACCGAGCATACTGTTAAATAAATTGTCCGAAATGTTTTTAAACCAAAGCGCAGGTAATGCGCCAATGCCTGTTGCCAGTCCAGCTAAAATACTTGCAGTAAAACCTATGACAACAATTTTTCCAAATACTAAATACAGCGTACCAAAAACTAAAATCTGACTAGTTAAAAATAATGCTGCCCACGTTAAATTTCGTTGCCAAGAAGGCAGAGCTTGAATTTGTTGGAATTTGGAGCAGTTTTGAATTTGCGTGATTTTTGTTTCAGCGCAAGTTTGTAATTTTTGAAAACATGTTATGACGAGTGACATAATTCTTCCTTTTCTTAGTTTTTGAAAATGGCGTAAAAATAGCACCAAAAGTCGTAAACACAACGCATTTTGTGCATAAACTGGACAAACTTTCGCAACACGGTAAAATTAGCCCGTTTTTAACCCCGCTTAATTTAAGAGAATGCAATGGCGATAATTACAGTCTTAAATGGTCCAAATCTCAACTTATTGGGCATACGCGAACCCAGTCTTTATGGCAATCAAACTCTTGCTGACATTCAACACACGCTCGAAAAAGAAGCTCAACTTTTACAACATTCCTTAACATTTCATCAAAGCAACGCTGAACATGAATTGATTGAACTTATTCACGTTGCATACGCAAATCGCGTGGATTTTATCATTATCAATCCCGCTGCTTTTACGCATACGAGTGTGGCATTACGCGACGCGCTACTTGCGACAAAAATCCCGTTTATTGAAGTACATTTATCCAATGTTCATGCGCGTGAGCCGTTTCGCAAACATTCGTATTTCTCAGACATCGCACAAGGTGTGATTTGTGGATTGGGCGCGATGGGTTATGAATTAGCCTTACAGGCAGCACACCGAATTTTAACTAAAGATTAACTATAACTATAAAAAAGAGACCCCTAAAATGGATATTAGAAAAATACAAAAAATCATCGAGTTAGTTCAAAACTCCGATTTAGCTGAAATTGAAATTAAAGAAGGTGAAGAATCGATTCGCATCAATCGCTATTCTTCAAATGTGCCAGTTGCCGCACCTGTGCATTATGCACCAGCTCCTGTTGCTGCACCTGCCACCGTTATTAACGTAGGAGAAGCCGCACCAGCCATTGCCGCCGCACCTGAAATCAAAGGTCATATTGTCAAATCGCCAATGGTTGGAACGTTCTATCGTAGCGCATCACCAGGCAGCAAAGCCTTTGTTGAAGTTGGTGTAAGCGTCACAGCTGGGCAAACACTTTGCATTATCGAAGCCATGAAGATTTTGAATCAAATCGAAGCAGACAAAAGTGGCACAATCACCCAAATTCTGGTTGAAAACAATGAACCCGTCGAATACGGTCAACCGTTATTTGTGATTGAGTAAGGCAAAAAACTATGTTTGATAAAATTGTTATCGCCAATCGCGGTGAAATCGCGTTGCGCGTGTTGCGAGCTTGCCGTGAACTTGGCATAAAAGTCGTTGCTGTGCATTCAGAAGCCGATCGTGATTTAAAACACGTTCGTTTAGCAGATGAATCTGTGTGTATTGGCCCTGCGAATTCAACCGAAAGTTATTTAAACATTCCAGCCATTATTAGTGCAGCAGAAGTGACTGACGCGCAAGCGATTCATCCAGGTTATGGATTTTTGTCTGAAAATGCGGATTTTGCTGAAAAAGTAGAACAAAGTGGTTTTGTTTTCATAGGGCCAAAGGCCGATACGATTCGCATGATGGGCGATAAAATTTCGGCTAAAAATGCGATGCTCAAAGCAGGAATTCCTTGCGTTCCTGGTAATAACGACCCGCTTTCTGATGATGCGGATAAAAATTTGAAATTAGCGCGTGAAATTGGTTATCCAGTGATTATCAAAGCCGCAGGTGGCGGTGGTGGTCGTGGAATGCGTACGGTGCATACCGAAGCGGCATTACTTAACGCGATTGCGATGACCAAAGCCGAAGCAGGTGCAGCGTTTGGCAATGCAACCGTTTATATGGAAAAATTTTTAGAAGACCCGCGTCACATTGAATTTCAAGTTATGGCAGATACGCACGGTAACGCGATTCATTTAGGTGAGCGCGATTGTTCAATGCAACGTCGTCATCAAAAAGTGGTTGAAGAAGCTCCAGCTCCAGGAATTACAGAAGAGCAACGTAAATTTATTGGTGAACGTTGCGCTCAAGCGTGTATTGATATTGGTTATCGTGGTGCGGGAACATTCGAATTTTTGTACGAAAAAGGCGAATTTTTCTTTATCGAAATGAATACCCGCGTGCAAGTTGAACATCCTGTGACAGAAATGGTGACAGGTTTTGACATTGTGAAAGAACAGTTGCGAATTGCCGCAGGCGAAAAATTATCGATTACGCAAGAGCAAGTCAAAATTCAAGGTCACGCGATTGAATGCCGTTTGAATGCCGAAGACCCGAAAACGTTTATGCCATGTCCAGGTACGATTTCACAATTTCACATGCCTGGAGGGCCAGGAATTCGTTGCGAAACACACATTTACAATGGTTACAAAGTGCCGCCGTATTACGATTCGATGATTGGCAAATTGATTGCTCACGGTGAAACTCGCGCGAGTGCGATTGCGCGTATGAATACCGCCTTGAATGAAATTATTATCGACGGCATAAAAACCAACATTCCACTGCAACACGACATCATGACCGATAGCGCGTTTGCGGCAGGTGGGCAAAATATCCATTATTTAGAGAAAAAATTGGGTATTTATTAAGCCTTTTCTCAGCGGCGTACAAACACAGTTTGTGCGCCATTTAATCACGCTTCATTTCTTAATCTCCAATTATGCCTTGGCATCAACTCACTGTCACAACGACAGAAAAATCTGCGCCGAAAGTCGCTAAACATTTCACTCATTTAAAAGCCGTTTCTGTGACGTATTTAGACGCAGAAGACGAACCCGTTTATGAACCGAAAATTGGCGAGACCAAAATTTGGACAAATACCCAAGTCGAAGCCCTTTTTGAATTGGACGTTGACCCCGAATTCGTCAAAGCAGAAATGAATCGAAAATTCAAAACGATTGGTGATTCGTGGCAATATCAATTCATCGAAGACCAAGCGTGGGAACGAGCATGGATGGAATTTTATCATCCGATGAAATTTGCAAATCGGTTGTGGGTTTGCCCCACTGACCAAGAACAGCACGAAGAAGGCACTGTCTGTTTAACGCTTGACCCAGGTTTAGCGTTTGGAACAGGTACACATCCAACCACAGCATTATGTTTAGAATGGCTAGCTAGCCACGATTTAACAGGTAAAACCGTGATTGATTACGGTTGTGGTTCAGGAATTTTAGCTGTTGCAGCCATTTTACTTGGTGCAAAAGAAGCACATGCGGTAGACATCGACCCGCAAGCTCTCACCGCAACGCGCGATAATGCCTTGAAAAATGCGGTTTCTGACAAAATACACTGCTACTTACCTGAAGATTTCAAACCGTTCGAAGCAGATGTTGTTTTAGCGAACATTTTGGCAAAACCATTGATTGATTTATCGCAAAACATTTGCGCGTTAGTCGCTCAAAATGGCGATTTAATTTTATCGGGGATTTTGGCAGAGCAAGCAGATTCGGTAATTACCGCTTACGAGCAAAAAATCGATTTCGCGCCGCGTGTTCAACAAGAAGATTGGATTCGTTTAAACGGTCGTAAAAAATAAAACCTAAGAGGAGAGGGAAGTTGCACAGATTTAATACTGACGATTTACGCATTTGCGGCATGACTGAAGTCATTGCCCCCGTCGAAGTTCATACTGAAATGCCGATTACTGACGTTGCCGCGCAAACCACGTTTGATGCGCGTCGTGCTATTCACAACATTTTAAAAGGTGACGACGACCGATTAGTGGTTGTTGTCGGGCCTTGCTCCATTCACGATACGAAAGCCGCGCTTGAATATGCTCAATTGTTAAAAACGGTGGTGGCTGAATTGAGCGACGATTTGCTCATTATTATGCGCGTGTATTTTGAAAAACCACGCACTACCGTTGGTTGGAAAGGCTTAATTAACGACCCTGATTTGGATTCAAGTTTTAACATTAACAAAGGGTTGCGAGTGGCGAGACAATTGTTGCTCGATGTAAATAACATAGGCATTCCAGCGGCAACCGAATATCTCGATTTGATTACGCCACAATATGTTTCGGATTTAATTGCTTGGGGCGCAATTGGCGCGAGAACGACTGAAAGCCAAGTACATCGTGAACTTGCGTCAGGTTTATCGTGTCCAGTGGGTTTCAAAAACGCCACCGATGGCACGGCAAAAATTGCAATTGATGCAATTGGTGCGGCAATGAGTCCACATCATTTTTTATCGCTCACCAAAGCGGGTCATTCGGCGATTTTTTCAACGACGGGAAATGAAGACGTGCATATTATTTTGCGCGGCGGGAATCATCAGCCAAATTACGATGCTGTTCACGTTGACCAAGTCGCGCAAAGTATGGAACATGCGCATTTGCGCCCTAATATCATGATTGATTTCAGTCATTCCAACAGTTTGAAACAATGCCAACGCCAGCTCATTGTCGGCGACGATGTCGCGGGGCAAATTGCCAGCGGGGATAAACGCATCATGGGCGTGATGATTGAAAGTCATCTCAAAGGTGGGCAACAAACCGTCGTGAAAGGGCAAGATTTGATTTATGGGCAAAGCATTACCGATGCTTGTTTATCATGGGAAGATACTTTGCCCTTGCTGAAAAAATTAGCGAATGCAGTGCAAAAAAGACGGTTAAACAAAATTTAACTCAAAGCACAGATTTTAAAGCATTTAAAAATGCTTGATTTTCGCTAGGTGTACCGACCGTAACACGCAAACAATCAGTTAACAATCCGCCTTGTGGGTGAACATTTTTAATTAACACGCCTTGCGTTTTAATTGCCTCGAACATTCGTGTTGCTTGATTTTGTGGTGTTTTGAATAAAATAAAATTTGCTGCACTGTCGTAAGCCGTAATGCCATTCAACGCATTCAGTTCTTGCAACATTAGAGTTCGTTCACGGCAAATGGCTTGAGTTTGTTCATCAAAAACTGCTTTATTTTCAAGTGAAAATTGCACGCTTGTTTGCGTTAACACGTTGATATTGTAAGGCAAACGAATTTTGTCTAATTCGGCGATAATTTCACGTTGCCCCGCAATATAACCTAAACGCAAACCTGCTAAACCTAATTTAGACACCGTTCGCATCACTAAAATGTTGCCGCCCACGCGATTCATGAAACTCGCGTTATTTGCAAACGGTTCGTAGGCTTCATCAATAATAACTAAACCGTTTGCCGCCTCGATAATTTTGTTAATCGCGTCAATATTAAACAAATTTCCCGTCGGATTATTCGGATAAGCAAGAAAAATCACCGCAGGATTGTATTCTTCAATGGCTGTGAGCATTGCAGGTAAATCCAAATCAAAATTTTCAGCATCAAGCGAAACGCCGTGATAATTTAAGCCCAAAGAATCGCTAATTTGTTTGTACATTACAAAGCTGGGCGTAGTGCTTAAAACATGCGAATTCGGCGGCAATGCCATTAACAACAATTGAATAATTTCATCTGAACCGTTACCGAGTAACAACTCAATGTCGTCGGGTAAGTTGTTTAAACTTTTGAGTGTGGTGGCAAGCAGCGTTGCTTGCGGGTCGGGGTAGCGATTTATCGCACAATCGTTTAATCGCGCAAGCCACGATTGTTTTAATTCATCTGACCAAGTGTAAGGATTTTCCATTGCATCAAGTTTGATAAAACCTTGTGCATTCGCAACGTGATAGGCCGATAACGCTAGCACTTCGGGACGAAAAAGAGTTTGTAGATTAAGTTTTGACATTGAATTTTAGAATTGAGAGTAGAAAGTGAGCGACATTTTAACAGACGAAAGCTGGATGCGTTATGCGATTCGATTAGCCCAACGAGCGCAAGATTTAGGTGAAGTGCCTGTCGGCGCAGTGCTAATTAAAAATGAAAAAGTCGTTGCCGAAGGTTGGAATCAAGTCATTAAAATGCACGACCCGAGCGCACATGCTGAAATTGTTGCCATTCGACAGGCAGGCAGTGTGATTGAAAATTATCGTTTAATCGATACAACGCTTTATGTGACACTCGAACCATGTGTTATGTGTATGGGGGCGATTGCTCAAGCGAGAATTCAACGTTTAGTATTTGGGGCATTTGATGAAAAACGGGGCTGTGTTTGTAATGCGTTAGCGTTATCAAATGCGCCATTTTTAAATCATCACGTTCAGTGGCAAGGTGGCATTTTGGAAGACACTTGTTCGCAATTATTGAAGGATTTTTTTGCAGCACGGCGCAAACGTTAAAGATTGGCTAATCGACAATTCCATCTACATAAAACCATTTTCCGCCAAATTTCTTAAAGCGGCTAATTTCGTGCATCACGAGCGTTTGTCCGTTTTGTTCATAAAAAGCCTTAAATTCAACGCGACCTTTATCGTCTTTTTCGCCACCTTTTTTGGTGTGCAGAATTTCCAATTTTTTCCATGTGACATTTTCTTGCGAAAAATCGAGTGCTTTCGGGCGTGTGCTTTTGTACCACGTTGAAAGCAAATAATCGGCATTTTTCAAAACATACGCGCTGTAACGAGAACGCATTAAAATTTGCGCGGTTAGCGCGTGTTGCGTGCCATTGTGAAAAGGCTCGCAACATTGCGTGTAATCAAGGTTTGAACCACAAAAACAAGTTTTCATTTAGGCAATCGCTTCGTTGATAAATTGCAAATCACTGACATCTAACATTATTTTTCCTGTGAATTTAATCACTGCCGTAGGCGTGTAATGGGTTTGCTGTCCGTCAGCATCAAAATAAAGCGTGCGAGTTGTGGTGTCATAAATCAAACTTTCATCACCAGTAAAGGATTTTAATGATTTGGAAACAGCAAAACCTTTAAACGCGAAAGCGGCACTTAATTCAATTGAATCTTCACCTTTTTTGAAATCGGTAATGGTGTCGATATTTTGTGCGCGTGGGGCAAAATCGCCTAAAAAGTCGTAATCTTTGATATTAAAAACGAAGGTATCGTGACCTGTTCCACCTGTTAATGTGTCGTTACCTTTGCCACCTTCAAGCGTGTCGTTACCCGCTTTGCCATTCAAACTGTTTGCTAATTCATTACCCACTAACTTATTAGCCAGTTCATTTCCAATACCCGTTTGGGCAGCGTCAGTTAAAAGCAGATTTTCAACATTTTTAGGCAACGTGTAATTCACGCTGCTTTGCACTGAATCCGTGTCGAATAAATTGGTTTCAATAACTTTGTCGCGCGAATTATCGACAATGTAAATATCATTGCCATCGCCGCCAATTAAGCTGTCACGTCCAATACTGCCGTTTAACGTATCATTTCCCGCTAATCCCGTGAGCGTCTCGGATTTGGCAGTGCCAACTAAATAATCATCATTGCTTGTGCCTTGCTGTGTTTTGGCAAGTGTTACGGATGAACTACTTTTACCACCTAACCCATCACCACCATAAATCCAATCCAATGCCGCTAAATCATAAGATTGAAATTCGGTTTTGTAATTACTTAAGTGGCTATAAGACATAACCGTGTTATTGGTATTGTCTTGCGAAGCGAGCAACGCATAAGGAGATTCAAAAGGATGTTTTAAACCTAGTGCATGACCGATTTCATGTAACAACGTTTCGTAACCTTGTGAACCAGCAACAGGCGTTGCATTATCTTGATTGAACTCTACGTTATCGAGGTAAACATAGATATTTGCGCGATACGTTACAATTTCATCTGTTCGGGCATTGTATTGATAATTAGAGTATTTATTGGTCAAGCCCGTCGTGCGAGTGCCATACAAATCGGTATTAGCAAAATGCAAATCGGCATCTTGCGTGAGCGACACTTCCTGAAATTCAATGCCTGTCACTGAACTTGCGTAATTCAAAATACTTCGCGCAGCTTGTTGTTGTGTGACATTAAATGCGTATCGAGTGGCGTTAATTTTGTCGTCATCAAAATTTTGATTATCAAAACTGTAATAAACCACATTGCGAGCTGGCATTAGATAATTCAGATTCACACCGTCATCGAGCAATGCGTTGAGATTGTTGTCGCTGTTTGAATAAATGATATTTTCTAAATCACTGCGCGTTATCGCGGCGACCACGTTTGGCGCAGTGTTATTCACATTTGAAATAATTGGTTCATCATCATAAGGCGCATCGGATAATTCAATGCCCGATAAGTTTGAAACGTAAGTTTGAAAATCCTCAATCAATTCGGTGGTCGTAAAATCCACCGAATCCATTGAAGCCGTTTTCATTTTGTCGGTTAATTTTAAAACGTCACTTAGCGAAGAATTTTTCCAAAAATTGGCGTTATCCAAACTCATCGTTTCAATTTCCTTACTTTTTCAATGGGACAAAATAATTTTTACTTTCTTCGTCTGCTTGTTTTTGCAGAATGTCGTTGTATTCACCTGAAGCGATAATTTTTGCTAAACCTTGTTGAAATTGTTTAGCGAGCGCAACACCTTTCGGATTTTTCTTATTAAACGCAACAGAAACTACGGCTTCGCCTGCGCTGGGTTCTAAACGAATAATGTCTTTTTGTTGCGTTGCAAAATTCTTTTTCAACATTTGTATCATCGTAAAATCTGCTTCGCGCACAACATCAATTTTTCCTGCAATCAACCCGCTGATTCGTGCATCTAAGCGGTCTTCAACAATGTTGATATTTGCTTTTTGATAAATAGCGGCAGCCTCTTTTTTATGTACACCAAGTGTTAAGCCTTTGAATGCGTCTAAATCACCTTTCCACGCGAGCGTTTCATGTTTTGGGCGAGCGTAAAAGTAACTTTCTTTCAAGCGCAACACGGGAACCAAGATGACATTTTTGGCTTCTGCTGTTGTTAAATTCAAATCATGCCCCGCAATAGCGAGCGCATTTTCTTCATTTAAATAATAGGAAAGCATTGTTTGAAGGGGCAACGGCGTGAGCGTATTTTCAACATTTTCCGCTTTGAACGCGGCTTTAATAATTGCCGTTGCAACACCTGTATCCGCAGATTCGATGCTCAATACTTGCGGAAAATCTAAGGTAAAAATTTCATTTACAGGCGGTTCAAATAAACTCGCTGTCACTCTTGGTCCCGTTGCTTGTGCTGTTGTGGATAAACAGATTAACGCTACGCCTAAACTATAAAAAAATGGTTTCATTTTCTTCTCCTAATCGTTAATTGCGCTGCTCGATTGCACGAGTAATTTATCCCACAAACCAAAATGAAAACCAAATGGTGTTGTTTGTGACATAAAAATGGTAATTTTTTGCTCTTTCGGGTCAACGCTAAAACGGGTTGAATAAAGCCCCGCCCATTCAAATGTGCCAACATCGCCGCTGTCAACATCATGTCCTCGGTCTTGTTCAATGGCAAAACCTAAGCCAAATTTCCAGTTATGGTCGTGTAAAAATACGGCATCACTTGTGCCGATATGATTGGTTGCCGTCATCAGCTCAACGGTTTTTCGGCTAAGTAAACGTACACCGTCTAATTCGCCACCGTTCAAGAACATTTGTGCGAAACGAAAGTAATCATAAGCGGTCGAAATTACATTCACACCACCTGTTAAATACTTACCTGACGTGGCGTAAGCGTCAGCAGGGCATAATGCCAAATTGCCGTCAATAATGAGTTTGTCATCGGTGCGGGTTAAATTTCCTTGCCAATCCGTTTTCCAAACCGCTGCGATGCGAGCTTGTTTTTCAGACGGGACATAGTAATAACTGTCCTTCATTTTTAATGGCTCGAAAATGTTTTTATACACAAAGTCATCAAAACGCATTCCCGAAACGACTTCGATTAAATAACCTAAAACGTCATTCGACAAACCATAATCCCACACTTCACCAGGTTGTTTGAAAAGCGGCAAACGCGCCAAGCGTTTCACCATATCGCCAATCGTTTCATCAGGGCGACAGGTGCCATCACTGATTCCTGCTTGTTTATACAAATCAAGTACCGCTTGGCGTTCAGGTTCGTGATAATAATTCCCTAAAAATGAATACAAAATGCCCGACTTGTGCGTGAGCAAATCACGAATGGTAACTTCACGTTTCACAGGCACGAGTTTATAACCCTTGCCATTCGGATTCATTTCGAGAACTTTTTGATTTTTAAATTCAGGAATATATTTTGAAACGGGGTCAGAAAGGAGCAATTTCCCTTGTTCATAAAGAATCATAACCGCTGTGCTAGTAATCGGTTTTGACATCGACATAATGCGAATCAAACTGTCTTTTTGCATCGGTTTATTTTCGTCGGCAAGTCCAAACGATTTGAAATAAGCGATTTTCCCCTTTCGAGCAATTAACACGTTCGCGCCAGCAATTTTCTTTTCATCAATATGCGATTGCATGAGCGCGTCGAGGTTTTGCAACCGTTGCGACGATAAACCGACGCTTTCAGGCGAAACAATTTCGATTTCTGCATTGGCAATGTGTGAAATTGCCGTTAGAAAACCCGCTAACATCAAACGTTTTACTTTCATAACTTCATCCTTTATCGACAAATTTATCTCGAATCACCAAAAAATCATCTAAGTTTGCTAAAAATAAGTCAATCAATCTTGGTTCGAATTGCTCACCACTTTTTTGTTTCATATATTCTAAAATCGCAGGTAATTCCCACGGTTTTTTGTAACACCGCGCTGAACCGAGCGCATCAAAAACGTCTGCAACGGCAGTTACGCGAGCGGCAAAACTAATTTCTTCGCCTTTTAAACCGCGTGGATAACCTGTCCCATTCCATTTTTCGTGATGTTCGTGGGCAATTTGCGCTGCCATTTTGAGTAATTCTCTATCTGAAGCGGCAAACACTTTAAAACCAAGCGTGGTGTGTGTTTGCATTACGCTCCACTCTTCTGGATTTAAACTTGATGTTTTTGACAAAATGGTGTCGGGAATCGCTACTTTTCCCACGTCGTGCATCGGTGAGGCTTGATGAATTAACTCTGCTTTGTCGCTGCCGCATAATTTAGCGAGTAAATAGGAATACTCGGCAACACGTTTAACGTGTAATCCTGTTTCGTGCGAATGGGTTTCACAAATTTCACCCATCGTGAAAATCAATTCGCGCTGTGTATCGATAATTTCTTGGTTTAAAGCGTTAATTTTTTCAACGCCTTGAGCAACTCGTTTTTCCATTTCAAGTTGATACGAACGTAATTTTAAATGCGTCGAAACTCGCGCTTTGACTTCTTCAAATTGAAACGGTTTATTGATGTAATCCACCCCGCCAACGCTAAAGGCTTTCACCTTGTCGTTCACGTCACTTAACGCGCTTATAAAAATAATCGGAATAGTTTCAGTGTGAGGATGACTTTTTAATTTTTGACAGACTTCATAACCGTCCATGTCGGGCATTTTGATGTCAAGCAAAATTAAGTCAGGCGATTTTTTCTCAATCGCTTGCAATGCCATTGCACCAGAACTTGCGGGGCGCACTTTGTAGCCTTCTTCTTTTAAAAGCGAGGTGAGTAGCTGCAAATTTGCCAGCGTGTCATCAACAATGAGGACATCGGCTTCATACAATTCGAGATGGTTTTCAGACATAAAAAAGTGACGCTCATTTGAAATAAAAAATTATGAGCTATATTGTGCAGTTTTTATGGTTTGACTGGAATAAAAATGAGCGATGAACCGTTAAAAATTTTGAAAACTATTTTTGGTTATCATGAATTTCGTGGTCAGCAACGTGAAATTATTGAAGGATTGATTGCAGGGCAAGACGCACTTGTTTTAATGCCAACAGGTGGTGGGAAATCGTTGTGTTATCAAATTCCTGCCTTGGTTAAAGATGGCGTAGGCATTGTGATTTCGCCGTTAATTGCCTTGATGCAAGACCAAGTTGATGCGCTCAAACAATTAGGTATTCGCGCCGCATTTTTAAATTCCGCATTATCCGCACAAGAAGCGCGGCAAGTTGAAGAGCAATTACAAAATAATGAACTCGATTTGCTTTATATCGCGCCTGAAAGGCTAGCTATTTCAACGACATTAGACTTTTTAAAATCGCTCAAAATTGCTTTGTTCGCCATTGACGAAGCGCATTGTGTATCGCAATGGGGTCACGATTTTCGGGTTGATTATTTAAATTT